>NZ_JAGYGD010000039.1:0-60141 GCF_019947275.1 Pseudomonas sp. GL-RE-29
CCCCGACATTGAATCCCGAAGCCAGCGCCGAGGAAATCATCGAGAAGAGTCTGGAACATGCCCGCGGATTGATCATCGGTGAAAGCCATGCTGGTATCGGCAGCAAACAATGGCTGATCGAAAACATGGAGCTGCTGGCCAGTAAAAACGTGAAGACGCTGTACATGGAACACCTGTTGACCGACTTCCATCAGGCCGCGCTGAATTCGCTCTTCAAAACAGGGGTGATGTCCAGGGAACTGCAAAGCTACCTCAAGACGCTCGACGCCGGGAACATGACGGATCCGCTGGGACGCTACACGTTTACTGAACTGGTCAGGGAAGCTGCAAAACAGGGAGTCAACGTGCAAGCCATCGACTGCATGGCGAGTTACAGGGTCACGGGCATGGAGATCACCAACGGCGCGCAAAGCATCATCGATGAAACAGCGCGGCAGAAAATGATGAACTTCTTTGCCAGATCCACCATTCGCAGCGACCAGGCAATGCGCGGCGCTCACAAATGGGTGGCCCTGATGGGCAACTCCCACTCCAACACCTTCAAAAACATTGCCGGCGTCAGCGAGCTGGAAGAAGCCATTGGTATTCGCGTTGAAGACGTCGCCGAAGGCTCCTCCACGGGGATCGAACCCGATCCGGGCAAGGTCCTGCACTTTGGCGATAACCTCAGCGGTAAGGCTGCCCTGGTCAAAGGAGACTTGCGCCTGCAAATGGAAACACCCTGGACGGCGCAATCCATGTCGGAAATCGAAACCCTGCTACCGCGCTACGGCATGTACACCTTAAAGCAACAACCCGGGCTGTTGTTTCTGGTGCATCGCAGTCGCACCAAAGCCCTCGTGCGTACGCTCATCGAGATTGACGATGCAGGTCGTTACTACATCGAGCGCCCGAACTGGCCATCGGTGAATGAAAAACGCTATGACAGCATCAAAGAACTGCTACAGGGCCTCGACAACATGGGCCTGAGGCTGGGCGGCTGGTCGAAACCGCTGTAACCCGCCGACAAAAAAGCCGTGTGAAATCTGATTTCACACGGCTTTTGTTGTGACTGCGATCTAGCCATCAAAGCTTGTGCAGGATCATTCCCACTCAATGGTCGCCGGCGGCTTGCTCGACACGTCGTAGGTGACGCGGGAGATGCCTTCGATTTCATTGATGATGCGGCCGCTGACAGTTTCCAGCAGTTCGTAAGGCAGGTGTGCCCAACGCGCGGTCATGAAGTCGATGGTTTCCACGGCACGCAGGGCCACAACCCAAGCGTAACGGCGGCCATCGCCGACCACGCCAACCGATTTCACCGGCTGGAATACCACGAATGCCTGGCTGACCTTGTGGTACCAGTCGGCCTTGCGCAGTTCTTCGATGAAGATGTGGTCGGCGCGACGCAGCAGGTCGGCGTATTCTTTCTTCACTTCACCGAGGATCCGCACGCCCAGGCCCGGGCCCGGGAACGGGTGACGGTAGACCATGTCGTACGGCAGGCCCAGTTCCAGGCCCAGACGACGGACTTCGTCCTTAAACAGCTCACGCAGCGGTTCAACCAGTTTCAGGTTCATTTCTTCCGGCAAGCCGCCCACGTTGTGGTGCGACTTGATCACGTGGGCCTTGCCGCTTTTCGCGCCAGCCGACTCGATCACGTCTGGATAGATGGTGCCTTGCGCCAGGTACTTGATGTTGTCCAGTTTGTTGGACTGGGCATCGAATACGTCGATGAAGGTACGACCGATGATCTTGCGCTTCTTCTCCGGGTCGGCTTCGCCGGCCAGGTTGTTGAGGAATTGGTCCTCGGCGTTGGCGCGAATCACCTTGACGCCCATGTTCTCGGCGAACATGGCCATCACTTGCTCGCCTTCGTGCAAGCGCAGCAGGCCGTTGTCGACGAACACGCAAGTCAGCTGGTCGCCGATGGCTTTGTGCAGCAGCGCGGCAACCACGGACGAATCCACACCGCCGGACAGACCGAGCAGGACGTTGTCGGTGCCAACCTGGGCGCGAACCTGGGCGATGGCGTCCTCAGCGATCTTCGACGGCGTCCACAGGGCTTCACACTCGCAGATGTCGAGGATGAAGCGCGACAGGATGCGACCGCCCTGCTTGGTGTGGGTCACTTCCGGGTGGAACTGCACGCCGTAGTAACGACGCTCGTCGCTGAACATGCCGGCAATCGGGCAGCTCGGGGTGCTGGCCAGGATGTGGAAGTCTTCCGGCATCTTGGTGACCTTGTCACCGTGGCTCATCCATACGTCGAGGCCAAACAGGCCGTCAGCGTCGATGTGGTCTTCGATGCCGTCGAGCAGGCGGCTCTTGCCGACCACGTCTACGCGGGCATAACCGAACTCACGCAGCTCGGAACCTTCAACCTTGCCGCCCAGTTGTTCGGCCATGGTCTGCATGCCGTAGCAGATACCGAAGACCGGAACGCCCAGGTCAAACACGGCTTGCGGGCAGCGAGGGCTGTTGGCTTCGTGGACCGACTCTGGGCCGCCAGCGAGGATGACGCCTTTAGGAGCGAATTCGCGGATCGCATCTTCGTCCATATCGAATGGATGCAGTTCGCAGTACACGCCGATTTCACGCACGCGGCGGGCGATCAGTTGGGTGTACTGGGAACCGAAGTCGAGGATCAGGATGCGGTGAGCGTGAATATCGAGGGCCATGATTCAGTCTCGTCTAAGTCATTCAGAAACAGTCGTGATTCAGAAACAACTCGGGGCTGAATAAAACAGCCCCGGTTGCTTAGCTTGTTGCTTGAAGGCTCAACCTACGCGGTAGTTTGGCGCTTCTTTGGTGATCTGCACGTCGTGAACGTGGGACTCGGCCATGCCAGCGCCGGTGATCCGCACGAACTCAGGCTTGGTGCGCATTTCTTCGATGTCGGCACTGCCGGTGTAACCCATCGAGGAACGCAGGCCGCCCATCAACTGGTGGATGATCGCGCTTAGGGTGCCCTTGTAAGGAACACGCCCTTCGATGCCTTCCGGAACCAGTTTCTCGGCGCCTGCCGAGGAGTCCTGGAAGTAACGGTCGGAGGAGCCTTGAGCCTGGGACATGGCGCCCAGCGAACCCATGCCGCGATAAGCCTTGTACGAACGGCCCTGGAACAGTTCGATCTCGCCCGGTGCTTCTTCAGTACCGGCGAACATCGAGCCCATCATCACGCAGGAAGCACCGGCTACGATGGCCTTGGACAGGTCACCGGAGAAACGGATGCCGCCGTCGGCGATCAACGGAACGCCAGTGCCTTCAAGGGCAGCGGCAACGTTGGCGATGGCACTGATTTGCGGGACGCCGACACCGGCGACGATACGAGTGGTGCAGATCGAGCCCGGGCCGATACCGACCTTGACCGCGTCAGCGCCAGCTTCGGCCAGAGCCTTGGCGGCAGCGCCGGTGGCGATGTTGCCGCCGATGACCTGCACTTCAGGGAAATTCTGTTTGACCCAGCGAACGCGGTCGATCACGCCTTTGGAGTGACCGTGGGCGGTGTCGACCACCACCACGTCAACGCCGGCGTTGACCAGGGCAGCGACGCGGTCACCGGTGTCTTTACCGGTCCCGACGGCGGCGCCAACGCGCAGACGACCTTGATCGTCCTTGCTGGCCAGCGGGTAAGCCTTGGCTTTTTCGATGTCGTTGACGGTCATCATGCCTTTGAGGGCGAATTTGTCGTCGACGATCAGCACGCGTTCGATGCGGTGCTTGTGCAGCAACTCGCGAACGTCGTTCTTGTCGGCGCCTTCCTTGACCGTGACCAGACGCTCTTTCGGCGTCATGACTTCACGGACAGTGGCTTCCAGACGATTTTCGAAACGCACGTCACGGGAAGTGACAATGCCGACCAGGTCGCCATTGTGCAGCACCGGGACGCCGGAGATGTTGTGCATGCGGGTCAGTTCGAACAACTCGCGCACGGTAGCGTCGGCGTCGATGGTGATCGGGTCCTTGACCACACCGGCTTCGTAACGCTTGACCTTGCGGACTTCGGCAGCTTGCTGCTCGATGGTCATGTTCTTGTGGATGATGCCGATGCCACCTTCCTGAGCCATGGCGATTGCCAGACGGGCTTCAGTGACGGTGTCCATGGCAGCGGAAACCAGTGGAATATTCAGCTCGATGCCACGGGTAAGGCGGGTCTTGAGACTGACTTCGTTAGGAAGCACCTCGGAATAACCGGGCACTAGGAGAATGTCGTCGAATGTCAGAGCTTCTTGGCTGATACGCAGCATCGCGGGGGCTCCCGAGCGGGAAAATGGAAGCGCGCCATTATAGTCAGACACCCCCTCGGGTTCAATGTAAAACTCTGTCTATTATCGATGTTACAGATATACGGGAATTTCGCTTCCTGTAGGAGCTGCCGCAGGCTGCGATCTTTTGATCTTGTTTTTGAACATCAAGGTCAAAAGATCGCAGCCTGCGGCAGCTCCTACAGGGGGATGCGGCGTTTTTTAGAGTTCGACCTTTACCCAACTGACGGGTTGATCCAGCCAGTCGGCAAACTCGTCGAGAAAGCTCTGCTTGAACCCGGCTTCGGCCCAGTTGTTGAAAATGAAGCCCAGGTTGGAAAAGCCGCATTCCTGCAAAAACAGAAAGCCGTTGATGTCATCTTCATGCCCGCATTCCGGGCAAGTGAAGTTGTCAGTCCGTCCCGGCATCCAGTCTTCCAGACTTTCAAACAGCGCTTCACCGACTTCCTTGCGGCACTCGGCGCAACCGGCCTCACTGAGAAACCCCTTGGCCGGCGTATAGATGCAGCGCTTGGTGACGATTTCCAGGCCATTGACCGGCTCGCCAAACGGCAAGGCTTCCGGGTGCAGCACCACCGCGCGGGCGCCATCGGCGATGGCGTGGGCCATGCGATTGCCGGTGCGGCCGCAGGTGGTCAGCTCTTCCTCGATGATGTTCTTGCGCACCAGCCACCGCACGATCGCCCGGGCTCGGGGCTCGTGCACCGGCAGCGTGGAGATTTTCGGGACGATGATGCTTTGCGAATTCATGTTCAGGCCCGGAGCGTTGAAGTAGGGATTTTCAGCATCCACAAATTATAGGCGGACCCGTAAAGCCGGGTCGGACACGGAACCTGTGGGAGCGGGCTTGCCCGCGATGGCGGTGTGTCAGTCGACATCTTTGTTGAATGTCAGATCGCATTCGCGGGCAAGCCCGCTCCCACAGAGATACGGGCTTGCCCGCGAAAAGGTTTTTACAGCTCGACGACAACCGCCTGCGAAGCACGCGTCGCCTTGGCGCGAGCAGCTTCGATCGACTCGTCACGCGCCAATGCAACACCCATGCGGCGCTGACCGTTGACTTCAGGCTTGCCGAACAGGCGCAGCGCGGTATCCGGCTCGCTCAACGCAGCACCGAGGTTGGCGAAAGCGGTCTGAGTCGACTGCCCTTCCACCAGGATCACCGCCGAAGCGGATGGTCCGAACTGACGGATCAATGGGATCGGCAAACCGAGAATAGCGCGTGCATGCAGGGCGAATTGCGACAGGTCCTGGGAAATCAGGGTCACCAGGCCGGTGTCGTGCGGGCGCGGCGAGACTTCGCTGAACCACACCTGATCACCCTTGATGAACAACTCAACACCAAACAGACCACGGCCGCCCAACGCTTCAGTCACCGCTTTGGCAACACGCTCGGATTCAGCCAAGGCAATCGGGCTCATGGCTTGAGGCTGCCAGGATTCCTGGTAGTCGCCCTTCTCCTGACGGTGGCCGACCGGCGCGCAGAAGGTGGTGCCGCCGACGTGACGCACGGTCAGCAGGGTGATTTCGTAGTCGAAATCGATGAAGCCTTCGATGATCACCCGACCTTTACCGGCGCGGCCGCCTTCTTGCGCGTAGTCCCAGGCTGTTTTGACGTCATCGACGCTGCGCAGCAGGCTCTGGCCCTTGCCCGACGAGCTCATCACCGGCTTGACCACACACGGGAAACCGAGGTCTTCGACAGCCTTGCTGTAGTCCTCGAAGGTGTCGGCGAAGTGGTACGGCGAGGTCGGCAGGTCCAGCTCTTCGGCGGCGAGGCGACGAATGCCTTCGCGGTTCATGGTCAACTGCGCGGCGCGCGCGGTCGGGATCACGGTGAAGCCTTCGGCTTCCAGTTCGACCAGGGTCGCGGTGGCGATGGCTTCGATTTCCGGCACGATGAAGTGCGGCTTCTCGGCTTCGATCACGGCACGCAGGGCGGCGCCGTCGAGCATGTTGATGACGTGGCTGCGGTGCGCAACCTGCATGGCCGGCGCGTTGGCGTAGCGGTCCACGGCAATCACTTCAACGCCCAGGCGTTGCAGCTCGATCACCACTTCCTTGCCCAACTCGCCACAGCCACACATCAATACGCGGGTCGCGGTCGGCGACAATGGAGTTCCGATACGGGTCATCTGCAGGTCCTCAAGAAGCGGATCATCGAGGGATGCGTCGCCATGCGCGCTTCCCATGGGGAGAAAGCGCGGCATTTTACATGAACTTCAGCCGACGACAGCCTGTTTGCGCAGGCGCCACGCCATGATCAGCCACACGGCAGTCACACCGGCGAACTTCGAGCCCAGGGCGGTGAGGATCACGCCGGGAGTCAGCGCATCGATCATGCCGAAAAAGATAAAGGTGTCGAGGGGAATGCTCAGGGCTGAACTTATCCACAGGCGATCGTGCAAAGGACGTTTGGTGATGCTGAACACCAGCCAGTCGATGCACTCGGAGACTGCGAACGCCGTGGCGCTGGCCAGGGCGATGGACGGATCAGACGTGACATAAGACAGCACCAGCGCCGCCAGCATCGCCGCGATGGCACCGTGGCCGAAACGGGTTTGCACCATGTCGCGCAGGATGAACACCAACCCGCCCCAGGCCGACCAGATGATGTCCAGGTGCGGGGCTGTGGAGAAGGCGTAGTTGATCAGCACGACGCTGCTGATGTAGGCGATCAGGAAGAGCATGGGGCGTGGGAACACCTGTCAATTTTGCGCACAGATTACTTCATCTTCGGACACAAATAACCTGTGGCGAGGGAGCTTGCTCCCGCTGGAGCGCGAAGCGGTCCCAAAACCGGAAGACGCGGTGTGTCAAATGTATGACCTTGACCAGATTGGGGCTGCTTCGCAGCCCAGCGGGAGCAAGCTCCCTCGCCACAAAAGCCCGCTCTATTCAATTATTGGATTTGGTCGGCAACATCCAGATCAACCCACTGGCTTTCGCCCGCTCATGACACAACCCCAGCACCTTGCGGCGCTCCTCGTTGTCCATCCGGCTCCAACGGGTGATTTCTTCTACCGTACGCTGGCAACCGGTGCAGATGTCATCGTCGTCCAGCGCACAGATGTTCACGCAGGGCGATGCCACTGGGCGTTCGGTAGCGGTCATTGTTCTTGCTCGGCCAGATCACGGGCATAACGCTGGGAGTTATGCACGTAGTGAGCGGCACTGGCTTCCAGCATCTTCTTCTGCTGTTCGGTCAACTCGCGCACAACCTTGCCGGGCGAACCCATCACCAGCGAGCCGTCGGGAATTTCCTTGCCTTCGCCGATCAGCGAATTGGCGCCGATGATGCAGTTCTTGCCGATTTTCGCGCCGTTGAGAATGACAGCGTTGATCCCGATCAGGCTGTAATCCCCAACAGTGCAGCCATGGAGCATGGCATTGTGGCCGATGGTCACGCCGGTGCCGATGGTCAGCGGGTAGCCCATGTCGGTGTGCATCACGGTGCCGTCCTGGACGTTGCTGTTCTTGCCGATCAGGATCAACTCGTTGTCGCCGCGCAGCACGGCGTTGAACCAGACGTTGGCGCCCTCTTCCAGCTTGACCTTGCCCACGAGCACGGCGTTGGGTGCGACCCAGCTCTGTGGGTGGGTCTCGACACGGGCGTCGCCCAGGCGGTATTTCATCGTGTTGTCCTCAAGGCTCAGGCAGCGGCGTGTTCAGGCCATTCGAATGATGGCTTCAAGTATTGATAAAGCTTTTCGGGGGTTGGTGCAGGCTGATTTTCGCGTCATAGAGCAGGTTGATCAACTCGACGATCATGATCGCTGTCAGGCCCCAGATCTTGTACTCGCCATAGCGATAGCTCGGCACGTACCAACTGCGGCCTTGATAATCGATGCGGTGGGTGTGTTCACGCGGGTCCTTGCGGAAGAATTCCAGCGGCACGCTGAAAACCGCGGCGATCTCGGCATCATTGGCCTGGTACTCGACGAAGTCCGGAATCACCCCGACATAAGGGGTGACCTTGATGCCGTGCAGGGAAATCAGCGGGCTCAACGGGCCGATCACCTCGACCAATCCGGGCGGCAGGCCGATCTCTTCTTCGGCTTCGCGCAGGGCAGTAAAAATCAGGTCTGGGTCTTCGGGGTCGCGTCGGCCGCCGGGAAAAGCGACTTCGCCGCCATGGGTTGAGAGTCCGCTGGCACGCAGGGTCAATACCAACTCCGGTTCATCACTGCGAGTGATGGGCACCAGGACGGCGGCCTCGGGGAAACGTCGGTCGGTCTCCAGCGTTCGCGGTGTGTGGTTACTTACCCGATGCAGTAGCTCGTCCAGCATGAGTGTTCTCGATCTGTGCCTTACCCTGCATCATGCACCAATCGCATCGGTCGCCCAACCCCCCGAATGGCGGCGTGTCGCGAAACGACAACTTGCCGACAGACACCGCCGCACGCCAAGATAGGCGCAGCATTCAGGAACCCAAGCATGAAATTTTGCAGTCAGTGCGGCAACCCGGTGACCCAGCGCATTCCAGAAGGCGATTCGCGCCTGCGTTTCGTTTGCGACAGCTGTCACACCATTCATTACCAGAACCCCAATATTGTCGCCGGGTGCGTGGCGACCTGGGGCTCCAAGGTGTTGCTGTGCCGACGCGCCATCGAGCCGCGACTCGGCTATTGGACCCTGCCCGCCGGTTTCATGGAGAACGGCGAGACCATCGAGCAGGCGGCCATCCGCGAAACCGCCGAGGAAGCCTGCGCCCGGGTGCGCAATTTGAGCATCTATACGCTGATCGACGTGCCGCACATCAGCCAGGTGCACGTGTTCTTCCGCGCCGAACTGGCGGACCTGGACTTTTCTGCCGGCCCCGAGAGCCTGGAAGTGCAACTATTCGACGAAGCCGACATTCCTTGGTCCGAGTTGGCTTTCCGCACGGTGGGCCGTACCTTAGAATGCTTCTTCGCTGACCGTCGGACCGAGGTCTACCCCGTGCGGTCAGAATCGATCCCGCCGCTGGCTCAGCCTGCAATTATTTGATTACAAATTCGGCACCGTCGCAGGCGCTTAAAGATTGCTGCCTGCGGCAGCTCCTTGCAAAAACATCTATAACTAAATAGTCGCGACACCTCTTGGGGAATCGTTTCAATGCGCTGGTTGCTTGCCCTGTTTTGCTTGTCGTTTGTAGCGCTGTCCCAGGCTTCCGCCGTGGAAACGCTCAACGGCAAGCCCATCGAGAAAATTCTGGTTCTCAAGTCCTCTCATCAATTGCAATTGATCAATGACGGCAAGCCGCTGAAGACCTATCGCATTTCCCTGGGCAAACGCCCCAAGGGGCCGAAGCTGATGGAGGGTGACAAGCGCACGCCGGAGGGTTTCTATTGGGTCGACTGGCGCAAAGTCAGTGACCGCTTCAACCTGGCGATGCACATCTCCTACCCGAACATCAGCGATTCCGCCCGCGCCCGCCGCGAAGGCGTCGAGCCCGGCGGCATGATCATGATCCACGGCACCCCGGACACCGAAGACACTCCGGAAGACCTGTTCCACACCCTGGACTGGACCGATGGCTGCATCGCCATGCGCAACATGGACATGCGCGAAATCTGGAACCTGGTGCCGGATGGCACGATGATCGAAATCCGCCCATAAGTTCGACACGCACCCTGTAGGAGCTGCCGCAGGCTGCGATCTTTTGATCTTGATTTTTTAAGATCAAAAGATCGCAGCCTTCGGCAGCTCCTACAGGGGGTGCGTTAAAGGCAATAAAAAACCCGCTGAAATCGCTTTCAGCGGTTTTTTTGTTTAAGCGACGAGAAGATCAGAAATCCTCCAACCGCCACACTTCATAAGCTGGTGTCTCGTAGGGGTGACTCTGTTTCAAAGCCGCCACCACCGAACGAATCAACTCATCCGCTACCACAAGCTCAACTTTCCATTCCTCGACCTGCTCGACCTGCCCCGCTTCGCCAATGAACGGCGAACTGCCATCCAACGGACGAAACTGGCCTTGGCCCAACACCTGCCAGGCGCAATGGTCATAAGCCCCGATCCGCCCGCCACCGGCAGCGAATACGGCGCTCTTGACCACCTCGACATGACTGTCAGGAACGAAAAAGCTGAGCTTGTACACAGCTATCAGTTAACCCAGACGCGGGCATTACGGAACATGCGCATCCAAGGTGCGTCTTCGTTCCAGTCTTCCGAACGCCACGAGTTCTGCACGGCGCGGAACACACGCTCCGGGTGCGGCATCATGATCGTTACGCGACCGTCGCGGCTGGTCAAACCGGTGATCCCGCGCGGTGAGCCGTTCGGGTTGGCCGGGTAGGTTTCGGTGACCTTGCCGTGGTTGTCGACGAAACGCATCGCCACGCAACCGGACAGATCGGCTTCCAGCAGAGCTTCTTCGCTGGCGAACTCGGCATGACCTTCACCGTGAGCAATGGCGATTGGCATACGCGAACCGGCCATGCCCTGCAGGAAGATCGAGTTCGATTCCTGGATCTGCACCATTGCTACGCGCGCTTCGAATTGCTCGGAGCGGTTACGCACGAAGTGCGGCCAGAACTCGCTGCCCGGGATCAGCTCGTGGAGGTTGGACATCATCTGGCAACCGTTGCACACGCCGAGGGTGAAGCTGTCGTTACGTTCGAAGAAGCCCTGGAACGCATCGCGGGCACGGCTGTTGAACAGCGCGGATTTCGCCCAGCCTTCACCGGCACCCAATACGTCGCCGTAGGAGAAACCGCCGCAAGCGACCAGGCCCTTGAACTCGTTCAGGTCGACACGGCCGGCCAGAATGTCGCTCATGTGCACGTCGATCGCGTTGAAACCGGCGCGGTCGAACGCTGCTGCCATTTCCACCTGACCGTTGACGCCCTGCTCACGCAGCACGGCAACCTGTGGGCGGATGCCTTTCTTGATGTAAGGCGCAGCGATGTCCTGGTTGACGTCGTAGCTGAGCTTGACGCTCAGGCCCGGATTGTCTTCTTCCAGCAACACGTCGAACTCTTGATCGGCGCAGTCGGCGTTGTCACGCAGACGCTGGATCTGGTAGCTGGTCTCCGCCCACTGGCGCTGCATCAGACGACGCTGGCCTTCGAACACGGTGTCACCGTTGAAGGTGATGTTGATCTGGCCGTTGTTGATCGGCTGACCGATCACCGACACGCACTCACCCAGACCGGCAGCGCTGAACTGCGCGAGGATGTCCGGCGTAGCGTCCTGGCGAACCTGGATCACGGCACCCAGTTCTTCGTTGAACAGGATTGCGGCGATGTCGGCGGAGGTTTCAGCCAGACCGTCGAGGTTCAGGCTCAGACCGCAGTGACCGGCGAAGGCCATTTCCACGGCGCTGGTCAGCAGACCACCGTCGGAACGGTCGTGGTAAGCCAGCAGGTGACCGTCGGCGTTGAGGCCCTGGATCACGGCGAAGAAGGCTTTCAGGTCTTCGGCGTCATCGACGTCCGGAGCCTGTTTGCCGAGCTTGCCGTGAACCTGTGCCAGGATCGAGGCGCCCATGCGGTTCTGGCCACGGCCGAGGTCGATCAGGATCAGGTCGGTGGTGCCCTTGTCCATGCGCAGTTGCGGGGTCAGGGTCTGACGGATGTCAGTGACTGGCGCGAAACCGGTGACGATCAGCGACATTGGCGACGTGACGGATTTGTCGACGCCTTCATCGTTCCAGCGCGTAGCCATGGACATCGAGTCCTTGCCCACCGGAATGGTGATGCCCAGCTCAGGGCACAGTTCCATGCCGACCGCTTTCACGGTGTCGTACAGACGTGCGTCTTCACCCGGGTGACCGGCAGCGGACATCCAGTTCGCCGACAGTTTGATGTCGGAGATCTTGCCGATGCGCGAAGCGGCGATGTTGGTCAGGGTTTCGCCGATGGCCATGCGACCCGACGCCGGAGCGTCCAGCAGCGCCAGCGGAGTACGCTCACCCATGGCCATGGCTTCGCCGGTGTAGACGTCGAAACTGGTGGCGGTGACGGCAACGTCGGCCACCGGAACCTGCCACGGACCGACCATTTGGTCACGGGCCACCAGGCCGGTGATGGTGCGGTCGCCGATGGTGATCAGGAAGCTCTTGCTCGCCACGGCCGGGTGATGCAGCACGCGCTCGACGCACTCGCCGATGTCCAGGGTAGACGGATCGAAATCGTCGCCCAGCTCGTTTTCACGAACCACCGAACGGTGCATGCGCGGGGCTTTGCCCAGCAACACTTCCAGCGGCATGTCCACCGGGCTGTTGCCGAAGTGGCTATCCGTGACAGTAAGCTGCGGTTCGGCAGTGGCTTCGCCGACGACGGCAAACGGGCAACGCTCACGTTCGCAGATCGCCTTGAAGCGCTCGAAGTCAGCCGGACCGACCGCCAGAACGTAACGTTCCTGGGATTCGTTGGACCAGATTTCGTGCGGGGCCATGCCCGGCTCGTCGTTTGGAATGTTGCGCAGTTCGAAACGGCCACCGCGGTCGCCGTCGTTGACCAGTTCCGGGAAGGCGTTGGACAGACCGCCTGCACCCACGTCGTGGATGAAGCTGATCGGGTTCTTGTCGCCCAGCTGCCAGCAACGGTCGATGACTTCCTGGCAGCGACGCTCCATCTCAGGGTTTTCACGCTGTACGGAAGCGAAGTCCAGGTCTGCCGAGCTGGTACCGGTGGCCATGGAGGAAGCCGCGCCGCCGCCCAGGCCGATCAACATCGCCGGGCCGCCGAGCACGATCAGCTTGGAGCCGACCAGGATCTCGCCTTTCTTGACGTGCTCTTCACGGATGTTGCCCATGCCGCCAGCCAGCATGATTGGCTTGTGGTAACCGCGAACTTCGTCACCGTGCGGGGTGGTGATCGATTGTTCGAAGGTACGGAAGTAGCCAGTCAGGGCCGGACGGCCGAATTCGTTGTTGAACGCGGCGCCGCCCAGCGGGCCTTCGATCATGATGTCCAGCGCGGTCACGATGCGCTCGGGCTTGCCGTACGGCACTTCCCACGGCTGCTCGAAACCTGGGATCTGCAGGTTGGACACGGTGAAACCGGTCAGGCCAGCCTTAGGCTTGGCACCGCGACCGGTAGCGCCTTCGTCGCGGATCTCGCCGCCGGAACCGGTGGATGCGCCCGGGAACGGGGCAATCGCGGTCGGGTGGTTGTGGGTTTCAACCTTCATCAGGATGTGCACCGGCTCCTGCACCGCGCCGTACTGGCGGGTTTCAGGGTCCGGGAAGAAACGACCGGCTACCGAGCCGACGATCACCGAAGCGTTGTCCTTATAAGCTGACAGAACGCCTTCGCTGTGCATCACGTAGGTGTTCTTGATCATGCCGAACAGGCTTTTTTCCTGGCTCTCGCCGTCGATGTCCCAACTGGCGTTGAAGATCTTGTGACGGCAGTGCTCGGAGTTCGCCTGGGCGAACATCATCAGTTCGATGTCGTGCGGGTTGCGCTTCAAGCCGACGAAGGCGTTGACCAGGTAATCGATCTCGTCTTCAGCCAGGGCCAGGCCCAGCTCGGTGTTGGCTTTTTCCAGCGCGGCGCGGCCGCCACCCAACACGTCGATCGCGGTCAGGGGCTTGGGTTCGGCGTGGCTGAACAGGCCGGCAGCCTGTTCGAGGTTGCCCAGGACGATCTGGGTCATGCGGTCGTGCAGCGCATCAGCAATCAGCTGTGCTTCAGCATCGCTGAACTGGCCGGCAACGTAGAAGGCGATGCCGCGCTCCAGGCGCTGGATCTTGGTCAGACCGCAATTGCGAGCGATGTCGCTGGCCTTGCTCGACCATGGCGAGATGGTGCCGAAACGCGGCAACACCAGGAACAGACGACCGGTCGGCTCTTGTACCGGAACGCTTGGACCGTACTTCAGAAGGCGCGCGAGCACCTGCTGTTCGTCGCCGGTCAGGACGCCGGTAACTTCGGCGAAGTGAGCGAATTCAGCATACAGGCCGCTGACAGCCGGAACCTTCTGGCTCAGTTGCTCAAGGAGCTTGCTGTGGCGAAAGGCAGAAAGGGCAGGAGCGCCGCGCAGGATCAACATCTTCGGGACAGCCTCGGGAAGGGGTGTGCTTTGAGGCCGTGCATTCTAGCCTAAACAGCCCGCGACATCACCCGAAACGCTACGCACGGTTGCACTCGAGTGTCGATCTGTGTTTCTGCCTCGAAAGTCAGGTTAAACGGGCACATAACAACAGCTTATTTTTACTGTATCAAAATGCAGACAAAGCCCATTCCTGCGGGGTTTCGGCCGATTTTGTGATCGCTAGCAGACAACCCCTTCGCTGTCGAGATATGGCGCCCGTGGTCCTTTGCGTATACTGCGCACATGTTTTCCCCAACGGCTTTGCGTCCGCGGTACGCCAAATGGCTGATCGCAACCGGACTCTTCCTGATGCTCGGTGGCTGTGTTGATAAACCCAACACGCTGGAGCGCGTAAAGGAGGATGGTGTGCTGCGGGTGGTCACCCGTAACAGCCCCGCCACCTACTTTCAGGATCGCAACGGTGAAACCGGCTTCGAATACGAGCTGGTGAAGCGCTTTGCCGACGATCTGGGGGTCGAGCTGAAGATCGAGACTGCCGACAACCTCGACGACCTGTTCAATCAGGTCGGCAAGCCCAACGGCCCGGTGCTGGCCGCCGCCGGCCTGGTCAGCAGCGAAGAACGCAAGAAGCAGGTGCGTTTTTCCCACTCCTATCTGGAAGTCACCCCGCAGATCATCTACCGCAACGGCAAATCACGGCCGACCGATGCGAAGGATCTGGTGGGCAAGAAGATCATGGTACTCAAGGGCAGCACCCACGCCGGACAACTGGCGGAGCTGAAAAAGAAATTTCCCGGCATTGATTATGAAGAGTCCGACCAGGTTGAAGTGGTCGATCTGTTGCGCATGGTCGACGAAGGTCAGATCGACCTGACACTGGTCGACTCCAATGAAGTGGCGATGAACCAGGTCTACTTCACTAACATCCGGGTCGCCTTTGACCTGGGTGACGCCAGCAACCAGAGTTGGGCGGTGGCGCCCGGTGACGACAACAGCCTGCTCAACGAGATCAACGACTACCTCGACAAGGTCAAGAAAAACGGCACCCTGCAACGCCTTAAAGACCGTTATTACGGGCATGTCGACGTCCTCGGCTACATGGGCGCCACCACGTTCGCCCAGCATTTGCAGCAGCGCCTGCCCAAGTACGAACAGCACTTCAAGGCGTACGCCAAGAAAGAAAAAGTCGACTGGCGCCTGCTGGCGGCGATCGGCTATCAGGAATCCCTGTGGCAACCGGCCGTCACGTCCAAGACCGGCGTGCGTGGCTTGATGATGCTGACCCAGAACACCGCACAGGCCATGGGCGTGTCCAACCGCCTCGACCCCAAGCAGAGCATCATGGGCGGCGCCAAGTACCTGGCCTATATGAAGGAACAGCTGGACGATTCGATCCAGGAGCCGGATCGCACCTGGTTTGCCCTCGCCGCCTACAACGTCGGCAGCGGTCACCTGGACGACGCGCGCAAACTGGCGGCCAAGGAAGGGCTGAATCCGGACAAGTGGCTGGACGTGAAGAAAATGCTGCCGCGTCTGTCCGAGAAGAAGTGGTACAGCAAAACCCGTTACGGCTACGCCCGTGGCGGCGAGCCAGTGCATTTTGTGGCGAACATCCGCCGCTATTACGACATCCTGACCTGGGTGACGCAGCCGCAACTTGAAGGCGACCAGGTGGCCGAGGGCAACCTGCACGTGCCGGGGATCGACAAGAGCAAGCCTGCGCAGGAACCGGCTCCCCTTTAAAGCAAAAGATCGCAGCCTTCGGCAGCTCCTACATTGGAATGCGATCCCCTGTAGGAGCTGCCGAAGGCTGCGATCTTTTGATCTTAACCCTTCAAAGCCGCCGCCAGAATCAGCGCTTTCATCTCCGAAACAGCCGACTTGAACCCGACGAACAACGCATGAGCCACCAGTGCATGGCCAATATTCAGCTCGTTGATGCCCTTGATCGCCGCCACGGCCTCAACGTTGTGATAGTGCAGACCGTGGCCTGCATTGACGATCAGACCCTGGGCCAAACCAAACGCCACGCCATCAGCCACGCGCTTGAGTTCTTCCGCCACTTCAGTCGGCGTCTCGGCATCGGCATAACGCCCAGTGTGCAACTCGATGGCGGGGGCGCCGACACGACGGGACGCTTCGATCTGACGCTCGTCGGCGTCAATGAACAGCGACACTTCGGAGCCAATCTTCGACAGGCGCTCCACCGCGGCCTTGATCCGCGCTTCCTGCCCCGCCACGTCCAGGCCACCTTCGGTGGTCAGCTCCTGACGGGTTTCCGGCACCAGGCAAATATGCGCCGGACGAATCCGTTCGGCGAACTGCATCATCTCTTCAGTGACGCCCATTTCGAAGTTCATGCGGGTTTGCAGCACGTCCTTGAGCAGCAGCACATCGCGTTCCTGGATGTGCCGACGGTCTTCACGCAGGTGCACGGTGATGCCGTCAGCGCCCGCCTCTTCCGCGTCCAGTGCTGCCTTGACCGGATCCGGGTAGCGAGTGCCCCGGGCCTGACGCAGGGTGGCAACGTGGTCGATGTTCACGCCAAGAAGAATACGGGTGCTGGTGGTCACGGAAAGCGCTCCAGAAGAAGAGAAAGTTCGGTGCACAGCATACACGGGGAATTTACGGCTTTCGAAACAACTCTCGGGAAACCAGCGGCCGACCGCCCAGATGAACGGCCAGCGCCTGTCTCATCAAACGCTTGGCCGCCGACAAGGCACCGGGAGCGCTCCAGTCAGCATCGGCCATGGCCAGTAATTCCGTACCGTTGAACAGGCCGGGTTGCAGCAGGTAAACCCGCTCCAGCCCCGCATCCACTTGTAAGCGATAGAGGCCGTCAGGTGCGATGGGCTCTTCGTGAATGTCGGTATTCATGGAAAAGCCATAGCCCAGATCATCCAGCAGCCGCCATTCGAACGAACGCAGCAGTGGCTCGAGCGGACGACCTTCGGCCAGGGCCAGCAAGGTCGCGGCGTAGTGATCGAACACGGCAGGATGCGGGTCTTCGGCAGGCAGCAGGCGAATCAGTAATTCATTGAGATACAGGCCACTGAACAGCGCCTCGCCATTGAGCCAGGTGGAAACGCCGGCACTTTCCATACGACCGACATTCTTCAGCTCGCCGCGTCCGCGGAACTCGACTTCCAGCGGCACAAACGGCCGCGCCAGCGTCCCGGCCTTGCCCCGCGCACTGCGCAACACCGCCCGCAGCCGACCTTGCGGCGTGAGGAAGTCCACCAGCGCACTGCTTTCGCGGTAGGCGCGGGAATGGAGGACGTAGGCGGGTTGGCCGAGTGCCGGAGTTTGCGACATGGTGAAGAATTTACCTGTCAGGAATTGCAAAAAGATCGCAGCCTTCGGCAGCTCCTACAGGTAAACACAAAACCCATGTAGGAGCTGCCGAAGGCTGCGATCTTTTGATCTTTGAATCAGTTACAGGTCGCCATAACCCAGCGAACGCAACGCACGCTCGTCATCGGACCAGCCACCCTTAACCTTGACCCACAGGTTCAGCATGATCTTGGAGTCGAACAGCAACTCCATGTCCTTGCGCGCCTCGGTGCCGATGCGCTTGATGCGCTCGCCCTTGTCGCCAATGATGATTTTCTTCTGGCCGTCACGCTCGACGAGGATCAAGGCATGGATGTGCAGGGTCTTGCCCTGCTGCTTGAACTCTTCGATTTCGACGGTGATCTGGTACGGCAGCTCCGCGCCCATCTGACGCATGATTTTCTCGCGTACCAGTTCGGCGGCGAGGAAACGGCTGCTGCGGTCGGTGATCTGGTCTTCCGGGAAGAAGTGATCGTTTTCCGGCAGATGCTCGGCAATCACGCGCTCCAGCGCGTCGAGGTTGTGACCGTGCTGGGCCGAAATCGGGATGATCTGCGCGTTCGGCAGCTGTTCCTGCAACCAGGACAAGTGCGGCATCAGCTCGGCCTTGTCTTCGATGCGGTCGGTCTTGTTCAGCGCCACGATCAGCGGGCCGGTCACGTATTGCACGCGCTCGAGGACCATCTGGTCTTCTTCGGTCCACTTGGTGCGATCCACCACGAAGATCACCACGTCGACGTCTTTCAACGCCGCCGAAGCGGTCTTGTTCATGTAGCGGTTCAGCGCCTTTTCGCCACCCTTGTGCATGCCAGGGGTGTCAACGTAGATCGCTTGCACGGCACCCTCGGTCTTGATGCCGAGCATGTTGTGGCGGGTGGTTTGCGGTTTGCGCGAGGTGATCGCCAGCTTCTGGCCGAGGATGTGATTCAGCAGTGTGGACTTGCCCACGTTGGGACGGCCGACGATGGCAACGTAGCCACAGCGAGTTGCGTTTGTATCAGTCATTGCCATTCTCCACGCCCAGGGCAATCAGTGCTGCGGCGGCCGCTACCTGTTCGGCAATACGACGGCTCACACCCTGACCTCGGCTTTTTTCATTCAGTAAGACAACTTCGCATTCG
Source organism: Pseudomonas sp. GL-RE-29 (assembly GCF_019947275.1). Lineage (NCBI taxonomy): Bacteria > Pseudomonadati > Pseudomonadota > Gammaproteobacteria > Pseudomonadales > Pseudomonadaceae > Pseudomonas > Pseudomonas sp. GL-RE-29. Next base: position 18,689 of record NZ_JAGYGD010000039.1, read on the forward strand.
ACGAAGAAGGTTCGGCAGTGCGGCTCACCCTGGATGTCCACCACCTCGTAACGAGGAAGATCGCAACCGCGCGATTGCAGGTGTTCCTGCAAACGGGTCTTGGGATCCTTGTTGGTGTCGACCAGTGTCAGGCCTTCGAACTCACCGGCCAGCCAGGCCAGCACGCGTTCGCGCGCCACTTCCATGCCGGCGTCCAGATAGATCGCACCAATCAGCGCTTCCAGGGCATCGGCCAGAATCGACTCGCGACGGAAACCGCCGCTTTTCAATTCGCCGGAACCCAAACGCAAGTACTCGCCCAGATCGAAACCGCGGGCCAGTACGGCCAGGGTCTCACCTTTCACCAGGCGCGCGCGCAAACGCGACAATTGGCCTTCGCGAGCCAACGGGAAGCGATCGAACAAAGCCTCGCCGGCGACGAAGTTGAGAATGGCATCACCGAGGAATTCCAGGCGTTCGTTGTTACGCCCGGCGAAGCTGCGGTGAGTCAGGGCCAGGACCATCAGTTCCTGATCCTTGAAGGTGTAACCGAGCTGACGCTCGAGACGGCTTAAGGAGACGCTCACGGTTTACCCACGCTGAGTTCGTGGTTGGATTCCACCGCCATCGCCGGGATTGGGCGCAGGCTTGGGACAATTAACGCTGTGTTCAAAAATAACGTCCTGAATATCATTGGCTTCATGCTTCCAGTCCTGAATGTGCCGGTTCCAGAAATGCATTCGGCGCTGTGTTCAACAGCGCCGTGTGTGATTACTGGATCAGGCCAACCCGCGAGAAATTCGGCAGGTGACTGAGTTTGGGTTCCGGCCAGCTCATCCAGACTGCGAAGGCCTTGCCGACGATATTCTTGTCGGGAACCATGCCCAGCAGATCCTTGGGAATGCTCGGATCATCCCAGTAGCGACTGTCGTTGGAGTTGTCGCGGTTGTCGCCCATCATGAAATAGTGCCCGGCAGGCACAGTCCATGTACGGTCCGGCGTTGCGCGATAGCGGCTCATTTCCTTGCGGATCAAGTGCTCGGCAGCGCCGAGTTTTTCCTTGTAGAGCTCGGCGCTGCCCAGCGTACCCGGCTCGGAGCCGACCAGTTTTTCAGCAATCGACTCGCCGTTGACGAACAGACGCTTGTCAGCAGTGTAGCGAACCTGATCACCCGGCAAGCCCACTACACGCTTGATGTAGTTGACGTTCGGGTCGCTCGGATAGCGGAACACCATCACATCACCGCGTTGTGGCTCGCCAACTTCGATGATTTTCTTGTCGATCACCGGCAGGCGGATCCCGTAAGAAAACTTGCTCACCAGAATGAAGTCGCCGACGTCCAGGGTTGGTTTCATCGAGCCGGAAGGAATCTGGAACGGTTCCACCAGGAACGAACGCAGCACCAGCACGATGAACAACACCGGGAAGAACGACTTGCCATACTCGACCAGCAGCGGCTCTTTGTTCAGTTTCTCGACCACCACCACATCAGGCTGGCTGACGCTGCCCTGATAGGAAGCGATGGCGGCACGCCGACGCGGTGCCAGGATCAACAGATCAAGCAACGCCAACAGGCCGCAGACAAATACGGCGATGACCAGCAACAGCGGGAAATTTAGTGACATAGGACCTAACTATCCAACCTGAGCACGGCAAGGAAGGCTTCTTGTGGAATTTCCACGTTGCCGACCTGCTTCATGCGTTTTTTACCGGCCTTTTGCTTCTCCAGCAGTTTCTTCTTACGGCTGACGTCACCACCGTAGCATTTGGCCAATACGTTCTTTCTGAGCGCCTTGACGGTTGTCCGCGCCACAATCTGCCCGCCAATGGCGGCCTGGATTGCCACGTCGAACATCTGCCGCGGAATCAGTTCTTTCATCTTCTCGGTCAACTGGCGACCTTTGTAGTGCGCGTTGTCACGGTGCACGATCAGCGCCAGGGCGTCGACCTTGTCGCCGTTGATCAGCACATCCAGTTTCACCAGACTAGCCGATTGGTAACGATCGAAATGGTAATCCAGCGAAGCATAGCCGCGGCTGGTGGACTTCAGGCGATCGAAGAAGTCCAGGACCACTTCGTTCATCGGCAAGTCGTAGGTCACCTGGACCTGGGTGCCGAGGAACAGCATGTCGACCTGCACACCACGTTTTTCGATGCACAGCGTAATGACGTTGCCAAGGTGCTCTTGCGGCACAAGAATGTTGGCCCGCACGATCGGCTCACGCATGTCTTCGATGGAAGACAGGTCCGGCAGTTTCGACGGGTTATCGACGTAGATCGTCTCACCGGTCTTGAGCAGCAGCTCGAAGATTACTGTCGGCGCGGTGGTGATCAGGTCCAGGTCATACTCGCGCTCGAGGCGCTCCTGGATGATCTCCATGTGCAGCATGCCGAGGAAGCCGCAACGGAAGCCGAAGCCCAGGGCGTCGGAGCTTTCCGGGGTGTACTGCAGCGACGAGTCGTTCAGGGTGAGCTTTTGCAGCGCTTCACGGAAATCTTCGAAATCGTCGGAGCTGACCGGGAACAGGCCGGCGTAAACCTGCGGCTGGATGCGTTTGAAGCCTGGCAGGACGTCGACATCTGGCGTCGAGCTCAAGGTCAGGGTGTCACCGACTGGTGCACCGTGGATGTCCTTGATACCGGCGATGATGAAGCCCACTTCGCCGGCCTTCAGGTCAACGGTGGCGGTGTGTTTCGGGTTGAATACACCGACGCTGTCCACCAGGTGGATCTTGCCGGTGGACTTGACCAGGATCTTGTCGCCCTTCTTCACGCGGCCGTGGCGCACGCGAACCAGGGACACAACACCCAGGTAGTTGTCGAACCAGGAGTCGATGATCAACGCTTGCAACGGATCTTCGATGTTGCCGGTTGGCGCAGGAATGGTGGTAACCAGGCGCTCCAGCACTTCATCGACGCCCAGACCGGTCTTGGCGCTGCAAGTGACCGCGTCGGTGGCATCGATGCCGATGATTTTTTCGATTTCTTCTTTGACGCGGTCCGGATCGGCCTGTGGCAGGTCGATCTTGTTCAGCACCGGCATCACTTCCAGGCCCTGCTCGATCGCGGTATAGCAGTTGGCTACGGACTGGGCTTCAACGCCCTGACCGGCATCGACCACCAGCAGCGCGCCTTCACAGGCCGCCAACGAACGGCTGACTTCATAGGTGAAGTCAACGTGGCCGGGGGTATCAATGAAGTTCAGCTGATAGGTGACGCCATCACGGGCTTTGTAATACAGGGTAACGCTATGCGCCTTGATGGTGATGCCGCGTTCCCGCTCAAGGTCCATGGAGTCGAGGACCTGGGCTTCCATTTCGCGCTCGGCCAGGCCGCCACACATCTGAATGAAACGGTCGGCCAGCGTCGACTTGCCATGGTCAATGTGGGCGATGATGGAGAAATTGCGGATATGACTCAAATCACTCACGGATCAACACTCAAAAAGGCTGCAGGCATAGCCCGCCGAAAAATAGCCGGGAATTGTACCTGATCCACGGCGCAAGCGTCACGTTCGCAGGTCAGACGGCACGTACAAAAACGCCCCGGTCTTGCGACAGGGGCGTTTTTTATGACCAGTGAAGTCGGGAAAGCCCCGCCCTTAACCGGCGCGACGCAATAACCAGAATCCGGCCAAGGCACAGATACCGGCCGGCACCAGCACCGCAAACAGCGGCGAGAAGCCAAACACCAGGCTCGAAGGCCCCAGCAAATCCTGGGCAATACGGAACGTGAAGCCCACCAGCACGCCAGTAAACACTCGCTGACCAAGGGTCACCGAACGCAACGGACCGAAGATGAATGAAATCGCCATCAGTACCAGTGCAGCGGTGACCAACGGCTGCAACACCTTGACCCAAAATGCCAGCCAGTAGCGGCCATTGCTCAACCCCTGGTCCGCCAGGTAGTGGATGTAACCCCACAAGCCGCTGATCGACAGCGTGTCCGGCGACATCACCACCGTACTCAACAGTTGCGGGCTCAAAGCCACATCCCAACGCTCAACAGGCGCGGAAACCACCTCGGTGCTCTTCTCATGGAACAGCGTGGTGGTGACGTCGCTCAACTGCCAGTGATCCTGGTCAAACTGCGCCCGCTTGGCGAAGCTGGAGGACAGCATATGACGCTCATTATCGAAACGATAACGGGTGACGCCGTACAGCAGGCCATTAGGCTGGACAGAGTTGACGTGAATGAACTCGTCACCCTGGCGGTGCCACAGACCATGCTTGGCGCTTTGTGCATCGCCCCCGCCCTGAGCCAGGGAACGATTGGCCTGAGCAGTCACTTCGGTGGCCGGCGCGACGTATTCACCGATCAAGACACCAACGACCATCAGGATCAGCATCGGCTTCATCACGGCCCAGACGATCCGGCCGATCGAGACGCCAGCCGCACGCATGATGGTCAGCTCGCTGTTACTGGCCAGGCTGCCGAGGCCGATCAGGCAACCGATCAATGCCGCCATCGGCAGCATGTCGTACAGACGTCGCGGCGCGGTCAGCAGTACGTAACTTGCCACGTCGACCAAGGTGTAGGTATCGCTGACTTCGCTCATCTCGTCGATGAACGCGAACAGTGTCGCCAGACCGAGAATGATCCCCAGTACCGCCAGGATCGCCATGAATACGCTGCTACCAATGTAACGATCGAGCTTAACCACGGGCCACCTCCTGCGCGCTACGGCGACTCGCCATCTTCAAGCGCAAAGGTTCCCAATAGAGCAGGCCCAGGCCAATGACCAGGAAGATCCCGTGCACCCACCACAACCCCAACGCCGGCGGGATCTTGCCCTTTTCCAGGGCGCCGCGAGCGGCAATCAGGATGGTCAGGTAAGCCATGTAGAGGAGAATCGCCGGCAGCAGCTTGAGGAAACGGCCCTGACGCGGATTGACCCGTGACAGCGGCACCGCCATCAAGGTGACGATGAACACCAGCAACGGCAAGGACAGGCGCCATTGCAGCTCGGTGCGGGAACGGATGTCGTCACTGCCCAGCAAGGAAGCGGTGGTCATCGCGTCACGGTCGGTCACTTCGTCGCTGACATCAGGCTTTGGCAGCAACACGCCATATTCTTCGTACTTGATCGCGCGGTAATCGGCTTGCCCGGGATTACCGTCGTAGCGGTAGCCATTGTCGAGGATCAGGTAGCGGTTGCCGTCAGGGCGGATTTCCTGACGGCCCTTCTCGGCCACCAGCACGGAGATCCCGCGATCCTTCTTGTCGGAATTGACGTTCTTTTGCGAGATGAACACGCCACCCAGATTGACACGGTCATCCGACAGCTGTTCGGTATACGTCACCCGTGTTCCGTCGCGCAGGGCCTGGAAGCGGCCGGGCTCCAGGGTATCGAACTCGGTCAGGGCATCTTGCTTGTTCAGCAGCAGTTGAAACTGATTGGCACCTTGTGGTGCCAGGCTCAGGCTCAACCAGGCCACGACCAGTGCCACCAGCGTGGCCGGGAACAGGGTCATGCGGAACAGGCGTTGCTGGCTCATGCCGGTGGCCGACAGCACAGTCATTTCGCTTTCGAGGTACAAGCGGCCATAGGCCAGCAGGATCCCGAGAAACAGCCCCAGCGGCAGGATCAGCTGAAGAAAACCGGGCAGACGGAAGCCCATGATCAGGAATAGCGAGCCCGGGTCCAGCAGACCCGACGCCGCCTGGGCGAGGTATTTGATGAAACGCCCGCTCATGATGATGACCAGCAGCACGGCGCTGACGGCGCTCAAGGTCAACAGGACTTCGCGGGATAGATAACGGAAGACGATCAAACCAGACACTCCAGGGTTGTCAGGCTAAGGCGGCCAAACAAGCAAACACATCAGACAGCCCGCAAGGCAGAGCCGCCGAAAAAAGATGGCGCATTATCCTGTGATTGAGTGCGCCTGTCACTGCGCATTGGTGCGGGGGTGTAGGAGCAAGCTTGCTCGCGGTGGTCGTCAACGATAACGCGGGAAGTCTGAAACCCCACGGTGGCCTCAGGTTTCTCGCGAGCAGGCTCGCTCCTACAATCGTACAACCGAGGGTTGTCAGGCGCCGCCGGCGAGGTTCAAACTGCGGCCTTTGTCGCCGGCAGGTACTGGCGCCTTCCTATTTATAAGCAAGCGACGCCTTTAACTTGTCGAGCGCTTGCGTGATGACCATCAATTCAGGGACCCGGACATGGAACTGGTTGTAAAAAGCGTTAACCCGGAAACGTTGAAGACCGCCACGCTGGTCGTCGCCGTTAGCGAAGGCCGCAAGCTCGGTGCCGCTGCCAAACAACTCGACGAACTCAGCGGCGGTGCGATCAGCGCCGTGCTCAAGCGCGGTGACCTGGCTGGCAAAGTCGGCCAGAGCCTGTTGCTGCACAGCCTGCCGAACCTGAAAGCCGAACGCGTGCTGTTGGTCGGCGTGGGCAAGGATGAAGAACTGGGCGACCGCCCGTTCCGCAAAATCATCGCCGGCGTGCTCAACACGCTGAAAGGCTTGGCCGGCAGCGATGCTGTTCTGGCGCTGGACGAAGTGGTGGTCAAGGGTCGTGACAGCTACGGCAAGACCCGTCTGCTGGCCGAAACCCTGGTCGATGGCGAATACCAGTTCGATCAGTTCAAGAGCCAGAAAGCCGAGCCGCGCGCCCTGAAGAAAATCACCCTGCTGACCATCAAGGCCGCCCAGGCTGAAGTGCAGCGCGCCGTGAACCACGCGACCGCGATCGCCAATGGCATGGCCTTCACCCGCAACCTGGGCAACCTGCCGCCGAACATCTGCCACCCGACTTTCCTCGGTGAGCAGGCGAAAGACCTCGGCAAAGAGTTCAAGGACCTGAAAGTCGAAGTCCTCGACGAGAAGAAAATCAAGGCGCTGGGCATGGGCTCGTTCTACGCCGTTGGCCAGGGCAGCGCCCAGCCTCCGCGCCTGATCGTCATGCAATACAACGGCGGCAAGAAATCCGAGAAGCCATACGCGCTGGTCGGTAAAGGCATCACCTTCGACACCGGCGGCATCAGCCTGAAACCGGGCGCCGGCATGGATGAAATGAAGTACGACATGGGCGGCGCTGCCAGCGTATTCGGCACCTTGCGTGCCGTGCTGGAATTGAAGCTGCCGATCAACCTGGTGTGCATTCTGGCCTGCGCCGAGAACATGCCGAGCGGCAACGCTTCGCGCCCGGGCGACATCGTCACCACCATGAGCGGCCAGACCGTGGAAATCCTCAACACCGACGCCGAAGGCCGTCTGGTGCTGTGCGACGCCCTGACCTACTCCGAGCGCTTCAAACCGCAAGCGGTCATCGACATCGCGACTCTGACCGGCGCCTGCGTGGTTGCACTGGGCTCCCACACCTCGGGCCTGCTGGGCAACAACGATGAACTGATCGGCCAACTGCTGAGTGCCGGTAAAGCTGCCGACGACCGCGCCTGGCAACTGCCGCTGTTCGACGAATACCAGGAGCAACTGGACAGCCCGTTCGCCGACATCGCCAACATCGGCGGCCCGAAAGCCGGCACCATCACCGCTGCCTGCTTCCTGTCGCGCTTCACCAAGAACCTGAACTGGGCGCACCTGGACATCGCAGGCACTGCCTGGACCAGCGGTGGCAAGGACAAGGGCGCCACTGGCCGTCCGGTTCCACTGCTGACCCAATACCTGCTGGACCGCGCCAAAGCCTGAAACCAATGACCTTTGGCGGCGTCGCTTTCGAGTAACGCCGCCAAAGGCTCAGGAACCGCAATGACCAAAGTCGACTTCTATATCCTGCCCAGCGCCGATCCTTCGGCACGTCTGGATTTTGCTTGCAAGCTCACCGAGAAAGCCTGGCGCATGGGCCACCGCGTCTACCTGCATTGCAGTGATGCGGCTCAACGCGACGATCTCGATGCGCGCCTGTGGACCTTCAAAGGTGAAAGCTTCGTGCCCCACGGTCCTGCTGAAAGCGAACCGGACAGCCTGATCGTGCTGGGTTTAGGCGATGACTGCGGTCAGCATCAGGACCTGCTGGTCAACCTCGACCTGAAAGTGCCGGCCTTTGCCCAACGCTTTGCCCGCGTGGCGGAAGTGGTGGTCGAAGATCCGGTGATACGCCAGGCCGCGCGGGAGAGTTTCCGTTTCTACCGCGAACAGGGCTATCCTCTGCAAGATCACCGTTTACAGCGACTCTGAGCATTCCGATGGACACTCCAAAACCGCTGCAAGATTCCGCGCACCTGCTGGACGACCTTGAGTCGATCCGCCAATTGCTCGGCGATGACAACCTGCAACCACCGCTGCTGACCGACACGGTCGAGGACGGTGACCAGGAACAGATTCCAATGCTGTTCGATACCGTCAGCGAACCTGCGCCGACTGTCGCACCGCCCCCCCCCAAGCCTGCTGCCGAACCGGCACCGGCACCGAGCGCCAGCAAAAACGCCGACGCCCTGCTGTACCTCGACAACGAACTGCGCGCCGCAGCGCAATTGATCATGCAAGACGTGATCGACGACTTCGCGCCGCACATCGAAACCGAAATCAAACGCCGCCTCAGTGCGCGGATGGAACGGTTGTTGAGCCAGTACAACGACTGATCCAAGCGCAAAAAATCTTTGTGGCGAGGGAGCTTGCTCCCGCTGGGCTGCGCAGCAGCCCAATCACCTGTCAGCCATTTTTTTCTGAAATCCGGCATCAATCCTTTTGGGGTCGCTACGCGACCCATCGGGAGCAAGCTCCCTCGCCACAGGGATGGTGATCAAGCGCTCAGATAGCGGCCAATCAGGGCAATCCCGCTAGCCAACACCAACCACGTCACCAATCGCACAAACGCTTCCCGGGACAAACGCATCGTCAGCCGCCGACCGACCCACAGCCCCAGCGCCATCGCCGGCAACAAGCACAGCGCCAACACCAGCAAGGGCAACTCGGCATACACGCCCGCTATCGCAAACAAGCTCAAGCGCACCACCGTGCTGCAGCTGATCAACGCACTTTGCGTCGCCCTCGCCTCATCTTTTGGCAGACGACTGTTCAGATAGATCGCATACAAAAACCCACCACTGCCAAACAACGCACCGAACATCCCACCCACTGTCCCCATCGGCACCGCCCAGGCTGCGGACAACTGCTCCGGCCGGACTTTTATCCACAAGCTGTAAATCGCATAGGCGCTGATAAACAGCCCCATCAACAACAGCAACAGATCGGATTTCAGGTTCAGCAGGAAAATCACGCCCAAGGTACAACCCACCGCCATGCAGGGCAGCAACCGTAGCAACTCCGGCTTGGCCACATCGCGCCGTGAGGGCAACAGATTGCCGAACGCCGCGACGAAATCCAGCAACACCAGCAGCGGTACGATTTTCGACAACGGCATGAACAGAATAAGAATCGGCCCGGCCACCAAGGCCGTGCCGAAACCGGCAATGCCAAACACGATATACGCCAGGGCGATCCCCGCCCCGATCACCAGCCAGCCCACCCCACCAAAATTCCATTGACCCAACAAATCGAACATTTCACCCAATCCCTGTAGGAGCTGCCGCAGGCTGCGATCTTTTGATCTTGCCCTTTGAACATCAAAAGATCGCAGCCTTCGGCAGCTCCTACAAGGGATCGTGCATTCAGCTGGAGAATGCCTTTATCATGCGCCCCATGATTAAAGATCCCTTTGCAAGACTCGGCCTCGACCGCGAAGTCCTGACCGTCAGCCAGCTCAACGGCCGTGCGCGGGTGTTGCTCGAAGACGTGTTCAGCAACATTTGGGTCGAGGGCGAAATCTCCAACCTCGCCCGCCCGGCGTCCGGCCACGTGTACTTCACCCTCAAGGACAGCGGCGCCCAAGTACGTTGCGCACTGTTCCGGCAGAACGCCGCGCGAGTCCGCCAGGCGCTGAAGGACGGTCTGGCAGTCAAGGTGCGCGGCAAGGTCTCGCTGTTCGAAGGGCGCGGCGATTACCAGTTGATCCTCGACACCGTGGAGCCGGCCGGTGATGGCGCCTTGCGTCTGGCCTTCGATGCCTTGAAGGAAAAACTCAGCGCCGAAGGCCTGTTCAGCGCCGAGCGCAAAGTGCCCTTGCCGGCCCATCCGCAACGCATTGGCATCATCAGTTCGCCGACCGGCGCGGTGATCCGCGACATCATCAGCGTGTTCCGCCGCCGTGCGCCGCAGATTCAACTGACGCTGATCCCCACCGCCGTGCAAGGCCGTGAAGCTACCGCGCAAATTGTCCGCGCCCTGAAACTGGCGGATGCCCGTGGTTTCGACGCGCTGATCCTGGCCCGTGGCGGCGGCTCTCTGGAAGATCTCTGGTGCTTCAACGAAGAAGCCGTGGCCCGCGCTGTGGATGCGTGCGTGACGCCGATCGTCAGCGCCGTCGGCCATGAAACGGATGTGTCGATCAGCGATTTCGTGGCCGACGTTCGCGCGCCGACACCGTCCGCCGCTGCCGAACTGCTCGCGCCGGATTCCAGCGACCTGGTGCGCCGGGTCGAAAGCTTGCATCGCCGCTTGGTGATGCGCATGCGCGACCGCCTGATGCGTGATCGGCTACGTCTGGAAGGCATCTCCCGTCGCCTGCGCCATCCCGGCGAACGCCTGCGCCAGCAAGCGCAGCGTCTGGATGATCTGGACATGCGCATGCGCCGCGCCTTCGAGCGCAGTCTCAATACCCGCCGCGAACGATTGATCCGATTGGAGACGCGTTTGGCCGGGCAACATCCCGGTCGGCAACTGGCGATGCTGCGCCAACGCCTCGACAGCCTCGCCGAACGCCTGCCCCGCGCCATCCGCGAAGGACTGAAAAGCCGTCGCTTGCAACTGCAAAGCCAGATGCAGACGTTGCACGTAGTCAGCCCGCTGGCGACCCTCGGCCGTGGCTACAGCATTTTGCTCGATGAGCGCGGCAACGCGATCCGCAACGCCGCGCAGACTCATACCGGCCAGCGCCTGAAAGCCAAACTCGGCGAAGGCGAGCTGCAAGTACGGGTCGAAGACAATCACCTGACGCCTGTCACCCTTTCTTTACTGGATTGATCCATGCCGCGTTTTTTCGCTTCGCTGCTGTTGCTGTGCCTGACTTTCAACGCCCATGCCGACAGCTACATCACCCGCCTGTTGAATAAACCGGTGCCGGGCGGCGTGGCCGTCGTCGACCTGGGCGCTTCCGCGCAAGCGCCGAAGGCCAGTTATCAGGGCAAACCGGTGTTGGTGGTCAAGGAGCAGAACAACTGGCTGGCGATTGTCGGCGTACCGCTGACGGTCAAACCGGGTGCCCAGTCCATTAGCAGCGGCGGCCGCAACCTGAGTTTCACCGTCGGCAACAAGAAGTATCCGGAACAACGCATTACCCTGAAGAACACCCAGCAAGTCAATCCGGACCCGGACAACCTCAAGCGCATCGAGCGTGAACTGGCCGAACAGATTGCCGCTTATCGCACCTTCAGCCCGAACACCCCGAGCAACCTGTTGCTGGACAAACCGGTCAACGGCCCGCTGTCGAGCAAGTTCGGTGTGCGCCGCTTCTTCAACGGTGAAGAACGCAATCCTCACTCCGGCCTGGATTTCGCCGTGGGCGCTGGCACACCAATCAAGACCCCGGCCGCCGGCAAAGTAATCCTGATCGGCAACTACTTCTTCAATGGCAACACGGTGTTTGTCGATCACGGCCAGGGCTTTATCAGCATGTTTTGCCATATGTCGAAAATCGACGTGAAGGTCGGGCAGCAATTGGCTCGCGGTGGTGTGGTGGGCAAGGTCGGCGCGACCGGCCGGGCGACCGGGCCTCATATGCACTGGAATGTCAGCCTGAATGACGCGCGGGTGGATCCGGCGATTTTTATCGGGGCGTTTCAGCCTTAGTTATTGGGTGAAGCGGATTCCCCCATCGCGGGCAAGCCCGCTCCCACAGGTTCGGCGACGTACATAAATGTTATGAACACCATCGCCAACTGTGGGAGCGGGCTTGCCCGCGATGGCGATTGCACAGGCACTTACTCCGCCTCCAAATCCTCAATCCCATGCACCTCGCGATCCGCCAGGCAATGCTTGATCCACTCCTGAGTTTCCTGCGAGAAACCCATCAATTCCTCACCCGAGATCAACTCCCGGGCACACAACCCGAGCAGATGCGAACGCGCTTCGTGACGTGAAAACCTGAACACGCCAAACGCCCAATACAGCTCCTTCTGCCCCGCCTTGAGTGTTTCCTCGCTGGCATCAATCCGTTCGTAGGGCGCAATGCTCTTGTCCAGCACCGTTTTTTCCACATCCGCCAGAATCCGCACGCACATCCGCTCACGGGCCAACGGGCGCAACACGCAATAGAGCTTCCAATCGGACTCGTTCATCACCGACTCCTGCTTGCCAATCGAGGCTTTAAGAATAGCTTCACTGACACCGTCCGGCGCCGAAACCCTCGATTGCGCATCGCTCAAACCTTGCGCAAACAACCGAACGATCGCCATGAACCAGAGCAATAAAATCTCGATAAATACGGCGTCACGAGTATTCCTCTCAATTTTTTTCGACTGCTTGCCATCCTTCCCCCTCGCGGTTAGGGTTGAAGGCATGAAAACCTCTCACACCCTCATTCAGCTTCGCCAGCACCGCAGTTTGTGCCTAGTCAGCGCACGACTGCCGGGCTGAATCGCAGCGCCTCGTCTTACGCTCCACCCCAGAACATTTTGATCCACCGGCAGGCCGCCTTTTTTCGGCCCACACAATAAGGATTATCCCGATGAGCATGCTCAAAGACCCGTCTTCAAAATACCGCGCGTTCCCGACCATCGATATCCCGGACCGTACCTGGCCGTCGAAAACCATCACCACCGCGCCGATCTGGTGCAGCTCCGACCTGCGTGATGGCAACCAGTCGCTGATCGAACCGATGGACGCCGTCAAGAAGCTGCGCTTCTGGAAAACCCTGGTGCAGGTCGGCGTGAAAGAAATCGAAGCCTCGTTCCCGGCCGCGTCGCAAACCGACTTCGACTTCGTGCGCACCCTGATCGAAGACGGCCACATCCCGGACGACACCACCATCCAGGTGCTGACCCAGGGCCGTGAAGACCTGATCGAGCGCACTTTCGAATCCCTGCGCGGGGCGAAGAAAGCCATCGTTCACCTGTACAACGCGACCTCCCCTTCCTTCCGCCGCATTGTCTTCAACCAGGACAAAGACGGGATCAAGGAAATCGCTGTCAGCGCAGCCAAGCTGTTCGTCAAATATGCGGCCCAGCAGCCTGAAACCGAGTGGACCTTCGAATATTCGCCGGAAACCTTCAGCGCTACCGAGCTGGAATTCGCCAAGGAAGTCTGTGACGCGGTGATCGAGGTCTGGAACCCGACGCCTGAGCACAAGATGATTCTGAACCTGCCGGCCACCGTGGAATGCGCGACCCCGAACATCTATGCCGACCAGATCGAATGGTTCGGCCGTCACATCAACCGTCGTGACAGCGTGATCATCAGCCTGCACACCCACAACGACCGTGGCACTGGCGTGGCCGCCACCGAGCTGGGCCTGATGGCTGGCGCGGACCGTGTCGAAGGCTGCCTGTTCGGCAACGGCGAGCGTACCGGTAACGTCGACCTGGTGACCGTGGCGCTGAACATGTACACCCAGGGTCTCGACCCTCAACTGGACTTTTCCGACATCGACGGCGTGCGCAAAGTCGTCGAAGAGTGCAACCAGATCCAGGTTCACCCGCGTCACCCGTACGTCGGCGACCTGGTGCACACCGCGTTCTCCGGCTCCCACCAGGATGCGATCCGCAAGGGCTTCGCCCAGCAGGAATCCGATGCCTTGTGGGAAGTGCCGTACTTGCCGATCGACCCGGCCGACATCGGCCGCAGCTACGAGGCAGTGATTCGCGTCAACAGCCAGTCGGGCAAGGGCGGTATCGCCTACCTGTTGGAACAGGAATACGGCATCAGCTTGCCGCGTCGCATGCAGATCGAATTCAGCCAGGTCGTGCAGCGCGAAACCGATCGCCTGGGCCTGGAAATGACCGCCAAGCAGATTCACTCGCTGTTGATCAGCGAGTACCTGCAGGCCAATACCCCGTACGCGCTGGTCAGCCATCGCCTGCAGGAAGAAAACGGCAACAGCGCCGTCGAAGTTGAAGTGGCGAGCAAGGGTCAGGGCGAAACCAACCTGCACTGGCGTGGCAAGGGCAACGGCGCGTTGGAGGCCCTGGTGGCCGGCCTGCCGATCCCGGTGGAAATCATGGACTACAACGAACACGCCATCGGCGCGGGCACCAATGCCAAGGCGGCGGCCTACATTGAACTGCGTGTGAACGGTGAACGTGCGGTGCACGGCGTGGGTATCGATGAAAACATCACCACGGCCAGCTTCAAGGCGCTGTTCAGCGCACTGAACCGCTCGCTGAGCCAGCCGGAAGCGAAAGCGGCGTAAGCCATCGCTGAAATACAAAAGGCCCCGGGATGCGAATCCCGGGGCCTTTTTGTTTGTCTGCGGGTTATGCGTTGCCTGTTCTGGCCCCATCGCGGGCAAGCCCGCTCCCACAGTTGACCGTTGTGAACACAAATTTTATGTACACCCAGATACCCTGTGGGAGCGGGCTTGCCCGCGATGAGGCCATGTCAGGCAGCGAAAATCTCAGGTGAACTCGAAGGTATCGGCATCCAGGTTCGCCGGAAATCTTGTGCGGTACGCCGCCAATTCCGCCGCATCCAGCACTACCTTGAACACCCCGTCCGCCTCCCCCGCACTGAGCAACGTTTCACCCTGAAAATCCAGCACCTGACTGTCACCGGTATACGCAAAGCCTTTACCGTCAGTACCGATGCGATTCACCGCCGCCACATAGCAGAGGTTTTCAATCGCCCGAGCCGGCAGCAAGCGGTTCCAGTGCTGACGCCGTGCACCCGGCCAGTTTGCCGTGTACAGCAGTAAATCAGTGTCCTGGGCGTCGCGACTCCACACCGGAAAGCGCAGGTCGTAACAAATCAACGGCCGCACGCGCCAGCCCTTGAGTTCGAACTGCACCTGACGCTCGCCGGGGGTGTAGTGATTGTGTTCGCCGGCCATGCGGAACAGATGGCGCTTGTCGTAGTGCAACACCTCGCCATCCGGTCGAACCCACAACAGACGATTGCGATGGCTGCCGTCGGCGGCCTGGACGATGACGCTGCCGGTAATCACCGCATCAAGCTTCGCTGCCTGAGCCCGCAGCCATTTGCTGGTGGGACCGTTTTCCGGCTCGGCGAGGGTCTCGGACTCCATGGAAAATCCAGTGGTGAACATCTCCGGCAGGATAATCAGATCAGCGCCCCGAGCCTGTTCCAGCAACGGTTCGAAATGCTCCAGATTGGCCTGACGGTCATGCCAGGCCAGCGAGGTCTGGATCAGCGCAACGGTCAGGTTCGGCAGCGCACTCAGATCACGCATAGCTTTTCCGCTGCTTCACGCAGCGTCTCCTCGCGTTTGGCAAAACACAGCCGCACCAGGCGCTGGCCCTCGGGAGGCGTCTGGTAGAACACCGAGATCGGGATGCTTGCCACGCCGTGTTCGCGGGTCATCCACAACGCCATTTCCACGTCATTAAGGTCCGGACGGATCTGCGAATAATCGACCAACTGGAAATACGTGCCGGTCACCCGGGTAAAACTGAAACGCGAAGGCGCTAGCAGATCGCAAAAAAGATCGCGCTTGGCCTGATAGAAACCCGGCAGCTCATCGATGTGTTCCGGATGCTCGGCCATGAAATCAGCCAGAGCATATTGCAGCGGCGTCACGCCGCAGAAGCTGACGTATTGATGCACCTTGCGCAGCTCCGCCGTCAGGGCTGGCGGCGCGACCACATAGCCGGTTTTCCAGCCGGTGACGTGGTAAGTCTTGCCGAAGGAGCTGACCACGAACGCGCGCTGGTACAGTTCTTCGTGATTCAGCACGCTGACGTGAGGCACACCGTCGAACACCAGGTGTTCGTAGACTTCATCGCTGACGATGTAAATGTCGCGATCGCGGATCAAATCCGCCAACTGATCCAGCTCGGCACGGCTGATCAGCGCACCGCTTGGGTTGTGCGGCGTATTGAGCACAATCATCCGCGTGCGCGGCGTGATCGCGTCAGCCAACTTTTGGAAGTCGATGGAGAAGTCATTCAGCCCAAGTTGCACATGCACGCAACGACCACCGGCCAGTTCCACCGAGGGCTCGTAACTGTCGTAGCAAGGATCGAACACGATCACTTCGTCGCCGTTGTGGATAACCGCCTGAATCGCACAGAAGATCGCTTGAGTGGCGCCAGGAGTGACCGTCACTTCATGATCGGCATCCACGTTGACGCCATAGCTGCGCGCGATCTTCGCAGAAATCTGCTGACGCAGCGCCGGCAGGCCGGTCATCGGTGAATACTGGTTGTGGCCACTGGCAATATGCCGGCCAACCGCATCGCACAGGGCCTGCGGGGCATCGAAATCGGGGAAACCCTGGGACAGGTTGATTGCCCCGGTCTGCGCCGCGAGTTGAGACATCTGAGTGAAGATAGTGATGCCGACATTCGGCAGCTTACTGCTGATCATTGGTGATTCCCTGCTCTACACCCGGCTCTACGTCGGCGCGGGAGAGCCCGAGGATAGCCCATCCGGCGCCCATAAAAAAAGGGCGCTCTGGTGAGCACCCTTTTTATGACCGAGCCCTGTAGGAGCTGCCGCAGGCTGCGATCTTTTGATCTTGTTTTTTTTAAGATCAAAAGATCGCAGCCTGCGGCAGCTCCTACAAGAGCGGACGACGGCCTTCAGGAATCAACGCTTGTCGCGGCGCTTCTTGTCGGCCTTCTTGTTGTGCGACATCAAGCGACGCTTCTTGTTGACCTGACGGTCCGTCAGCGAGTTCTTGTTGCCTTCGTACGGGTTCTCGCCGCCCTTGAACTCGATGCGGATCGGCGTACCGACCAGCTTGAGCACACGACGGTAAGTGTTTTCCAGATAACGAACGTACGACTTCGGCACTTTCTCGATCTGGTTACCGTGAATCACGATGATCGGCGGGTTAGCACCACCCAAGTGGGCATAACGCAGCTTGATCCGGCGGTTGTTGACCATCGGTGGCGCGTGCTCGCCAACCGCATCTTCCAGGATCTGGGTGAGGCGGTTGGTTGGCCAGCGGGTGACCGCGGACTTGAACGAGTTCTGTACGGAAGCGTAGAGGTTGCCCACGCCAGTGCCGTGCAGCGCCGAGATGAAGTGGATGTCGGCGTAGTCAACGAAGAACAGGCGACGCTGCAGCTCGACCTTCACGAAGTCGCGCTCGCTCGGCGTCATGCCGTCCCACTTGTTGATCGCGATAACCAGTGCACGACCCGACTCAATGGCGAAGCCCAGCAGGTTGAGATCGTGATCCACCACACCTTCGCGGGCGTCCATCACGAAGATCACCACGTTGGCGTCTTTGATCGCTTGCAGGGTTTTAACCACGGAGAACTTTTCAACTTCTTCGTGGATCTTGCCGCGCTTGCGCACACCGGCGGTGTCGATCAGCGTGTACTTCTCTTCATTCCGTTCGAACGGGATGTAGATACTGTCGCGGGTGGTGCCGGGTTGGTCGTAGACGATAACCCGGTCTTCACCGAGCATGCGGTTGACCAGGGTCGACTTGCCAACGTTCGGACGGCCGATGATGGCGATCTTGATCCCGTCTTTTTCGCTCGGGCCAGGAATGCGCTTGGCTTCCTCGCCTTCGGCAACGATCTCTTCCTCGCCTTCTTCCGGCTCTTCTTCGTCTTTCGGGAAGTCGCTCAGGGCGATTTCCAGCATCTGGGTGATGCCACGGCCGTGAGCACCGGCGATCGGAATCGCGTGGCCCATGCCCAACGGAGCGAATTCGGCGCGGGCCATTTCAGGGTCGATGTTGTCGACTTTGTTGGCCACCACGTAGGAACGCTTGTTACGTTTGCGCAAATGCTCGGCGATCATCTGGTCGGCGGCGGTGAAACCGGCCTTGGCATCTACCAGGAACAACACAACATCCGCTTCTTCAATGGCCAGCAGCGACTGCTCGGCCATTTTTTCGTCCATACCGTGCTCGTCACCGGAGATACCGCCGGTGTCGACCAGAATGTAGGAACGCCCTTGCCACTTGGCCTCACCGTATTGGCGATCACGGGTCAGACCGGACAAGTCGCCGACGATGGCGTCGCGAGTCCTGGTCAGGCGGTTGAACAAGGTGGACTTGCCGACGTTCGGTCGGCCCACCAGGGCGATTACGGGAACCATGCGGCTCTCCACTTCGTTATTTCAGAAAATACAAAAGCCGCTGCGAGGCAGCGGCTGGTGCTCGGGGCATCACCGTGGCTGTTTTTGTGGGAGCGAGCCTGCTCGCGATAAACGCAAAGGCACCGCATTCATTCAGGCCGCAAACGTTATCGTTGACGTCCATCGCGAGCAGGCTCGCTCCCACATTTCATACCCACAAGTGAAGCAGCCTGGGGGGTTAACCCCAAGCATAGTCAAACCTTTACTTAATGGTCAGGGCTTCCAGTTTGCCGCTGTTGCCATATACATAAATCGTGTCACCCACCACCAGCGGACGGGCACGCAGGCCGTCGCTGTCGATGCGCTCGCGGCCGACGAAACGACCGTCCACCTGGCTCAGCAGGTGCAGGTAACCTTCCAGGTCACCGACTGCAACGTAGCTGGAGAACACTTCCGGAGCCGACAGTTCACGGCGGGCCAAAGCATCGTTGCTCCACAAGGCTGAGGTAGAACGCTCGTCGACGCCTTCAACGGTGCCCGAAGACAGGCTCACGTAGACGCTGCCGAAACCCTGGGCGACACCGGCATAGCTGGAAGCATCACGCTGCCAGAGCTGACGACCGCTTTGCAGGTCCAGTGCCGCTACGCGACCCTGGTAGCTGGCGACGTAAATCGTTTCGCCGGACAGCAGCAAGCCACCGTCGATGTCGACCACGCGCTCCAGTTCCGAACGACCTTGCGGGATTGCTACACGCTGCTCCCACACCGGCACGCCGTTGGAAATGTCGAGAGCGACCACTTTACCGGTCGAAAAACCAGCCACAGCGAGGCGGTTGGTAACGATCGGTGCGCTGGTACCGCGCAGGGTCAGGACCGCAGGCGTGCTGTCATACAACCAGCGCTGGTTGCCGGTCGCGGCATCCAGACCGATCAGACGGTCGTCCTGAGTCTGAACCACCACCACATCACCATTGTTGGCCGGTGGTGCGAGGACTTCGCTGGACACGCGAGCGCGCCATTTCTCTTCGCCGTTGATGGTGTCCAGGGCAACGATTTCACCCTTGATCGTACCGATCGTCAGCAGACCGTAACCCACGCCAACGGCGCCGGAAACAGGCAGTTCGAGATCTTTCTTCCATTTCACGTCGCCGTTGCTGCGATCCATCGCCATCACCACACCGGTCACGTCGGCGGCATAGATGGTATCGCCATCGATTGCCGGAACCAGCATGTTGTAGCTATCGCCCTGACCGTCACCGATCGAACGGCTCCACTGCTTTTGCAAAACCACTTCTTCTTTGAAGTCGGTCAACTCGGCCGGCGGCAGTTCTTTTTTGCTGTTGCTGCTGCAACCCGCGGCCAAAACGGCCAGAGCCAGCAATGCTGCATGTTTCCAACGGATCACGTCACGCATCCCCTTTGGCCAGATCGTCCAGCTTGATTTGTAGGCCACCGACCGCCGCTTCATCCGACAGTGCCGCCTTGGCTTTTTGATACGCCGCGTGTGCTTCATCGGTACGACCCAACTGCACCAGCAGGTCGCCCTTAAGTTCTTCGCGAGTGGCCAGGAACGCTTTGTCGGCATCGCCTTCAAGCAGTTTCAGGGCTTCATCGGCCTTGTTCTGCGCGCCCAGTACCTGCGCCAGGCGCTGACGGGCGATTTCGCCCAGTGCCGGGTTGGCAGGTTTGGCGACGATGGCTTTCAGCTCGGTAACTGCGTCATCCAGCTTGCCACTGTCGACAGCGACTTTCGCTACGAACAGGCTGCCGTATTGCGCATAGGCACTGCCGCCGAACTCACTGTTGAGCTTGCCGGCCAGGTCGGAAACACGGGCCGCATCAGGCTTGCCATCCGGCGTCAGCGTGGTCTCCAGCAGTTGCTGATAGAGCACCGAGGCGCCTTGCGACTGGTTGTTCTGATACTTGTGAAAGGCTTGCCAGCCGAACACGATAACCAGCGCCAACAGGCCGCCAGTGACCAGGGGCTTGCCGTTGCGTGACCACCAGTCCTTCAAATCCGCCAGCTGTTCGTCTTCGGTACTCGACACCCCAATACTCCTTAATCACTAAATCGGCTGTTTAAGACAGCTTCAACCCTGCACGACGCAGGTGGCCAGGTGAGCGGCAAGCGCATCCCAGGCAATGCTTTGTTGTTCGCCCTGGCCACGCAGGGGTTTGAAACCTACCACTTGCTGGGCCATTTCGTCGTCACCGAGGATCAGCGCATACAGCGCGCCGCTCTTGTCAGCTTTCTTGAACTGGCTTTTGAAACTGCCGGCGCCGGCATTCACTTGCAGGCGCAGGTTGGGCAACTGATCACGAACGCGCTCCGCCAGGGTCAGGCCGGCGAGTTCGGCAGCTTCACCGAAGGCACAGAGGTAAACGTCGACCTGACGGGAGATCTCTTCCGGGATCTGCTCCAGGGTTTCCAGCAGCAGAACCAGACGCTCGATACCCATGGCGAAACCGACGCCAGCGGTGGGCTTGCCACCCATCTGCTCGACCAGGCCGTCGTAACGACCACCGGCACACACGGTGCCCTGGGCGCCCAGTTTGTCGGTGACCCATTCGAAAACGGTCTTGCTGTAGTAATCGAGCCCGCGCACCAGCTTCGGGTTGATCACATAAGGAATGCCGGCGGCGTCCAGGCGAGCCTTGAGGCCCTCGAAGTGCACGCGGGATTCATCGTCGAGGTAGTCAGCCATCTTCGGCGCGTCGACCAGGATCGCTTGTGTGTCGGCGTTCTTGGTGTCCAGTACCCGCAACGGGTTGGTTTTCAGGCGGCGCTGGCTGTCTTCGTCCAGCTTGTCCAGATGCCCGGACAGGAACTCGACCAGAGCTTCGCGATAACGACCACGGGATTCGCTGGTGCCCAGGCTGTTGAGTTCGAGCTTGACCGCATCGCGGATACCCAACTCGCCCCACAGGCGCCAGGTCAGCACGATCAGCTCGGCGTCGATGTCCGGACCGTCGAGGTTGAACACTTCGACACCGATCTGGTGGAACTGGCGATAACGGCCTTTCTGCGGACGCTCGTGACGGAACATCGGGCCGATGTACCAGAGTTTCTGCACCTGGCCACCGCCGGTGATGCCGTGCTCAAGCACCGCACGCACGCAGGCAGCCGTGCCTTCAGGGCGCAGGGTCAGGGAATCACCGTTACGGTCGTCGAAGGTGTACATCTCTTTTTCGACGATGTCGGTCACTTCACCGATGGAGCGCTTGAACAGCTCGGTGAACTCGACGATCGGCATGCGGATCTGCTTGTAACCGTAGTTATCCAGCAGACGCGAAACGGTGCCCTCGAAATGACGCCACAGGGGAGTCTGTTCGGGCAGGATGTCGTTCATGCCACGAATGGCTTGCAGAGACTTGCTCACAATAAATCCTTAAATTCGTTCGGCTCTTCAGTCAGTCTCAACCGCGCGCAATGACGGCAGCGTCAGCTTCGACCTTTTCGGCCGCTTTCTGGCGGATCAAGCGTTCGAGCTCATCCACCAGATTGTCATTCGTCAGTTTCTGCGACGGCTTGCCGTCGATGTAAATCAGGTTTGGCGTGCCGCCGGTCAAGCCGATATGGGCTTCCTTGGCTTCGCCCGGGCCGTTGACCACGCAACCGATCACCGCAACATCCAGCGGCACCAGCAGGTCTTCGAGGCGCCCTTCCAGCTCGTTCATGGTCTTGACCACATCGAAGTTCTGCCGCGAGCAGCTCGGGCAGGCGATGAAGTTGATGCCACGGGAACGCAGGTGCAGGGACTTGAGAATGTCGTAGCCGACTTTCACTTCCTCGACCGGGTCGGCCGCCAACGAGATGCGGATAGTATCGCCAATCCCTTCGGCGAGCAGCATACCGAGGCCCACGGCAGATTTCACTGTGCCGGAACGCAAACCACCAGCTTCGGTGATGCCAAGGTGCAGCGGCTGGACGATTTCCTTGGCCAGCAAGCGGTACGCTTCGACGGCCATGAACACATCCGAGGCTTTCACGCTGACCTTGAAGTCCTGGAAGTTCAGGCGTTCAAGGTGCTCGACGTGGCGCAACGCGGACTCGACCAGCGCGGCAGGCGTCGGCTCGCCGTATTTCTTCTGCAGGTCTTTTTCCAGGGAACCGGCGTTGACACCGATGCGAATCGGAATACCGCGGTCACGGGCAGCGTCGACTACAGCTCGCACGCGATCTTCACGACCGATATTGCCTGGGTTGATCCGCAGGCAGTCCACGCCCAACTCGGCTACGCGCAATGCAATGCGGTAGTCGAAATGGATATCGGCAACCAGCGGCACCTTGACCAGTTGCTTGATCTTGCCGAACGCTTCGGCAGCGTCCATGTCCGGGACGGAAACCCGCACGATATCGACGCCGGCCGCTTCCAGACGATTGATCTGGGCGACGGTGGCTGCGACATCATTGGTGTCGCTGTTGGTCATGCTCTGCACAGCGATAGGCGCATCGCCGCCCACCGGTACGTTGCCGACCCAGATCTTGCGCGATTCGCGACGTTTGATTGGAGATTCGCCGTGCATGACTATTGACCCAACTTCAGGCGAGCAGTCTCGCCACTGGTGAACGGAGCAACATCGACTGCCTGACCGTTGTAACTGACCTGCGCGCCACGGGCGTAGCCCAGGCGAACGGCGAACGGCGGCTTGCCGCTGACGGAAACGCTGTCGCCCTTGCGCTTGAGGCCGCTCAACAGCACCTTGCCGGTGCCGTCTGTGACTTGTGTCCAGCAATCGGCAGTAAATTGCAGTTGAACCTGGCCTTGGCCGGCAACCGGAGCAGCTGGCACAGCCGGTGCGGGAGCAGTCGGAGCAACCGGTGCAGTCACAGCCGGGGCTGGAACGGCAGGAGCAGCTGGAGCCGGGGTCGCAGGGGTAGCAACAACTGGAGCAGCGCTATGCGTCGGTGCTGCCGGAGCAGGAGCCGTCGGCGCTACGGCAGGTGCCGCTTCTGGAGCTGCGGCCGGTGCTTCTGTCGAGGTTTCGGCCTGTGGCAATGCCAGGGCGGTTGTACCTTCAGCCTGACCTTCGGCAACGGCCTGATCTTCCGGCTCGTCCAGCGGATGGATCTGGGTGGTGCCGTCAGCGCCTTCGACTTCGACGTGTTCCGGACTCAGGCTAACCAGGTCTTTGGTGCGCAGTGAAGTCTGGTCCTGCCACCAGACAAAACCACCACCAATCACAGCAACCAGCAACAGCAGGCTGACAATTCGCAAAATCGTGTGGGAAACCCGGACCGGTTCTTCGATACGACCCAGGCTATGGACACTGCTTCCTTTGGAATCGGTACCGGTGGATTGGTCGAACTGCTGGACCAGAACGGCCTGGTCCATACCGAGCAATTTGGCGTAGGCACGGATGTAGCCGCGAGCAAAGGTGTGCCCAGGCAGCTTGTCGAAAGCGCCGGCTTCCAGATTACTCAGGGAATTGACGGTAAGGTTGAGCTTGAGGGCCACTTCGGCCAGCGACCAGCCATTGCTTTCGCGGGCCTGGCGCAAGGTCTCACCGGGATTTACGCGATTCGCTGCTACAACTTCAGGATGCGCCGCTTTCATCATTGCTCCGACAGGTATTGCTGATATTCCGGCGTACCGGGATAAAGTCGTTTTAATTGCAGGCCTGCACTGGCGGCCTTGTCGCGATCTTCGAACACTTTTGCAAGCCGAACGCCGAGCAATAGACTACGTGCATTTTGCTCGGCAAGCAGGCTAAAACGATCGTAATAGTCACGCGCGGGCACATAATGCCTGTCTTCGTAAGACAACTCAGCCATTTCCAGCAAGGCGCGAGGTTGTTGACGATTCAAGCGCAGGGCTTTTTCCAGTTGCTGCTGGGCCAAATCACGCAGGCCGAGCATTGAAGCAGTCATACCCAGGTTTTCGAACACTCGCGAACGCTCAGGATACAGGGTATCGGCAGCGGCCTGTTCGAAGCGCTCGTAGGCTTCCTTGTAACGTTTCTGATCGAAAAGAAAACTGCCGTAGTTATTGAGGATGCGCGCATCGGTGGGACGAGAAGACAGCGCCTTGCGGAAGTGCTGGTCAGCCAGTTCCGGCTCCATTTCGGCTTGGAATACCAAGCCCAGTGCCGCATTGGCGTCCGGATCTGCGTCATCCAGCTCCAGTGCTTTTTTCAACGGCACTTTTGCCCGCTCGGTCATGCCTTGCTGCAGATAGCCGATCCCGAGCTGCACGTACGCATCACGCGCTTCGTCACGGCCCTTGCTGGTCTTCATCGGGTTGTAATCACCCGAAAGCACGCAGCCGGAACACAGGCTGGCCAACAGCAAAAGCAGCGCAAAGCGCAGGGACATAGAGATCCTCTCTTAATTATTTCGCGGCGTTCTGCGCTATATCGTTGTCAGCGTTGAGTTCACGCACGGCGATATAACGTTCGCTGCGACGGGTGCGATCCAGCACCTGCCCTACCAATTGACCACAGGCCGCGTCGATGTCTTCACCACGAGTGGTGCGGACAGTGACGTTGAAACCGGCGTGATGAAGCTGATCCTGGAACCGACGAATGGCGTTGTTGCTCGGACGCTCGTAACCGGAATGCGGGAACGGGTTGAACGGAATCAGGTTGATCTTGCACGGAATGTTCTTCAGCAACTCGATCATCTCGACCGCGTGCTCGACCTTGTCATTGATGTCTTTGAGCAAGGTGTACTCGATGGTCAGCACGCGCTTTTCGCCCAGGGACGACATGTAGCGCTGGCAAGACTCGAGCAGCATCTTAAGCGGATACTTCTTGTTGATCGGCACCAATTGGTTACGCAATGCGTCATTCGGTGCGTGCAGGGACAACGCCAGGGAGACGTCGATGTGCTTGGACAGCTCATCGATCATCGGCACCACACCCGAAGTAGACAGGGTCACACGGCGCTTGGAAATGCCGTAGCCCAGGTCATCCATCATCAGGTGCATGGCCGCAACGACGTTGTCGAAGTTCAGCAGCGGCTCACCCATGCCCATCATCACCACGTTGGTGATGGCACGGTCGACGGTCGCCGGGACGCTGCCAAAGGATTTGTTGGCAATCCACACCTGGCCAATGACTTCGGCGGCGGTGAGGTTGCTATTGAAGCCTTGCTTGCCGGTGGAGCAGAAACTGCAATCCAGGGCACAGCCTGCCTGGGACGAAACGCACAAGGTGCCGCGTTTGCCCTGGGGAATGTAAACGGTCTCGACGCAGCTGCCGGACGCCACGCGCACCACCCACTTACGGGTGCCGTCGCTGGAGATGTCCTCGCTGACCACTTCCGGACCACGGACCTCAGCAACAGCCTTGAGCTTTTCGCGCAAGGCCTTGCTGACGTTCGTCATGGCGTCGAAATCATCGACGCCAAAGTGGTGAATCCATTTCATTACCTGACCGGCACGGAAACGCTTCTCCCCGATTGAGTCGAAGAATTTTTCCATTTCCAGCTGAGTCAGACCCAGCAGGTTAGTTTTTACAGTCGATGTAGTCATGGATTCACCTTCACTCTTAAGCCAATGCTTAGCGAGTGGTTACTTCAGTAGCTGCGAAGAAGTACGAGATTTCGCGAGCAGCAGCGGCTTCGGAGTCCGAACCGTGTACAGCGTTGGCGTCGATGGAATCAGCGAAGTCAGCGCGGATGGTGCCGGCAGCAGCTTCTTTAGGGTTGGTAGCGCCCATCAGCTCACGGTTCAGAGCGATAGCGTTTTCGCCTTCCAGAACCTGAACGACAACCGGACCGGAGATCATGAAAGCAACCAGGTCGCCGAAGAAACCACGAGCGCTGTGCTCAGCGTAGAAGCCTTCAGCTTCAGCTTTGGACAGTTGCTTCAGTTTCGAAGCTACAACGCGCAGGCCAGCTTTTTCGAAACGAGTGGTGATCTCGCCGATAACGTTTTTTGCAACAGCGTCAGGCTTGATGATGGAGAAAGTACGTTGAACAGCCATGGTGTAACTCCAGAAACGGTAATTTGCGAAAAATTAAACCCGCGAATTATACGCGGGTTCTTGGGTATTGCCTAACCTGCAGCGTGGCTCAGTCGCGTTCTTCGATCCAGTGGGCCTGAATGGCCTCCAGGATCTTCTCGCCACAATGCTCAGGCTTGTCGTCGAACTCGGGCAGTTCCATCACCCATTTGCGCAGATCGACGAAGTTGACCGACATAGGGTCCACGTCGGGCTTGCTTTCAGCCAGCTGGATCGCGATTTCCAGCACATCAGTCCACTTGAGACTCATGACAATTCCTTGAATCAGTGCGGCGCTTCGGCTGCGTGGTTGAGCGAGTATTTCGGAATTTCGACGGTCAGGTCTTCGGTACCGACCTTGGCCTGGCAACCCAGGCGGGACACAGGCTCCAGCCCCCAGGCCCGATCAAGATAGTCCTCTTCCAGCTCGTCAGCCTCTTCCAGCGAGTCAAACCCTTCGCGAATCAGGCAGTGACAAGTGGTGCAGGCACAGACGCCGCCGCAGGCACTTTCCATCTCGATATGGTGTTCATGTGCCAGTTCGAGGATGGAAACACCCGTCTCAGCTTCCACGACCATGCCGTCCGGGCAAAACTTTTCATGTGGCAGAAAAATGACCTGCGGCATCGTTATTCCTCAATCTCATTCAGGTTGCGCCCCGCCAGCGCGGCTTTCACCGTCGAGTCCAGGCGGCGGGCAGCAAAGGCGTCGGTGACTTGCGACAGACGCTTGGTCTGCTGCTCGATGGCGAAACCATCGGTACCTTTCATCAGTTCGGTGAGTTCCTGCACCTGCGCATCGATAACCATGCGCTCTTCGGCGTCGAGCAAACGCTCGCCATCAGCCTCCAGAGCTGCCTGCACCGCTTCGATCAGGCGCTGGGCATCGACCTGCTGCTCACGCAATACGCGGGCAACCTTGTCGTCATTGGCGTGCTGGAACGAATCCTTGAGCATTTTGGCGATTTCACCGTCGGTCAGGCCGTACGACGGTTTGACCTGGATGCTGGCTTCAACGCCCGAACCCAACTCACGGGCCGAGACACTGAGCAGACCGTCGGCATCGACCTGGAAGGTCACGCGAATCTTCGCCGCGCCGGCCACCATCGCTGGAATGCCGCGCAATTCGAAACGTGCCAGGGAACGGCAGTCGCTGATCAGCTCGCGCTCACCCTGCAATACGTGGATCGCCATGGCCGACTGGCCGTCTTTATAGGTGGTGAAGTCTTGGGCGCGAGCGACGGGGATGGTGGTGTTACGCGGAATCACCTTCTCCATCAGGCCGCCCATGGTTTCCAGCCCCAGGGACAACGGAATCACGTCGAGCAGCAGCAGTTCATCGCCATCGCGCTTGTTGCCGGCCAGGGTATCGGCCTGGATCGCGGCACCAATGGCCACCACTTGATCCGGATCGATTTCAGTCAGCGGCTGGCGACCGAAGGCTTCAGCGACAGCTTCGCGAACACGCGGCACGCGAGTCGAACCGCCAACCATGACCACTGCATGCACATCTTCCAGCTCAACACCGGAATCACGCACCGCGCGGCGGCAGGCTTTAAGGCTGCGCGCGACCATCGGCTCGATCAACGCATCAAAGGCTTCGCGGGTCAGCTCGGCTTTCCAGTCGCCGTGAGCCACTTCGACCGACGAGGCATTGGTCAGCGCTTCTTTGGCAGCGCAGGCCGTTTGTAGCAGTTGACGCTGCGCACCCGGATCGAGATCGGCAGACAGGCCTGCGCTTTCAATGATCCAGCCAGCGATTGCGTGGTCGAAGTCATCGCCGCCCAAGGCGCTGTCGCCACCGGTAGCCAGGACTTCGAAGACACCGCCGGTCAGGCGCAGAATCGAAATATCGAAGGTGCCGCCACCCAGGTCGTAAATCGCGACCAGGCCTTCGGCGTGTTGATCCAGACCATAAGCCACAGCGGCAGCCGTCGGCTCATTGAGCAAACGCAGCACGTTCAGACCGGCCAGTTTGGCCGCATCCTTGGTGGCTTGACGCTGAGCGTCATCGAAATAGGCCGGAACGGTGATTACCGCGCCCACCAGTTCGCCGCCCAAGGTCGCTTCAGCGCGCTGACGCAGAACCTTGAGGATATCGGCGGACACTTCCACCGGGCTTTTCGGGCCCTGGATCGTGTCGATGAACGGCATGTGCGACTCGCCGCCGACAAAGCGGTATGGCAGTTGATCGCCCAATTGCTTGACGTCGGACAGACCACGACCCATCAAGCGCTTGACCGACAGCACGGTGTTCAAGGGATCGGTTGCGGCAGCCAGCTTGGCGGATTCGCCCACTTCGACGCGATCAGCGTGATAGCGCACCGCAGACGGCAGGATAACCTGCCCTTCTGCGTCGGCCAGAGGCTCGGAAAGACCACTGCGCAATGCAGCGACCAGCGAATTGGTAGTGCCCAAGTCGATCCCCACAGCCAGACGACGCTGGTGCGGTTGAGGACTTTGGCCGGGTTCGGCGATCTGCAGTAGGGCCATCGTTATCAGGACTTATCTGTATATCAGGCGTGCGACCGGAGCGGCACTGGGTTAATCGTCGAGGCGCTCTTCTAACTGGCGCACTTCGTAGGTGAGCTTGTCGAGGAACTGCATGCGCCGCATCAGGCGTTCGGCCTGTTCGCGGTGCGCGGCATCGTTCCAGCAAGCTGCGAAGCTTTGGTTCAGTTCATCCTGGGCAGCCTTCAGGCGACGCTTGAAGACGGCAACGCCATTGAGGTCTGCGCTGTCCTGCAGGTCTTCGAGCTCTTCACGCAACTCCATCTGTTGCAGAAGAAACTTCGGATCATGCACCGTGACCTCCAGCGGCAGCTCGCCCCCATTCAAGGCGAGCAGGTAACGCGCGCGCTTGGGTGGACTCTTGAGCGTCTGGTAGGCCTCGTTGAGGCTCGCGGATTGCTCTAGGGCCAACCGCTGCTCACGCTCGGAAGCGTCAGCGAAGCGGTCCGGATGAACACTGCGCGCCAACTCACGGTAGCGCGTAGCCAGCTGATCGAGGTCCAGATTGAAACTCGGTTGCAGCTCAAATAAAGCGAAATGACAAGGAGTACCCACGACAAGCCTCAGATGTTGAAGCTTTCGCCGCAGCCACATTCACCGCGCACGTTGGGGTTGTTGAACTTGAAGCCTTCGTTCAACCCTTCCTTGACGAAATCGAGCTCGGTGCCGTCCAGGTAGGCCAGGCTTTTCGGGTCGATGATCACTTTTTCGCCGTGACTTTCGAACACCTGATCGTCTGCAACCACCTCGTCGACAAACTCCAGCACGTAGGCAAGGCCGGAACAGCCCGTGGTGCGAACACCCAGACGAATCCCTTCACCTTTGCCGCGCCCGTCGAGGGAGCGCCGCACGTGTCGAGCAGCCGCTTCTGTCATGCTGATAGCCATCGGTGACTCCTTACTCGTCGCCAAATCTTGAAAGTCAGATCAAGCCTTTCTTCTGCTTGTAGTCGCGAACGGCCGCTTTGATAGCGTCTTCAGCGAGTACCGAGCAGTGAATTTTCACTGGCGGCAGGGCCAGTTCTTCAGCCAGCTGAGTGTTCTTGATGGTTTCCGCTTCGTCCAGGGTCTTGCCCTTCATCCACTCGGTGGCGAGGGAGCTGGAAGCGATAGCCGAACCGCAGCCGTAGGTCTTGAACTTGGCATCTTCGATGATGCCGGCGTCGTTGACCTTGATCTGCAGGCGCATGACGTCGCCGCAAGCCGGCGCGCCGACCATGCCGGTGCCGACATCAGGATCTTCCGCGTTCATCTTGCCGACGTTGCGCGGGTTTTCGTAGTGGTCGATGACCTTTTCGCTGTAAGCCATGATTCTTAATCCTCACTCATCAGAGAGTCGCTCTTTGAGCCCCGTCACTATCGTGCGCGGGGCCGGTTCGCGGCGACTTGAAATCAGTGTGCCGCCCACTCGATTTTCGAAATGTCGACACCGTCTTTGTACATATCCCACAGCGGCGACAGAGCGCGCAGCTTGGTAACGGCCTCGCAGACTTTCTGCGCGGCGTAGTCGATTTCTTCTTCGGTGGTGAAACGGCCGAAGGTGAAGCGGATCGAGCTGTGTGCCAGTTCGTCGTTGCGGCCCAGGGCGCGCAGTACGTACGAAGGCTCCAGCGAAGCCGAGGTGCAAGCCGAACCGGACGAAACCGCCAGATCCTTGAGCGCCATGATCAGCGACTCGCCTTCAACGTAGTTGAAGCTCAGGTTCAGGTTGTGCGGGACGCGGGCGGTCAGGCTGCCGTTGACGTAAAGCTCTTCCAGGTGCTCGACCTGCTTGTAGAAACGGTCGCTCAAGGCTTTGATGCGCACGTTCTCGGCAGCCATGTCTTCCTTGGCTACGCGGAAAGCTTCACCCATGCCAACGATCTGGTGAGTGGCCAGGGTGCCCGAACGCATGCCGCGCTCGTGACCGCCGCCGTGCATGGTCGCTTCGATACGTACGCGCGGCTTGCGGCTTACGTACAGAGCGCCAATGCCTTTAGGACCGTAGGTCTTGTGGGCGGAGAACGACATCATGTCGACTTTCAGCTTCTGCAGGTCGATTTCGACCTTGCCGGTGGACTGAGCGGCGTCGACGTGGAACAGGATGCCCTTGGAACGCAGCAGTTCGCCGATCGCAGCGATGTCGTTGACGGTGCCGATTTCGTTGTTCACGTGCATGACCGAAACCAGGATGGTGTCGTCGCGCAGTTCGGCTTCGATCATCTCAGGAGTGACCAGACCATCGGTGCGAGGCTCGATGTAGGTGACTTCGAAGCCTTCACGCTCCAGTTGGCGCATGGTGTCGAGGACAGCCTTGTGCTCAATCTTGGTGGTGATCAGGTGCTTGCCTTTGGTGGCGTAGAAATGTGCCGCACCCTTGATTGCCAGGTTGTCGGACTCGGTGGCGCCGGAGGTCCAGACGATTTCACGCGGGTCGGCGTTGACCAGGTCAGCGACCTGACGACGGGCGTTTTCGACGGACTCTTCAGCTTTCCAGCCAAACACGTGGGAACGGGACGCCGGGTTACCGAAGTTTCCGTCGACCAGCAGGCATTCACTCATCTTTTGCGCGACACGCGGATCAACCGGGGTAGTCGCAGAGTAATCAAGGTAAATCGGCAATTTCATGGACTATCTCCTAAATCAGGCTGGCTGGCGTGCCGCTTAGCTCTCTGGCTGTCATTCGACGGCGGACGCTTCAATCTTGTCCAGGCGTGGCGCCTTGCTGTTGCAACGGCGTTGATCCTGACGCTGGGCTACTTCTTGCACCTCACGGCGAGTTACAAGGTCAGCCAAGCTGATACCGCTCAGAAATTCGTGAATCTGCAGGCTCAGATCGCACCACAAGTGGTGAGTCAGACAGGTGTCGCCTTGATGGCAATCACCCTGGCCCTGGCATTTGGTTGCATCGACCGATTCGTTCACCGCATCGATCACCTGGGCGACCTGGATGCCCTGCATGTCGCGGGACAATTGGTAGCCACCGCCCGGACCGCGGACGCTGGACACCAGATTGCTACGGCGCAATTTGGCAAACAGCTGTTCGAGGTAGGACAGGGAGATGCCTTGGCGCTCGGAGATATCGGCCAGGGACACGGGCCCGTGCTGCGCGTGCAACGCCAGGTCGAGCATGGCGGTCACGGCGTATCGGCCTTTTGTAGTCAGTCGCATGGACAATTACCACGGAGTTCGGAATGGGGCGAGTATGCAATTCCCGAGTATTTAAGTCAACTATAAGACCTAGTACTTTAGTCAGGTTTACCCGCAAAAGAGCGGGCGCATGATAGCAAAGGCTGGCGGTGAACAGCCAGTAATACCGAGTCATCGTTCATCGCGAGCAGGCTCACTCCTACAGGGGTACGCATTTCAAATGTAGGAGTGAGCCTGCTCGCGATAAGGCCAACTCGGTCTAGCCGGCCTGACTCTGATCCTTGTCCTTCACACAGGCGAAATCTTCTTCGCGCAACTCAGGCAGATCTTTCGCACAGTAATTACTGCCCAGATCCTTCAACGCCCCGCACATCCCCTCCAGACGGCCATCAACTGCCTGCAGATGATCGAGCAACTGGTTAATGGCGCGCGCCACCGGGTCCGGCATGTCTTCAGTCACGCCGTACGCATCAAAACCAATCTTCTCTGCCATGGCCTTGCGCTTGGCGTCTTGCTCTTCGTCGGGTTTGACGATGATCCGCCCCGGAATACCCACCACCGTGGCGCCCGGTGGCACTTCCTTAGTCACCACGGCGTTGGAGCCGACCTTGGCACCCGCCCCCACAGTGAACGGACCAAGCACCTTGGCGCCGGCACCGACAACCACACCGTCACCCAGCGTCGGGTGACGCTTGCCTTTATTCCAGCTGGTGCCACCGAGGGTCACACCCTGATAAATGGTCACGTCATCGCCGATCTCAGCGGTTTCACCGATGACGATGCCCATGCCATGGTCAATGAAGAAACGACGACCGACCTTGGCACCCGGATGGATCTCGATCCCGGTCAACCAGCGACCGAAGTTCGACACCAGCCGCGCCAGCCATTTCAGGTCTGCGCGCCACAGCATCGCCGACAAACGGTGAATCCAGATGGCATGCATGCCGGGGTAGCAAGTCAGGACTTCAAAAGCGTTACGCGCCGCCGGGTCACGATGGAAAACACTCTGGATATCTTCACGCAAACGCTCGAACATCATTAATCCTTCCGCTTTAGAAGCTCACCACGGGCCGCTTTTTGGGTTTCCGTGAGGATGCCACGCAATATATTCATTTCCGCTCGGCTGACCGAGCTGCGTCCGTACAACCGGCGCAGGCGCGCCATCAAGTGCCGTGGTTTTTCCGGATCGAGGAATTCAATGGCCACCAGGGTTTGCTCCAGGTGCTCATAGAATCGCTCAAGCTCATCCATGGTCGCCAGCTCAGCGCTTTTGACCGATGCCACTTCTTCCTTCTCGACCTTGCTTGGCTGACCTTGGGCCGCCAGCCAGGACATCCGCACTTCATAGCTCAACACCTGCACCGCTGCCCCAAGGTTCAGCGAGCTGAACTCAGGGTCTGATGGGATGTGCACGTGATAATGACATCGCTGCAGCTCTTCGTTGGTCAGGCCGGAGTCTTCACGACCGAACACCAGGGCGATTTCGGCACCCTGCCCTGCTTCCTCGACCACTTTCGTCCCGCATTCGCGGGGGTCGAGCAGCGGCCAGGGAATCCGCCGGTCGCGGGCGCTGGTGCCGAGCACCAGATTGCAGCCGACCAAGGCATCTTCCAAGGTGGCGACGACTTGCGCGTTTTCAAGGATGTCACCGGCACCGGAAGCACGGGCATCGGCTTCGTGATGCGGGAACACACGAGGCTCGACCAGCACCAGCCGCGACAGCCCCATGTTCTTCATGGCACGCGCAGCCCCGCCGATATTGCCCGGATGGCTGGTATTGACCAGGACGACACGAATGTTTTGCAGCAAGGGAGGCGCTCTCGAACACAATAATCGGGAGCAGAATCTTACAGCTCATCCTACCGTTAAGCCATGAAAGCGAACGTCGTCCTTCTCCTGTAGAAACTTTCTGATAGAATGCCCGGCTTTCTTTAACAACCTTAGGTGACACATCCATGCAGCCCATGCTGAATATCGCGCTGCGCGCCGCCCGCAGCGCCAGTGAATTGATCTTCCGCTCCATCGAGCGCCTGGATACCATCAAGGTCGACGAAAAAGACGCCAAGGATTACGTATCCGAGGTAGATCGCGCCGCTGAACAGAAAATCATCGACGCGCTGCGCAAGGCTTACCCGAACCATTCGATCCTGGGTGAAGAGACTGGCCTGCACGCCGGCTCCGGCATCGAAGGCGAAGAGTACCTGTGGATCATCGATCCGCTGGACGGCACCACCAACTTCCTGCGCGGCATCCCTCACTTCGCTGTCAGCATCGCCTGCAAATACCGCGGTCGTCTTGAGCACGCTGTTGTTCTGGACCCGGTTCGCCAGGAAGAATTCACCGCCAGCCGTGGTCGCGGCGCTCAACTGAACGGTCGTCGCCTGCGCGTTAGCGGCCGCACCAGCCTGGACGGCGCCC
This sequence comes from Pseudomonas sp. GL-RE-29, assembly GCF_019947275.1. Lineage (NCBI taxonomy): Bacteria > Pseudomonadati > Pseudomonadota > Gammaproteobacteria > Pseudomonadales > Pseudomonadaceae > Pseudomonas > Pseudomonas sp. GL-RE-29. Next base: position 52,846 of record NZ_JAGYGD010000039.1, read on the forward strand.
TGCTGGGTACCGGCTTCCCGTTCCGTGACGACCAGATGGACAACCTCGACAACTACCTGGGCATGTTCCGCGCCCTGGTTGGCCAGACTGCCGGCATCCGCCGCGCCGGTTCGGCGAGCCTGGACCTGGCCTACGTGGCTGCCGGCCGTTTCGACGCCTTCTGGGAGTCGGGCCTGTCCGAGTGGGACATGGCTGCAGGCGCCCTGCTGATCCAGGAAGCTGGCGGCTTGGTGAGCGACTTCACCGGCGGTCACGACTTCCTTGAGAAAGGTCACGTTGTTGCCGGCAACACCAAATGCTTCAAGGCAGTGCTGACGGCGATCCAGCCGCACCTGCCGGCCTCGCTGAAGCGCTAAGCTTCCCGCGACAAAAGAGCACCCTTCGGGGTGCTTTTTTTATGCCCGCATTTCACCCTCGATAACACCCTGACCCCCTGTGGGAGCGGGCTTGCCCGCGATAGCGGTGGGTCAGTCGCCGCATTTGGCGCAGGTGATACGTCATCGCGGGCAAGCCCGCTCCCACAGGTTCAGCAGTGTTTTCTAAGCCGTATTTCAGGCACATAAAAAAAGCACCCCGTAGGGTGCTTCTTTTTAAGCGGTGCTAATTATTGAGCCGGTTCGTTCTGAGACAGGATCAACTTGCCTTCCTTGTCGACCGGAATCTGGTTGCCCGGATCACGATCCATCCGCACTTTGCCTTCCTTGCCATCCAGCGAATAACGCACGTCGTAACCCACGACCTTGTCACTGATGTCATTCACCGTATTACAACGGGTCTGGGTCGTGGTGTAGGTGTCACGCTCCTGCATACCCTCCTGAACCTTATTACCGGCATAACCACCACCGACCGCGCCTGCAACCGTGGCAATTTTCTTGCCGGTGCCGCCGCCGATCTGGTTACCCAGCAAACCGCCTGCCAGCGCACCTACCACTGTACCGGCGATCTGGTGTTGATCTTTCACCGGCGCCTGCCGGGTGACAGTTACATCCTTGCACACTTCACGTGGAGTCTTGATTTGTGTCTTGACCGGCTCAACGGCGAGTACTTGCGCGTACTCAGGGCCGTTATCTTTAACCAGGCTGTAGGTGGCCACAGCACCACCGGCAGTTACACCGACAGCACCCAATACCGCACCAACCAGCATCGACTTGTTCACATGAACCTCCTGACCATCACATGCGGAACATGTCCGCGCTTCTCCCAGCCTTGGAGCATAAAAAAAGGCGCGAGTTCAACTCGCGCCTTTTTGGACTACGCCACTGGAGGAAACTTCCTTCAAGGACGGTCGTCGACTTCCTTATCGGTATTCGCCGGAGGAATCAGGTCTTCAGTGCTCAGGTTCAGCCAGATCAGCACCACGTTCGCGATGTAGATCGACGAGTAAGTACCCGCCAGAACACCGATGAACAGGGCGATGGAGAAGCCGAACAGGTTGTCGCCACCGAAGAACAGCAGTGCGGCAATCGCCAGCAAGGTGGAAATCGACGTCGCCATGGTCCGCAGCAGGGTTTGCGTGGTCGAGATGTTGATGTTCTCGATCAGGTTGGCCTTGCGCAGCACACGGAAGTTCTCACGAACCCGGTCGAATACCACGATGGTGTCGTTGAGCGAGTAACCGATGATCGCCAGTACCGCCGCCAACACCGTCAGGTCGAAGGTGATCTGGAAGAACGACAGGATACCGATGGTCACGATCACGTCGTGGATCAGGGAAACGATCGCACCGACCGCAAACTTCCACTGAAAGCGGAAAGCCAGGTAGATCAGGATGCCGCCCAGCGCCATCAGCATGCCGAGGCCGCCCTGGTCGCGCAGCTCTTCACCCACCTGCGGGCCGACGAACTCGACGCGCTTGACCGTCGCCGGGTTTTCGCCGCCGACTTTCAACAGCGCTTCTGCCACTTGATGGCCTAGCTGCGGATCTTCACCCGGCATGCGCACCAGCAAATCGGTAGTCGCACCGAAGCTCTGCACGATCGCCTCGTGATAACCAGCAGTCACCAGTTGCTCACGCACCTTGGTGACATCGGCCGGACGCTCGTAGGTCAGCTCGATGAGCGTACCGCCGGTGAAGTCCAGGCCCCAGTTCATGCCCTTGGTGAAGACACTGAACAGTGCCAGGACCGTAAGGAACAATGTGACGCCGAACGCAAAGTTGCGAACGCCCATGAAGTTGATTGTACGTAACATGGCAGCCCCTTAAATCCACAACTTCTTGAAGTCACGACCGCCGAAGATCAGGTTGACCATCGCGCGGGTCACCATGATGGCCGTGAACATCGAGGTAAAGATCCCGAGGGACATGGTCACTGCGAAGCCCTTGACCGGGCCTGTGCCCATGGCAAAGAGAATCCCGCCGACCAACAGTGTTGTCAGGTTGGCGTCGAGAATCGCGGTGAATGCCCGGCCGAAGCCTTCGTTGATTGCCCGTTGTACGGTCATACCCGCCGCAATCTCTTCACGGATACGCGAGAAGATCAGTACGTTGGCGTCGACCGCCATACCCATGGTCAATACGATACCGGCGATACCCGGCAGGGTCAGCGTTGCACCCAGCAGCGACATCAGGGCCAGCAGCAGCACCATGTTCACCGCCAGTGCGACGGTGGCGATGATGCCGAAGAAGCGGTAGATGGCGATGATGAACAGCGAGACAAACAGCATGCCCCACAGCGATGCATCGATACCTTTGGTGATGTTGTCCGCACCCAGGCTCGGGCCAATGGTGCGCTCTTCAGCGAAGTACATCGGTGCAGCCAGACCACCGGCACGCAGCAGCAGCGCCAGTTCGGACGACTCGCCCTGGCCGTTCAGACCAGTGATGCGGAACTGAGCACCCAGCGGCGACTGAATGGTCGCCAGGCTGATGATCTTCTTCTCTTCTTTAAACGTCTGAACCGCGACGTCTTTCTCGACGCCGTTGACCATTTGCTTGGTGTAAGTGGTAACAGGACGCTGCTCGATGAAGATCACCGCCATGCTGCGACCGACGTTGCTGCGAGTCGCACGACTCATCAGCTCGCCGCCGTGACCATCCAGACGGATGTTCACTTCTGGCGTGCCGTGCTCGCCGAAGCCAGCCTTGGCGTCAGTGACTTGGTCACCGGTGATGATCAGGCCACGCTCGATCAGCGCAGGAGGACGCTTGCCTTCACGGAACTCGAATTCTTCGGAAGTGGCTTTCGAAGCGCCAGGCTCGGCGGCGAGACGGAACTCAAGATTGGCCGTCTTGCCGAGGATACGCTTGGCTTCTGCGGTGTCCTGCACGCCCGGCAGCTCAACCACGATGCGGTTGGCGCCCTGACGCTGGACTATCGGTTCGGCAACACCCAGCTCGTTGACGCGGTTACGTACCGTGGTCAAGTTCTGCTTGATGGAGTATTCGCGGATTTCCGCCAGCTTGGCTGGGGTCATCGCCAGACGCAGCACCGCCTGACCATTGAGGTCGGCCGGAACAATGTCGAAATCGTTGAAGTTCTTGCGAATGATCGAACGGGCCTGTTCACGGCTGTCTTCATCAGCGAAGCCCAGCTGGATGGCGCCATTGAGTTGCGGCAGGCTGCGATAGCGCAGTTTCTCTTTACGCAACAGGCTCTTGACGTCGCCTTCGTAGACTTTCAGGCGTGCGTCGAGGGCTTTGTCCATGTCCACTTCCAGCAGGAAGTGCACACCACCGGACAAGTCCAGACCCAGCTTCATCGGGTGCGCGCCGAGGTTGCGCAGCCATTGCGGGGTGGTTTGTGCCAGGTTCAGCGCGACGACGTAGTCATCACCCAACGCCTTGCGCACGACATCTTTGGCAGGCAATTGGTCTTCGGCTTTAACCAGACGAATCAGACCGCCCTTTCCGCCAGCGGTCAGCGAAGCTGCCTTGACGTTGATCCCGGACTCTTTGAGCGCAGCGCTCACGCGGTCCAGATCAGCCTGATTGACCTGCAGCGCAGTGCTTGCGCCGCTGACCTGAATGGCCGGGTCATCAGGATAAAGATTGGGAGCGGAATAAATCAGACCGACCGCCAGCACCGCCAGGATCAGAATGTATTTCCACAGAGGGTATTTGTTCAGCATCACGCCGCCCGTTTATGACGCGGGGCGCCTTGCGCGCCCCGTCGATTGAATATGAAGTTGAAACTTAGATCGCTTTCAGCGTGCCTTTTGGCAGCGTGGCGGCGATGGCGCCTTTCTGGAATTTCATTTCGACGGTGTCGGAAACTTCCAGAACAACGAAATCGTCTGCAACTTTAGTGATCTTGCCGGCGATGCCGCCAGTGGTCACAACTTCGTCACCTTTCTGCAGGCTGCTCAGCAGGTTCTTCTGCTCTTTGGCGCGCTTGGCCTGTGGACGCCAGATCATCAGGTAGAAGATGACCAGGAAGCCGACCAGGAAAATCCACTCGAAACCGCCACCCATTGGGCCGGCAGCAGCAGGTGCAGCAGCGTCAGCCATGGCATTAGAGATAAAAAAGCTCATTTAGCACTCCAGTTGCAAATGTTGAATCTTGGGGTCAGAAAACTCAGTCCAAAGGCGGAACAGGTAACCCGCGTTTGGCGTAGAAGGCATCGACAAAGGCGGCCAATGTACCCTGTTGAATAGCCTCGCGCAAACCAGCCATAAGCACTTGATAATGACGCAAGTTATGGATGGTATTGAGCATGCTTCCCAGCATTTCGCCGCACTTGTCCAGGTGATGCAGATAAGCGCGGGAGAAGTTCTGGCAGGTATAGCAATCGCAGGTCGGATCGAGCGGCGAATCATCATGGCGATGGAACGCGTTTCGGATCTTCAGCACGCCGGTATCAATGAACAGATGCCCATTGCGGGCATTACGGGTTGGCATCACGCAATCGAACATGTCCACACCGCGGCGCACACCCTCAACCAAGTCTTCCGGTTTGCCAACGCCCATAAGGTAACGAGGTTTGTCAGCCGGCATCATGCCCGGCAGATAATCCAGCACCTTGATCATCTCGTGCTTCGGCTCGCCCACCGACAGACCGCCGATGGCCAGGCCGTCGAAGCCGATCTTGTCGAGGCCTTCCAGGGAGCGCATACGCAGGTCCTGGTGCATGCCGCCCTGAACGATACCGAACAGCGCCGCCGTGTTCTCGCCATGGGCGTCTTTCGAACGCTTGGCCCAACGCAGGGACAATTCCATGGAAATACGGGCGACGTCTTCATCAGCCGGGTACGGCGTGCATTCGTCGAAAATCATCACGATGTCGGAGCCCAGGTCACGCTGGACCTGCATCGACTCTTCCGGGCCCATGAACACTTTGGCGCCGTCGACCGGGGAAGCGAACGTCACGCCCTCCTCCTTGATCTTGCGCATGGCGCCCAGGCTGAACACCTGGAAACCGCCGGAGTCGGTGAGGATCGGGCCTTTCCACTGCATGAAATCGTGCAGGTCGCCGTGCTTCTTGATCACTTCCGTACCCGGGCGCAGCCACAGGTGGAAGGTGTTGCCCAGAATAATTTCAGCGCCGGTCGCCTCGATATCCCGTGGCAGCATGCCCTTGACCGTGCCGTACGTGCCCACCGGCATGAAGGCCGGGGTCTCGACGGTACCGCGCGGGAAGGTCAAACGACCGCGACGAGCCTTGCCATCAGTGGCCAGCAGCTCGAAAGACATACGACAGGTGCGACTCATACAGTTTCCTCTGGGCCCGATTCTTTAGGGGCAGTCGGCGCAGGATTACGTGTGATGAACATCGCATCACCGTAACTGAAAAAGCGGTAACCGTTGTCGACCGCGGCCTTGTAGGCAGCCATGGTCTCGGGATAACCGGCGAACGCCGAAACCAGCATCAACAGCGTGGATTCAGGCAAATGAAAGTTAGTGACCAGGGCATCGACCACATGAAACGGCCGGCCCGGGAAAATGAAAATATCGGTGTCGCCACTGAATGGCTTGAGCACGCCATCGCGCGCAGCGCTCTCCAGGGAGCGCACACTCGTGGTGCCCACGGCCACCACACGACCACCGCGAGCGCGGCACGCGGCAACAGCGTCGACCACGTCCTGGCCGACTTCCAGCCATTCACTGTGCATGTGGTGGTCTTCGAGCTTCTCTACGCGCACCGGCTGGAACGTGCCGGCGCCAACGTGCAAGGTCACGAACGCAGTCTCGACGCCCTTGGCGGCAATCGCCTCCATCAGCACCTGATCGAAATGCAGCCCCGCCGTCGGCGCCGCCACCGCACCCAGACGCTGGGCGTAGACGGTCTGGTAACGCTCGCGGTCGGCGCCTTCATCCGGGCGGTCTATATAAGGAGGCAGCGGCATGTGCCCGACACGGTCGAGCAGCGGCAACACTTCTTCGGCGAACCCCAGCTCGAACAACGCATCGTGCCGCGCCAGCATCTCGGCCTCGCCACCGCCGTCGATCAGGATCTTCGACCCAGGCTTGGGCGACTTGCTGGAACGCACATGGGCCAGCACGCGATGACTGTCGAGCACCCGCTCCACCAGGATTTCCAGCTTGCCGCCGGAAGCCTTCTGGCCAAACAGCCGCGCCGGAATCACCCGGGTATTGTTGAACACCATCAAGTCGCCGGGGCGCAAATGCTCCAGCAAATCAGTGAATTGACGGTGTGCCAGGGCGCCGCTGACCCCATCAAGGGTCAACAGGCGACTATTGCGACGCTCAGCCAAAGGGTGGCGAGCGATCAGCGAATCAGGGAGCTCGAAAGTAAAGTCAGCAACGCGCATGATGGGGTTCGTCTAGCAGGGCCGGGAAGTCTAGCGGAAATATCAAAAATTCTCCATGTACCTGATTGACCAGCGGTTATCTCATCTCTATACTCCGCGGCCATTGCCCTGATGGCGGAATTGGTAGACGCGGCGGATTCAAAATCCGTTTTCGAAAGGAGTGGGAGTTCGAGTCTCCCTCGGGGCACCAAAATTAAGAAAGGTCTTGCTTAGCAAGGCCTTTTTTTTCGCCTGCGATAATGTGCCTGACACCCCACACACCCTGTGGGAGCCAGCCTGCTGGCGATGCTTTTGCCCCTTGCCCTTCCACACCACCCGCACCGCCGGAACATTTCACAAGGATTCCCCCCATGGAATTACACCTGGAAACCGTCGCCCTCTTCTCCCTCAAACTGGCTTATGAAACGGAAGGTTCAAGCCCGATTTTGCGGGATGATCTGGTCATGGGTGATTACCAGCGGGATGTGTTTGAGCTGCTGGTGCGGCGGGGGGATGTTGAGGCGATTCAGGTGAAGGTGAGTGAGTGTGTGGGGTTGGCGTTGGAGGCTGTTGGGGGTGTGGATAAGCCGTTGGGTCGGGAGTTGGGG
>NZ_JAGYGD010000004.1:0-273951 GCF_019947275.1 Pseudomonas sp. GL-RE-29
TTATTTTCAGAAGTTTTCAAGGAATCCTTAACAACTTCAACCACTTGCGCTTTCGATCTCTCGTCAGCGGGAGGCGAATTCTACAGCGTTACACGCTGCTGTCAACACCTCTTTTTCAACTTCCTTTCGACTTCGATGACCTGAAGCAACCTGCTGCCGAAAACTGCGTAACTCGTTGTTTACCAAGGAGTTTTCCGTTTCGACTGCGCCGGAAGTGGGGCGAATTATAGACACCTGAGATCTGCCGTCAACCCCTTATTTCAGGTTTATTCGGATTTGAGCGTAATACGCGCAAATGCCTTCTTGCCTGCCTGGCAAACATGGGTCGCGCCCATCGCATATATAAAGGTGCGATCGACAACTTCACCATCAATACGCACACCGCCAGAACCGAGCAGATCTCGAGCCACAGCCGAGTTCTTTACCAAGCCTGCCTTATTAAGGACGGCAGCGATCGGCATATCTTCAGTAGCGGTCAATTCAATCTCAGGCAGATCGTCTGGCAGCTCGCCATCTTTCATACGGTTGCCCGCCGCACGATGGGCGTTGGCCGCTGCTTCTTCACCATGGAAGCGAGCAACAATTTCTTCAGCCAGCTTGATCTTGATGTCACGCGGATTGGCGCCCGCCTCCACATCAGCACGGAATGCATTGATCTCATCCATGGAGCGGAAGCTGAGCAGTTCGAAGTAACGCCACATCAGCGCATCGGGAATGGAGACCAGCTTGCCGTACATCACGCCCGGCGCTTCCTGGATACCGACGTAGTTGCCCAACGACTTGGACATCTTCTTCACGCCATCCAGCCCTTCCAACAACGGCATGGTCAGAATGCATTGAGCTTCCTGACCATAACCACGCTGCAGTTCACGCCCCATCAACAGGTTGAACTTCTGATCGGTACCACCTAACTCGACATCTGCACGCAAGGCGACTGAGTCGTAGCCCTGAACCAGCGGATAGAGGAACTCGTGAATGGCGATTGGCTGATTGGTTGTGTAGCGCTTGTCGAAGTCATCGCGCTCGAGCATACGCGCCACGGTGTACTGCGAAGTCAGGCGAATGAAGTCGGCCGGCCCCATCTGATCCATCCAGGTGGAATTGAATGCCACTTCGGTCTTGGCCGGATCGAGAATCTTGAAAACCTGAGTCTTGTAGGTCTCTGCGTTCTCAAGAACCTGCTCGCGAGTCAGCGGAGGTCGCGTCGCACTCTTGCCGCTCGGATCGCCGATCATTCCTGTGAAATCGCCAATCAGGAAGATCACCTGGTGACCCAGCTCCTGGAACTGGCGCAGCTTATTAATAAGCACGGTGTGCCCAAGGTGCAAATCCGGGGCGGTCGGATCGAAGCCAGCCTTAATACGCAGCGGCTGGCCGCGCTTGAGCTTTTCGATCAGCTCGGACTCGACCAACAGTTCTTCCGCACCACGTTTAATCAGCGCTAGCTGCTCTTCAACCGACTTCATAACAGACCCGCAAGGCTCGAATTCAAAGGGGACCAACCATACAAGATCACGCGTCAAATACAAAGTTTGGTCGGCGCAATGACGCCAATCCGCTGGCAGAGTGTCCGCGGACTTGCTTCAGGGATGATTTGGTTATATTTTATACAGTTATTTCATCTTCATCATGTCATTCATCTTTTCCAATTCCTTTTTCAAAGTCAAAACACTACTTATGACCAAAGAATCGTCTAAAGCGCCTCCGCTTTACCCGAAGACCCACCTGCTCGCAGCGAGTGGCATCGCCGCGCTTCTGAGCCTGGCGCTTCTGGTATTCCCTTCCAGTGATGTTGAAGCCAAAAAGACAACCCTGAGCCTTGAACTGGAAAGTCCTGCTGAACAACTGACACAAGATCAAGACGCTGCTGAGGCCCTCCAAGCCACAAATGAGCCAGCAGCTTCTCCTTTCGCGCAGATCGACAACACCGCAGAAGACACCCAGGAAACTGCTCAAGCAGCACCAACACCAGCCCCAACACCTGCGCCGGCCATCGAAGAAAAGAAGGCGCCAAACCACAGGGAAGTGATCGTCGCCAAGGGCGATACCCTCTCCACGCTGTTCGAGAAGGTCGGTCTTCCAGCCATTTCAGTGCATGACGTACTGGCCAGCGACAAGCAGGCCAAGCAGTTCAGCCAGCTCAAGCATGGGCAGAAACTCGAATTCGAATTGAGCCCCGACGGCCAGTTGGCCAATTTGCACAGCAAAGTCAGCGACCTCGAAACCATCACTCTGACCAAGAATGACAAGGGCTACTCGTTCAACCGCATTACCGCCAAACCGACCGTACGCTCCGCCTATGTTCATGGCGTGATCAACAGCTCGCTGTCGCAGTCTGCCGCTCGCGCCGGCCTGTCCCACAGCCTGACGATGGACATGGCCAGCGTGTTTGGCTATGACGTCGATTTCGCCCAGGACATTCGCCAGGGTGACGAATTTGATGTGATCTACGAACAGAAAGTCGTCAACGGCAAAGCGGTCGGCAATGGCCCGATCCTGTCCGCACGTTTCACCAACCGCGGCAAGACCTACACCGCTGTGCGTTATACCAATAAACAAGGCAACAGCAGCTACTACACCGCTGATGGCAACAGCATGCGCAAGGCGTTCATCCGTACTCCTGTGGATTTCGCTCGCATCAGCTCGAAGTTTTCCATGGGCCGCAAACACCCGATCCTGAACAAGATCCGTGCCCACAAAGGCGTTGACTACGCAGCACCACGCGGTACGCCAATCAAAGCCGCCGGTGACGGCAAAGTCTTGCTGGCCGGGCGCCGCGGTGGTTACGGCAACACTGTGATCATCCAGCATGGCAGCACCTACCGTACGCTGTACGGCCACATGCAGGGTTTTGCCAAAGGCGTGCAGACAGGCAGCAATGTCAAGCAAGGCCAGGTGATCGGTTATATCGGCACTACCGGACTTTCTACCGGCCCGCACTTGCACTACGAATTCCAGGTAAACGGCGTTCACGTCGACCCGCTGGGGCAGAAAGTGGCAATGGCCGATCCGATTTCCAAGGCTGAACGCGCTCGCTTCCTCGCACAGAGTCAGCCGCTGATGGCGCGCATGGATCAAGAGAAATCCACCATGCTGGCGTCGAAGCGCTAAGCCATGGCGCTCTATATAGGCGTGATGTCCGGAACCAGTCTCGATGGCCTGGACATCGCGCTGGTCGAGATAGCCCCGGCGATCAGGCTGATCGCCACCCATTACATCCCAATGCCCGAATCCCTGCGCACCGAGCTGCTTGGCTTGTGCGCCAGCGGTCCGGACGAGATTGCCCGCTCCGCCATCGCCCAGCAGAACTGGGTGAAGCTGGCAGCACAGGGCATTCACACCCTCCTTGATCGACAGCACCTCAAACCCGAAGACGTTCGCGCGATTGGCAGCCATGGCCAAACCATCCGCCATGAACCGGCGCGCGGGTTCACAGTGCAGATCGGTAATCCGGCGCTTCTGACCGAGTTGACCGGCATCACCGTGGTCAGCGACTTCCGCAGCCGTGATGTTGCGGCTGGCGGGCAAGGCGCCCCGCTGGTCCCTGCCTTTCACGAAGCCTTGTTTGAAGAGCGCATTGGCAACCGCGCCGTTCTGAACGTCGGCGGATTCAGCAACCTCAGCCTGATCGAACCCGGCCAACCTGTTGCCGGTTTCGACTGCGGGCCGGGGAACGTGCTGCTGGATGCATGGATTCACCAGCAACGCGGCGAAAACTTTGATCGTGATGGCCAATGGGCCGCCTGCGGCAAGGTTGAACCGGTTCTGTTGAAGGAATTGCTCAGCGATCCATTCTTCGTAACCAAAGGCCCGAAGAGTACCGGCCGGGAAGTGTTCAATCTGCCTTGGCTGACACACCACCTGGCACAGTTACCCAGCTTCGCCGCCGAAGACGTGCAGGCAACGCTACTGGAACTGACTGCACTGACCATCATTGAGTCACTGCAAAGCGCCCAATCGGACACTCAAGAACTGCTCGTCTGTGGTGGCGGCGCGCACAATGCCACGCTGATGAAGCGCCTGGCCGAATTGCTGCCGAACGCAGAAGTCAGCAGCACCGCGACGTACGGCGTAGACCCCGACTGGGTCGAAGCCATGGCCTTCGCCTGGCTGGCCCGCTGCTGCCTCGAAGGCATCGCCGCCAATCGCCCGAGCGTCACCGGCGCCCGCGGCTTGCGCGTACTCGGCGCCATCTACCCCGCATAAACGCCAGACAGCAAAACGCCGCAGGGCCCTGAAGCCATGCGGCGCTTGGTGAAGCAGGTGCGTTGATCAGATCGAGAACGAAGAGCCGCAGCCACACGTGGTGGTTGCATTCGGGTTCTTGATGACGAAACGCGAACCTTCGAGACCTTCCTGATAATCCACCTCGGCACCGGCCAGGTACTGGAAGCTCATCGGGTCAACAACCAGACTTACACCTTCGCGCTCGACGATGGTGTCGTCATCGGCCACTTCTTCATCGAAGGTGAAGCCGTACTGAAAACCTGAACAACCGCCGCCCGTAACGAATACGCGCAGCTTCAAGCGATCATTCCCCTCTTCATCGACCAGGCTCTTCACCTTGTGCGCGGCACCGTGGGTGAATTGCAAAGCCGTGGGGGTGAAGGATTCGACGCTCATGCTGACTATCTCCCGGCGTTACGCCGTCATATTGCGTGATGACGCGCATTATCCGCTTCTCCTAGAAAAGCGGTCAACTATTGTTATGGTATATCAACCAACCCGTTCGCCGACCCGGAATGCAAAAAGGCCCGTTCTACGGGCCTTTTTGCCATGGGAAATAAACCGTTACGGCAGCATCCCAGCGTGGGACAGACCAAAGCGCTCATCCAACCCAAACAGGATGTTCATGTTCTGCACCGCCTGACCCGACGCGCCCTTGACCAGGTTATCGATCACCGACAACACCACCACCAGATCACCATCCTGCGGACGATGCACGGCGATACGGCACACGTTGGCGCCGCGCACGCTGCGGGTTTCCGGATGGCTGCCGGCCGGCATGACGTCGACGAACGGTTCGTTGGCATAACGCTTTTCGAACAGCGCCTGCAAGTCCACCGAACGATCCACAACAGTCGCGTACAGCGTCGAGTGAATGCCACGGATCATTGGCGTCAGGTGGGGAACGAAAGTCAGGCCGACATCCTTGCCCGCTGCGCGACGCAGACCCTGGCGAATTTCCGGCAAGTGACGGTGACCTTTGACGGCATAAGCCTTCATGCTTTCCGATGTCTCGGAGTACAACGAACCTACAGCAGCGCCGCGACCCGCACCGCTGACACCGGATTTGCAGTCGGCAATCAAACGCGACGTATCGGCCAGACCGGCTTCAAGCAACGGCAGGAAACCCAGCTGCGTGGCAGTCGGATAGCAACCCGGAACAGCAATCAGGCGCGCCTTCTTGATTTGCTCGCGGTTAACTTCTGGCAGCCCGTAGACCGCTTCGTCCAACAGTTCCGGCGCGCCGTGCGGCTGGCCGTACCACTTGGCCCATTCATCTGCATCTTGCAGACGGAAGTCAGCCGACAGGTCGATGACCTTGGTCCCGGCCGCCAGCAGCTCACCTGCCAGGGCATGTGCAACGCCGTGCGGCGTGGCGAAGAACACCACGTCGCAGGCACCAAGGGTCTTGATGTCCGGAACGCTGAACGCCAGGCCATCGTAGTGGCCTCGCAGGTTCGGGTACATGTCGGCCACGGCCAGACCAGCCTCGGATCGGGAAGTGATGACCACCACTTCTGCTTGCGGATGCTGTGCCAACAGACGCAGCAGTTCGACACCCGTGTAACCCGTGCCGCCGACGATACCGACCTTGACCATAAACCTGCCCTCAACGAACCCACTGGAAAGCCGTCGATAATAGGGGCCGCGCGCCCCTGCGACAACCGTCAAGGTGACGTGCGGGCGCTCAAGCCTCTACTATTCCCGCTACCGTGAATTGGGGAATAACCAAAAATGCTTTTTCTGTGGCTCAAAGCGCTTCACATCGTCAGCATCGTTTGCTGGTTTGCCGGCCTGTTCTACTTGCCGCGACTCTTCGTTTACCACGCACAAAGCGAAGATACCGTCAGCAAGGAACGCTTCAGCATCATGGAGCGCAAGCTGTATCGCGGCATCATGGGTCCTTCGATGATCGCTACGCTGATTTTCGGCGGCTGGCTGATCAGCCTTAATCCGAGTGCCTATTTCGGCCAGGGCGGCTGGATGCATGCCAAGTTGACTCTGGTGGTCCTGCTGATCGGCTACCACCACATGTGCGGCGCACAGGTGAAGCGTTTTGCCCGTGGCGAAAACACCCGCAGCCATGTCTTTTTTCGCTGGTTCAATGAAGTGCCGGTTCTGATATTGCTGGCAATCGTAATTCTGGTCGTCGTTCGGCCGTTCTAAATCCAATAGACACCACTTACCGGGGTACTTCCAATGTCGCTGCCCGCTCTGCTTGAACAACGTTTGCGCTTGCCTGTTGTGGCGGCGCCGATGTTCCTGATTTCCAATCCGCAACTGGTGCTCGCCTGCTGTCGTAATGGCGTAGTCGGCAGTTTCCCCGCGCTGAATCAGCGCGAAAGCAGTGGCTTCAAGGCCTGGCTGGAAGAAATCGAAGCGGGACTGGCGACACTGGAGAACCCCGCGCCGTACGCGGTGAACCTGATCGTCCACAACAGCAATCCGCGACTGCAGGCGGACCTGGAGATCTGCATCGAGCACAAAGTGCCGATCGTGATCACCAGCCTCGGCGCCGTTAAGGAGCTGGTCGATGCGGTCCACAGCTACGGCGGCCTTGTATTCCATGACGTGACGACCCGTCGTCATGCCGAGAAAGCCGCCGAAGCCGGCGTGGATGGCTTGATTGCCGTCGCCGCCGGCGCGGGCGGGCATGCCGGAACCTGGAGCCCGTTCTCGCTGATCGCCGAGATCCGCCAGTTCTTCGACAAGACTTTGCTGCTGGCCGGTTGCCTGAACCATGGCCACGAAATTCTCGCCGCACAATTGCTCGGCGCGGATCTGGCCTACTTCGGCACGCGATTTATCGGCACCACCGAAAGTCATGCGCCTGACGCCTACAAAGAGATGCTGCTGACGGCCAGAGCGGCAGACATCATCCATACTCCAGCGGTATCTGGCGTACCAGCGAGTTTCATGCGCCAGAGCCTGGAGGCCGCCGGTTTCGACATGGCAGCCCTGCAAAACAAGGGTGAAGTCAATTTTGGCTCCAAGCTCAAACCCATCAGCGATGAAGCCAAAGCCTGGAAAACCGTGTGGTCCGCGGGCCAGGGCGTGGGTGAAATCGATGATCTGCCGAGCGTCGATCAACTGGTGGCGCGCCTCGACGCCGAGTACCGCCAGGCACTGGAACACGCAGCGCAACTGCCCAAGCGCTGGCCACGATGAAAGAAACCCGGGCCAGCCGCATCTGACTGGCCCTACACTCCGTAACTCAATACTCGCGACAAGGATGCCTCGGCAATGAGCGAAAACCGTTTCAAGATCGTCTTCGACGGCACGCTACTGCCAGGCGTTGATATCGCCACCGCCAAACTCAATCTCGCCGCGTTGTACAAAAGCGAAGTCACCGCCGTCGAGCGACTGTTCAGCGGCAAACCGGTCGCCCTCAAACGTGATTTGTCACAGGACGACGCACAGACCTACCTTCAAGCACTAAAGAAAACCGGTATCGATGCCCGTGTCGAGCCCGAGCCCTCGATCGATCTGAAGCTGTCCGATCTCCACGACCACACGCCAGCCGCGATCGCAGCGGAACCCGAATCCCCTTACGCACCGCCGCAAGCCAACGTTGGCGAACGCATGCCCGAGTACGCCACGCTCAAGCCCTTCGGCGTCGAAGGCCGCATCGGACGCCTGCGGTTCCTCGCATGGTCGATGGTGCTGAGCCTGGTGACGATTGCTGTGGTCGGTGTATTTGCCTTGGTCGGCCTGGCGCTCGTCAGCACCGATTCGACCGCCGGACTGATCTTCGGCGGCCTTCTGGCATTCATTCTGTGCGTTGTCTTCCTTATCGCCAGTATCCTGATCACTGTTCAGCGCCTGCATGATATCGGCTGGTCCGGCTGGCTATGGCTGCTGAACCTGGTGCCATTCGTTGGCAGTTTCTTCCCGCTGCTGTTGTTGCTCATGCCGGGAACCCACCTTGCCAATCGCTATGGCGCCCCGCCACCGCCCAACAGCACGGCAGTCAAGGTGCTGTCGTCGTTGTGGATCGTGTTGATTGCGCTGCTTATCGTCGGTGCAATGGCCGGCGGTATCTCGGCTATTCAGGACGAATACGAAAACACCCTTGAAAGCAGTTACCAAAGTGGCTCGGTCACCACCGATGAGATCGACGTCGAGGTCGAACCCACACCAATTTCCGCCGACGATGCAGCCGAAGAAGCCCAGCCCCCTGTAGACTCTGCGAAAGAATGAACAGCGCTCCCCGCCCGTGACACCTGCGTCGCGGCGCGGAGCTGTTGCGATGGAGAACTGCATGACCCGTTATGCTCTGATCACTGGCGCCTCCAGCGGTATCGGCCTGGCCATGGCCGAAGCGTTGGCCCGGCGCGGCCGCAGCCTGATCCTAGTGGCCCGACAACGTGATCAGCTGGAAAGTATTGCGATTGAACTGACCCAACGTTTTGGCGTGGAAGTGTTGTTCCGTGCCTGTGATTTGGGCGAGCCGCTGCGGCTGTCCGGGTTCCTGCTGGAACTGGAAGAAGGCGACCGGCAAATCGATCTGCTGGTGAACTGCGCCGGCATCGGCACCTGCGGCCCGTTCCTGGCGCAGGACTGGATGACCGAACAGGACCTAATCGAAGTAAACATTCTGGCGCTGACCCGCCTGTGCCACGCCATCGGTAACAGCATGGCCTTGCAGGGTGGCGGGCAGATTCTGAATGTCGCCTCGGTCGCGGCATTTCAGCCTGGTCCGTGGATGAGCACTTACTACGCCAGCAAGGCGTATGTGCTGCACTTTTCCGAAGGCTTGCGCGTCGAGCTGAAAAAATGTGCGGTCAAGGTATCGGTGCTCTGCCCCGGCCCGACTCGCACGGCGTTTTTCCGTACCGCGCAACTGGACAACGACAAACTGGCCAACAGTAAAATGCTGATGAGCCCGGAGGAAGTTGCGCTCTATACCGTGCGAGCCCTGGAGAAAAATCGCGCAATCATTATCCCGGGACGGCGTAATCGCTGGTTCGCCGCCCTGCCCCGGTTCAGCACGCGCTGGCTGACCCGGACAATCGCCGGCATGGTCATCAAGGCCCACTGCCCGCGCTAATTGACCTGCATGGTAAAAGGCTGGGCTCGGACAACACCCATGAGTACACTCGGGCCAGCCCAAACAACGGAGAAAACAGCTGTGGATACTCTGTTCACCAAGATCATCAACCGGGAAATCCCGGCGAAGATCATTTACGAGGACGACCAGGTTCTGGCCTTCCACGACATCGCCCCACAGGCGCCGGTGCACTTTCTGGTGATCCCGAAGAAACCGGTGCGCACCTTGAACGACCTGACCGAGGACGATAAAGCATTGGCCGGGCATATCCTGTTCACTGCCCAGCGTCTGGCCCTGGAGCTGGGCTGCGAAAAAGGTTTCCGCGTTGTCATGAATTGCAATGAAGAAGGTGGGCAGACTGTCTATCACATTCATATGCACGTGCTGGGTCAGCGTCAGATGCACTGGCCGCCGGGCTGACTCTCAGGCTGCCCCTGTAGGAGCCGGCTCGCTGGCGATGGCGTCATTGAGATCGCCATCGCCAGCAAGCCGGCTCCTACAGGTTTGGTGGTGACCTCACACATGACCCAACGCAAACCTTCCCCGGCCGATTGGGTTAAACTGGCCGCCGAGATTCCCCCCGGAGGTCAGCATGACTACCCAACGTCACTACTCGCCGATTGACCGTCTTCTGCTGCAAGCCGATGCCGCGATGCGTACCTTGCTGCCCTTCAGCGGCCAGCCGTACCGTCCGTCGCCCGCCATCGTGCAGCCGGATGCGAAAATGAGCGACGAAGACACCCGGCACGTTGCCGGACTGATGCGCATCAACCACACCGGTGAAGTCTGCGCCCAGGCGCTGTATCAAGGGCAGGCCCTGACCGCCAAGCTGCCGCAAGTGCGCGCCGCCATGGAACATGCCGCCGAAGAAGAAGTCGACCATCTGGTCTGGTGCGAACAACGCATCCATCAGTTGGGCAGCCACACCAGCATTCTCAATCCGCTGTTCTACGGCATGTCCTTCGGGATTGGCGCGGTGGCCGGGTTGATCAGCGACAAAGTCAGCCTGGGCTTCGTTGCCGCAACGGAAGATCAGGTGTGCAAACACTTGAACGAACACCTTGAGCAACTGCCGGCCGAAGATGAAAAGTCCCGGGCGATTCTTGAGCAAATGCGCATTGATGAAGAGCAGCATGCCGAAAGTGCGCTGGAGGCTGGCGGCTTCCGTTTTCCGGCGCCGGTGAAGTTCGGGATGAGCTTGTTGGCCAAGGTGATGACCAAGAGTACTTATCGGATCTGACCTTTCGGTCGCCTGATCTGGCCTCTTCGCGAGCAGGCTCGCTCCCACATGGAGCCACATTCAAAGAATAAAAAAGGCGACTGCCGTTAGGTAGTCGCCTTTTTTGTGCCCGGAAATCTTAGTTCGGCATGTTGCGTGCGTAGAAGATTTCGAGCATTTCGTGTTTCACGCGATCGGTCACCTGGGCACGTTGCTCAGGGGACAGGTTGTTGGTCGCGTCGCCGAACAGGTAGTTGTCCAGTTCGAAGTTTTTCAGCAGCATTTTGGTGTGGAACAGGTTTTCCTGATACACGTTCACGTCGGTCATCTGGTACGCGTCGCGGGTGTCTTCGGAAAGGTAGTTCTGAATCGAATTGATCTCGTGGTCGATGAAGTGCTTCTTGCCTTCAACGTCACGGGTGAAGCCGCGCACACGGTAATCCACGGTCACGATGTCCGAATCGAACTGGTGAATCAGGAAGTTGAGCGCTTTA
Source organism: Pseudomonas sp. GL-RE-29 (assembly GCF_019947275.1). Lineage (NCBI taxonomy): Bacteria > Pseudomonadati > Pseudomonadota > Gammaproteobacteria > Pseudomonadales > Pseudomonadaceae > Pseudomonas > Pseudomonas sp. GL-RE-29. The sequence continues at coordinate 10,991 of NZ_JAGYGD010000004.1, forward strand.
AGCGGTGAAATGACCCCGCAAGTCGACACGTCGATATCCACACGGAAGGTTGCGATACCGTCGTCCGGATGGATTTCCGGGTACGTGTGCACCGTGATGTGGCTCTTGTCGAGGTGGGCCAGGATGATTTCGGGCAACGGGCCCGGGGACTCTTCGATCTGGCTGTCGGTCGGGGTCACCGGTTCTTCAGAAATCAGAATCGTGACGCTGGCGCCCTGCGGCTCGTAGTCCTGACTGGCAATGTTCAGGATGTTGGCACCAATGATATCGACAACTTCAGTGAGGATCTGCGTCAGGCGCTTCGCGTTGTACTCTTTATTGATGTACTCGACGTAAGCCTGTTGGTCTTGCGGGGTTTCCGCGTAGCAGATGTCATAGATGTTGAAGCTCAAGGTCTTTGTCAGGTTATTGAACCCGTGGAGCTTGAGTTTGCTTTTCACCGTTAAAAACTCTCTATGTATTGCGGCCCGGCCGCGTGATCAAGCATGCCCGTCAGATGCGAACGACGCACCTGCGTAGGACGGTTAACACCTCTTCGCGATGGCGATTTTGGTTGTCTGTTCGGGTGTGCGGCCTGTCGGCTGACGGGCCACTACCCTGAAAAAAGTGGCGCATTATGCAGACGTCAGCTTGGGATCGCCAGAGTCTGCACTGCTTTTATGATAGTTGAATGTCGATTCAACCGAGTTCGATGATTTCGTAGTCGTGGGTAATCTCGACGCCGGCCGCACCGAGCATGATCGAGGCGGAGCAATACTTCTCCGCAGACAGCTCGATGGCGCGCTTGACCTGCGCTTCTTTCAGCCCGCGGCCCTTGACCACGAAGTGCATGTGGATCTTGGTGAACACCTTTGGATCTTCGGTCGCGCGCTCGGCTTCGAGGAAAGCTTCGCAGCTCTCGACGGCCTGGCGTGATTTCTTGAGGATGCTGACCACATCGAAATTGCTGCAACCGCCGACACCCAGCAGGAGCATTTCCATCGGCCGGACACCCAGGTTACGACCGCCGGCATCGGGCGGACCGTCCATGACCACGACATGACCGCTACCGGATTCGCCGAGGAACATGGCTTCGCCAGCCCATTGGATGCGTGCCTTCATCGCCAAGACTCCACTGTATAAAAAAGGGTCGCCAGCTTAGCACAGGCCCCGTGATTGACAGTGTCCGCCTTCCTAGGACATAACCACCGGCCTTGTAGGTAAATGCTCGAATATTGCAGGAAGTGTCTGTTAAGCTGACGCCAATTCGCTGGCGCATAGCCAGCTTTAGCGAGTCTTTCGCTTTTCTTAAACAATCCAAAACATACCGTGCAGTCTTTTCGGGATACAACCATGGTTGCTATTGCCCCAACCCCCAAGATCAAGAACCTCGACAAGTTGCTGATGCATTGCCAGCGCCGTCGCTATCAGGCCAAGAGCAACATCATATGTGCCGGCGACCGCTCGGAAACCCTGTTCTTCATCATTAAAGGTTCGGTCACCATCCTGATCGAGGATGACGACGGTCGGGAAATGATCATTGCTTACCTGAACGGCGGGGACTTTTTCGGTGAGCTGGGGCTGTTTGAACAGGCAGGTCAGGAACAGGAGCGCAGCGCTTGGGTGCGTGCCAAGGTCGAATGCGAAGTTGCGGAAATCAGCTACGCGAAATTCCGTGAACTGTCCCAGCAGGATCCAGACATTCTTTACGTGTTAAGCGGACAAATCGCACAACGTCTGCGGAACACCACGCGCAAGGTCGGTGACCTGGCGTTTTTCGATGTGACGGGGCGTGTCGCCCGCTGCCTGCTGGAACTGTGCAAGCAACCAGATGCGATGACTCACCCTGACGGCATGCAGATCAAGGTGACCCGTCAGGAAATCGGGCGGATTGTCGGGTGTTCCCGGGAGATGGTTGGTCGCGTGCTCAAGGATCTGGAAGAACGCAACCTGGTGGACGTCAAAGGCAAGACGATGGTGGTCTTTGGTACGCGCTAAGCGCTGAACATCTGCGCCAGCATCTGCCGGTAAAGTTCGTCGAGACGCCCCAGTGCATTGGGTGCCGTGAACTTTTCATGCAGTGCGATGTGGCTTTCCGCTCGCACCCGTTGCTCCAGACCGCAGGCTTCGTTGAAACGATTGACCGCCGCGACCATCGATTCACGTTCGTTGTCGATCAGCATTGCACCATGCACCAACCCTACCGGGCGCTGACCGCCCTGGCTCTGGCGCCAGCGCTGGGCCGTACCAACCATCTTGCGTCCGTCGAGATTGACGTTGAAGCGACCGTCGCAGAATGCGCCTTCGATTTCGCCCAGCGACGAAGTCCCGCCTAACTCATCCAGCAACTGACAGATGGGATCACACAGACGCCGGTAACCGGACTCGATGCGGTTCAGATCCCCTTCGCTGCGCGGTGGTGCGTAAACCAGGGCGATGTTGATCGTCGAGGCGGATTGCGGCACCGGCTCACCTCCGGTTTCGCGTAACAGTACTGGCCAACCGGCAGCGGCGGAGACTTCGCAGGCGTGGTCGAACCCGGGCAGACGATTCAAACGACGCGGCATGACCAGTGCCTGATCGCTCGGCTGCCAGAACAGCAGGCCGAATTCCGAATCGCCAGCACAGACGGATGCCAACAGATCCTGTTCGGCTTGCAGGCCGGCTTCGATGGTCAGAGAAACAGGTGAGGTCACAAGGTACTCCGTAGGACAAAAAGTCTGTGGTGTCTTATGCCGCCATCGCGAGCAGGCTCACTCCTACAGGGTTTGAGGGTGGCCACAATGTATGTGTATTGCCACAATCAACCTGTAGGAGTGAGCCTGCTCGCGATGCTTTTTTAGTCCAGTGTAGAACCGCTGACCGGAATGCCACGCTCAGGGAAAAACAGACGCTGCAATTCAGTGCCTGGATTCTCGGCGCGCATGAACGCCTCGCCCACCAGGAACGCGTAAACGTCGCTGATTTCCATTAGCTCGACATCGGCACGGTTGAGGATGCCGCTTTCGGTGATCACCAGACGATCACGCGGGATACGCGGCAGCAGATCGAGGGTGGTTTCCAGGCTGACGTCGAAGGTGTGCAGGTTGCGGTTATTGATGCCGACCAGCGGGGTGTCGAGGGTTTTCAAGGCCCGCTCCAGCTCATCGCCATCGTGGACTTCAACCAGCACATCAAGACCGACACCTTTGGCCACGGCGGCCAGTTCGGCCATTTTCACGTCGTCCAGCGCGGAGACGATCAACAGCACGCAGTCGGCGCCGAGGGCGCGAGCTTCGACGATCTGGTACGGATCGATCATGAAGTCCTTGCGGATCACCGGCAGTTTGCACGCTGCGCGAGCTTGCTGCAGGTACGCGTCGGCACCCTGGAAGTAATCGATGTCGGTGAGTACCGACAGGCACGTCGCGCCGCCCTTCTCGTAGCTTCTAGCGATGTCGGCAGGAACGAAGTTCTCGCGAATTACGCCCTTGCTTGGCGAAGCCTTCTTGATTTCGGCAATGACTGCCGGCTCTTTCAGCTTGGCCTGGGCCAGCAAAGCCTTGGCAAAACCACGGGGTGCATCGGCCGCCTTGGCCAGACTTTCCAGCTCGGCGAGGCTTACGCGAGCGCTGCGCTCGGCAACTTCTTCAACCTTGCGCGCCAGAATGTTTTCCAGAACCGTCGGTACACTCATCCCTCATTCTCCACTTTGAATACCGCGGTAAATGCACCCAGCTCCTCGAGTTTTTCCCGAGCGAGGCCTGTGTGCAGCGCATCGTGCGCCAGGGCAACACCCTCTTTCAAACTGCTCGCATGGTCGGCGGCGTACAACGCGGCACCGGCATTGAGCATGATCATCTCGGCAGCTTTCTGACCGTTTTCGGTCTTGCGCTTGCCCAGTGCATCGCGAATCAGTTCCAGGGACGCCGCCGGGCTTTCCACCGCCAGGCCATGCAGGCTCTGGCTCTTCATGCCCAGGTCTTCCGGCTCGACCCAATACTCGGTGATCTGGTCATCTTTCAGTTCGGCGACAAAAGTCGGGGCTGCCAGGCTGAATTCGTCCAGGCCATCCTTCGAATGCACCACCAGCACGTGCTTGCTGCCCAGACGCTGCAGGACTTCGGCCAATGGCCGGCACAGCGCTTGAGTGAATACGCCCACCACCTGATGTTTCACGCCAGCCGGATTCGTAAGCGGGCCGAGCATGTTGAACAAGGTGCGCAGGCCGAGCTCGCGACGCGGGCCAGCGGCGTACTTCATGGCACTGTGGTGAGTCTGGGCAAACATGAAACCGATGCCGACGTTATCGATGCAGCGCGCCACTTGAACCGGCGTCAGGTTCAGGTAGATACCGGCTGCTTCCAGCAAATCGGCACTGCCGCTTTTACCCGAGACCGCACGGTTACCGTGCTTGGCCACGGTGCAACCGGCCGCCGCGACCACGAAGGAAGACGCGGTCGACACGTTGAAAATATTCGCACCGTCACCGCCGGTGCCGACTACATCGACCACGCCATCCAGGGTCTTGAGTTCGACCTTGTCCGCCAGCTCGCGCATCACCGAAACGGCACCGACGATTTCGTCGATGCTTTCGCTCTTCATGCGCATGGCCATCATGAACGCGCCGATCTGCGCCTCGGTGCATTGGCCGGTCATGATTTCGCGCATCACATCGCGCATTTCATCGGTGCTGAGGTCGAGGTGATCGACGATACGGCCCAGGGCTGTCTTGATATTCATGAAAAGTCCTTAGCGCGTGCCGCCGGTTTGTTTGAGGAAGTTGGCGAAGAGCTCGTGGCCCTGCTCGGTGAGGATCGACTCAGGGTGAAACTGCACGCCCTCGATGTTCAGGGTCTTGTGGCGCAGGCCCATGATCTCGTCGATCGAACCGTCTTCGAGCTGGGTCCAGGCGGTTAGTTCGAGGCAGTCTGGCAAGGTTTCGCGCTTGACGATCAATGAATGATAGCGGGTGACGGTCAACGGATTGTTCAGGCCGGCGAAGACGCCTTTGTCCTCGTGGAACACCGGGCTGGTCTTGCCGTGCATGACCTGGCGGGCACGGACCACATCGCCGCCAAAGGCCTGGCCGATGGATTGATGGCCCAGGCATACACCGAGAATCGGCAGTTTGCCGCCGAAGTGCTTGATCACGTCAATGGAAACGCCGGCTTCATTCGGGGTGCAAGGGCCGGGAGAAACTACGATGCGCTCGGGGTTGAGGGCTTCGATTTCAGCAATGGTGAGCTCATCGTTGCGCACCACTTTGACCTGGGAGCCCAGCTCACCAAGGTACTGCACAACGTTGTAAGTAAAAGAGTCGTAGTTATCGATCATCAGCAACATGGCGTTAAGAACCTCTTGAATTCACTGACTAATACAGCCTTCGAATGATTGACCCGCAGCGTTCTGCACTTTGGCGGTCGCTGGAATCGCGAAGCAAAGCGCAAGGTCTTGCGAGTAAAGAAGGCGAAGCGGTAAAGATCCGGCCGGGCCGGCAGAAGGATTCAGGCGCGCCAACGCCAGCGGGCGTGTGCCTTGATGACTTGATCCAGAAGTTTGCTGACGATCAACACGGGGAAGGTCTCATTTATACGTCTCGGCACAGTAACTTAGCTGGGCAGAGCGTGCAATATGGGGCGATGGAAGCGAGTGAAACATTCGGCAGGTTCGCGCCGAATGGCATCAGGCTCTATAGTTTTTTGGCACTGTCGTTTCACCCACTAAAACAATAATCAAACGGACTTGCTCATGATCAGACAGACGCTGTTTGTACCGCTTGCCGGTTGCCTGCTCGCCATGGCCTGCGCTCAGGCGATCGCGGCGCCCAATCCTTACTCGAACTTCATCGTTTTCGGCGACAGCCTCAACGATGCGGGGCAGTTTACCGACACGGGCGGCCCTGTCGGTTCGACCCTGCGTTTCACCAACCGCACCGGACCGACGTATCAGGACGGTAGCGGCGAAGTCTATGCCGCCAACTCAACCCAACTGCTAGGGGGCAGGCTTGGTTTCTCACCGGACCAGACCGCCGCTTCGACTTCAGCCGCACGCGCCGCCCAGGGTTTGCCAGATGGCAATAACTGGGCCGTCGGTGGCTATCGCACCGATCAGATCCTCGCTTCAATCACCACCGTATCCGCCACGGGTGAACGTGCGCGGGCGGGTTACTTGCCTTCCAATAATCTGCGCGCCGACCCGAACGCGCTGTATTACCTCTCCGGCGGTGGTAACGACTTTCTTCAGGGCCGTGTGCAAAGTGGCGCTCAGGCGAATGCCGCTGCGGACCGCCTGGCCAACAGCGTTCAGGTCCTGCAAACGGCCGGCGCCCGGTACATCATGGTCTGGCTGTTGCCTGACCTGGGATTGACACCGGCCATCAATGGCAGCCCTTTGCAGGGACCTACCTCGCAACTGAGCGCGGCTTTCAACCGGCAACTGGTCACTCGACTGGCGGGGATCGATGCCGAAATCATTCCGCTGAACATTCCACTTTTGCTGCAGGAAACCTTCGCCGATCCAGCGCGATTCGGTTTCGCGACAGGTCAGAACCTGACGGCGACTTGCTTCAGCGGTAACGGCTGCACGGAAAACGCTACCTTTGGCATCAATAGCGCCACCCCGGACCCGAGCCAATTGATTTACAACGATGGGGTGCATCCGACCGAGGCCGGACAAAAGCTCGTGTCCGACTACGCCTATTCCTTACTCGCGGCGCCATGGGAGCTGACGCTGCTACCGGAAATGGCCCACGCCACGCTACGCGCGCATCAGGATGAACTGCGCAGCCAATGGCAATCCGACTGGGAGAACTGGCAGGCCGTTGGCCAATGGCGCGCCATCGTCGCGGGCGGTGGTCAGCATCTCGATGTCGCTCACCAAAGCAGCGGTGCCGATGCCGATGCCGACGGCTACAGCTTGAACATCGGCGGCAGCTATCGCCTCAATGAAGCCTGGCGCGTGGGTGTGGCGGCAGGCTTCTATCGTCAGAATCTGGACGCCGGCGATAACGATTCGGACTACAAACTCAACAGCTACCTGGCCACGGCGTTCGCCCAGTTCCAGCAGAACCGTTGGTGGGCCGATGCCGCGTTGACCGGCGGCAAGCTGGATTACGACAATCTCAAACGCAAATTCGATCTGGGCGGCGGCGAAGGTGCGGAGAAAGGCGACACCGACGGCTATCTCTGGGCCTTCAGTACACGCGTTGGCTATGACATTGCGCAGCCGGGCAGTGAGTGGCACCTGTCGCCGTTCATCAGCGCCGATTACGCGAAAGTGGAAGTCGACGGCTACTCGGAAAACAGCAGTCGTTCCACGGCGCTGACCTTTGATGACCAGAAACGCGATTCGAAACGTCTGGGCACCGGGTTGCAGGGTAAATACCAGATCACCCCGCAGACTCAAGTGTTTGGCGAATATGCCTACGAACGCGAGTACGACGATGACACCCAAGACGTGAACATCGCGCTCAACAGCCTGCCATCCCTCGACTTCACGCTGGATGGCTATACCCCTCAAACCCACATGAACCGCGTGAGCCTTGGCGTCAGCCACAAGTTGACGGCCGATCTGGCCCTGCGCGGCGGGTATACGTTGCGCAAGGATGATGACTTTACCCAGCAAGGCATCAACGTAGGCGTTGCGCTGGATTTTTGATTAAGGAAACAGCAGGCAAAAAAAACGCGGCGCCTTCACGGGCGCCGCGTTTTTTTTGTGACCACGCTTACCGTGGCGAGGGAGCTTGCTCCCGCTGGCCTGCGAAGCGGGCCCATGACGACTGCTGCGCAGCCGAGCATGGGAACGCCGCCCGGGCAAGCTCGCTCGCAACAAGGGTTAGAGGTGAACTCAGGCGTCCGGGGTTTGTTCGGCCAGGGCCACGGCGCGGAACATCGCACGGCGCTTGTTCAGGGTTTCTTCCCATTCCAGCGCCGGCACCGAGTCGGCGACGATGCCGCCACCGGCCTGCACGTGCAGTTCGCCGTTCTTGATCACTGCCGTGCGGATCGCAATGGCGGTGTCCATGTTGCCGTTCCAGGCGAAGTAGCCGACGGCGCCGCCGTAGACGCCGCGCTTGACCGGTTCCAGTTCGTCGATGATTTCCATCGCGCGAATCTTCGGTGCGCCCGACAAAGTGCCAGCCGGCAGGATCGCCCGCAGTGCATCCATCGCCGTCAGCCCTTCCTTCAATTGGCCGGTAACGTTGGAAACAATGTGCATCACGTTGGAGTAACGCTCGATGACCATCTTCTCGGTGAGCTTCACCGAACCGACTTCCGACACCCGACCGGTGTCATTGCGACCGAGGTCGATCAGCATCAAGTGCTCGGCAATTTCCTTGTCATCGGACAGCAGGTCTTTTTCCAGCGCCAGGTCAGCTTCTTCGTTGGCCCCGCGTGGGCGAGTGCCGGCGATCGGGCGCACGGTGATCAGGTTGTCTTCGACCCGCACCAGCACTTCCGGCGAACTGCCGACGACGTGGAAGTCGCCGAAGTTGAAGAAGTACATGTAAGGCGTCGGGTTGAAGCAGCGCAGTGCGCGGTACAAGTCGATTGGCGCAGCCTTGAAGTCGATCGACATGCGCTGGGACGGCACGACCTGCATGCAGTCACCGGCCAGGATGTATTCCTTGATGGTGTCGACGGCTTTTTCGTAATCGTCCTGGGTGAAACTGGAGCGGAACACCGGATCAGCTGCTTGCTGCTTGCTGAAATCGAGGCCACGGCGTGGAGTGATCGGCTGACGGAGTTTTTCCAGCAGCTCTTCAAGGCGTGCGCGACCTTGCTCGAAGGCGTCTTCCTGCGCCGGGTCGGCGAGGACGATGGCGTGCATCTTGCCGGCAAGGTTGTCGAACACCACTACCGCGTCGGAAACCATCAACAGAATATCCGGCACGCCCAGCGGATCCGGGTTCGGGCACTTGCCCAGACGCTTCTCCACATAACGCACGCAGTCGTAACCGAAGTAACCCACCAGGCCGCCGTTGAAACGCGGCAGGCCGGCGATGGTCGGTACGTTGTAGCGGGCCTTGAAGGCTTCGACGAACGCCAACGGGTCTTCCACGTCGTGGCTTTCGGTCTCGACACCGTCAATGGTCACGCTGACGTGGTGATCGTGAACCCGCAGCACGGTGCGGCACGGCAGGCCAATGATCGAGTAACGGCCCCATTTCTCGCCGCCCTGAACGGATTCCAGCAGGTAGGAGTTGGGCTCGTCGGCCAGTTTCAGGTAGATCGACAGCGGCGTGTCGAAGTCGGCCAGGGTTTCGCAGGCAAGCGGGATGCGGTTGTAGCCGGCAGCGGCCAAACGCAGGAATTCTTCGCGGATCATGAGGTGCCTCGTGGCTTGAGGTTCTAACAGTCAGGTATGCAAACGCGCCGGTTTACCGGCCAGGATCGAGTCAGGCGCGCCAACGCCAACGGGCCAGGGCCTTGATGACTTTCATCCAGAGTTTGCGAGTGACCACCACGATGGAATTTCCAGAAGGGGGTTGAACAGCGTCGGCCAACGTTATCTCAGCGGCCGGGCCCAGGCAACCGCGAATTAACTCGCGCAGATCATCAATCACCAGCGCTGGCGACTCTTCGGCGATCGGACGACCGTGGTTGTAGCCATAACTCAGGGCCACGCACTTGACCCCCGCTGCTTTCGACGCCAGCACATCGCTGCGCGAATCGCCGACGAACAAGGACTGCGACGCCGGGATGTTGGCCATTTTCATCACGAAAAACAGCGCAGCCGGATCGGGTTTTTTCTGCGGCAGGGTGTCGCCACCGATGATCCATTTGAAGTAACGGCCGATCTTCATCTGATCCAGCAACGGCGCGACAAAGCGCTCCGGCTTGTTGGTGATCAGCGCCATTTCCACGCCTTGCTTGTTCAACCACTTGAGGGTGTCGCGCACGCCGGGGTAAACCACCGTCAGCCCGTGACCGGCCGCATAAAAGCCATTGAACAATTCCAGGGCGTGCTCGGCTTCGACCTCATCGACACCCTCGGCGTCGATGTGATTGGCCAACGCCCGGCGCACCAACATGTGTACGCCGTTCCCCACCCACTCACGCACCGATTCGATGCCGGCAGCTGGACGCCCGAGTTTGAGCAGCATGTTATCCACAGCCGCCGCGAGGTCGGGGACCGAATCGATCAACGTGCCATCCAGATCGAACATCACCAGACGCGGCAGACGGCCCGGGAAAAGCTGCTCAAAGCCACTCATGGGCGGGCCAGCGCCAGTTCGGAACGCATCTTCTCGATGACTTCCTGATAATTCGGCGCATTGAAAATCGCCGAACCGGCGACGAAGGTGTCAGCACCTGCCGCCGCGATTTCACGAATGTTGTTCACGTTCACGCCGCCGTCGATTTCCAGGCGGATGTCGCGACCGGAAGCATCGATCAGCGCACGCGCTTCACGCAGTTTGTCGAGGGTGCCGGGGATGAACTTTTGTCCGCCGAAGCCCGGGTTGACGCTCATCAGCAGGATCATGTCGACCTTGTCCATCACGTACTTGAGCACGTCCAGCGGCGTCGCCGGGTTGAACACCAGGCCCGACTTGCAGCCGCCTTCGCGGATCAGTTGCAGGGAACGGTCGACGTGCTGGGTGGCTTCCGGGTGGAAGGTGATGTAGGTCGCGCCGGCTTCGATGAAGTCGCCGACGATGCGATCCACCGGGCTGACCATCAGGTGCGCGTCGATCGGCGCGGTGATGCCGTACTTGCGCAGCGCCGAGCAGACCATCGGGCCGATGGTCAGGTTCGGCACGTAGTGGTTGTCCATGACATCGAAGTGCACGAAGTCGGCGCCAGCGGCCAGGACATTGTCCACTTCTTCGCCCAGGCGGGCGAAGTCGGCGGAGAGAATCGACGGAGCAATTACGAAGGGCTGCATGACGCACCTTTTCTGAGCAGAATCACGATGGCGCGCATTGTAGCCTCATGCTTTGACGCGCGCACTGTGACCGCGATGATCAGTAGGCCGCTCGGTAGATCTTCTCGATATCGATAGCGCTCAGTTTGCGCGGATTATTGCGCATCAGGCGCTCGATACCTGCGGCTTCAACGGCCATGGCCGCAATCGCATCTTCCGGAACGCCGAAACTGCGCAGGCCCGCCGGGATTTCCACCGCCGCGCATAGTTCGGTCATCGCCTCCACGGCCTTATCGGCCGCTTCATTGGCGCTCAGATGAGCGGTCTTCACGCCCATGGCTTCGGCAATATCCTGCATGCGTTCGACGCAAGCCATCTTGTTCCAGGTCATGACATACGGCAGCAGCAAGGCGTTGCTGACGCCGTGGGCAATGTTGAAACGCCCGCCCAGCGGATACGCCAGCGCATGCACCGCGCCAACCCCGGCATTGCCGAACGCCATGCCGGCCATCAGGCTGGCGGTGGCCATGTCTTCGCGGGCCTGCAGGTTGGACGGATTGGCGTAGGCCTTGGGCAGCGCCTTGGCGATCAGCTTGATCGCGCCGATGGCCAGGGAGTCGGTAATCGGTGAGGCATTGACCGACAGATAGGATTCGATGGCATGCACCAAGGCATCGACACCACTGGCGGCGGTGACGCCGCGCGGGCAGGTCAGGGTCATTTGCGGGCTGACCAGCGCAACGTCCGGCAGCAGATAGTCGCTGACGATGCCCTTCTTCAACTGCGCGACCTTGTCGGAAAGGATCGCCACATTGGTCACTTCCGAGCCGGTGCCGGCGGTTGTCGGGATGGCGATCAACGGCGGGCCTTTGCGCGGCACCTGATCGACGCCGAACAAATCCTCCAGCGCGCCGTGATAGCCGGCATACGCCGCAACACTCTTGGCAATGTCGATGGCACTGCCGCCGCCCAGGCCGATCAACCCATCATGACCGCCGTCGCGGTAGACGCGCATGCAGTCCTCGACGATGGCGATTTCCGGGTCGGGCAGCACCCGGTCAAAAATCTCGTAGGTGCGACCACCCAGTTGCGCCAGCGCCAGCTCGACGGTGCCGGATTTGACCAGCGCGGCGTCGGTGACGATCAGTGGGTTGTCGATGTCCAGACGTGTCAGTTCCGCCGCCAGTTGCTCGATGGCCCCGGCGCCGGTGATCAGTTTGTGAGCGATTTTGAAAGAGGAAAGACTCATGTGCGCAGCCTCTTATAGGAGTGGGAGCTGGGCACAATAGTAGCTGGGGATTGGGCGTTGTCTGCTATTCAGGTCATGAATGACCGGTGAGTCCAAACACCCCATACAACAACTGTAGGAGCCGGCTTGCTGGCGATGCGGTGTGTCATTCAACTGATTCATCAGCTGACAGTCCGCTTTCGCCAGCAAGCCGGCTCCTACAAGGGAGTACTTCAGACCTGGGCGGTGCGCAGTTTTTCGCTGCGGCCACGCAGCCATTCCAGGGTCAGCAGCAGGATCACCGAGAAGGCGATCAGCAGCGTCGCGGCGGCGGCGATGGTCGGGCTGAGGTTTTCGCGGATGCCGCTGAACATCTGCCGTGGCAGGGTTGCTTGTTCAGGGCCGGCGAGAAACAGCGTCACCACCACTTCATCGAACGAGGTGGCGAAAGCGAACAGCGCGCCGGAAATCACCCCGGGAGCGATTAATGGCAAGGTCACCCGACGGAACGCCGTCAGCGGCGAAGCACCGAGGCTGGCGGCGGCGCGTACCAGGTTTTGGTTAAACCCTTGCAACGTCGCCGACACGGTGATGATCACGAATGGCACACCCAATACTGCGTGCACCACGATCAGCGAGAAGAAGCTGTTACCCAGGCCCAGCGGCGCGAAGAACAGATAACTGGCGACACCGATGATCACCACTGGAACCACCATCGGCGAAATGACCAGCGCCATCACCAGCGGTTTGCCGGGGAAGTCGCCGCGAGTCAGGCCGATAGCCGCCAACGTGCCGAAGACCATGGCCAGCACTGTGGCCGCCGGGGCGACGATGATGCTGTTCTTCAGGGCGCGCATCCACTCCGCCGAAGCGAAGAAATCGTGATACCACTGCAGCGAGAAACCTTGCAGCGGGTACACCAGGAAGCTGCCAGAGTTGAACGACAGCGGGATGATCACCAGCACCGGCAGGATCAGGAACAACAGAATCAAGCCGCAGAGAATCCGCAAGCTGTAGAACCACACCCGCTCGATGGGCGACATATAAGGACTCAGCATCTCAAACTCCCCTTAGCTCAGGCGCAGGCGGCTCGCGCCTACCAGCCAGCTGTAAATCAGATAAAGCACGACCGTCGCCAGCAACAGCAGACCACCGAGTGCCGTCGCCATGCCCCAGTTGATGCTGGTGTTGGTGTAGAAGGCGACGAAGTAGCTGACCATTTGATCGTTAGGGCTGCCCAGCAGCGCCGGGGTGATGTAGTAGCCGATGGCGAGGATGAACACCAACAGGCAACCGGCGCCGACACCGGCATAGGTCTGCGGGAAGTACACCCGCCAGAAACTGGCGAACGGATGGCAACCAAGGGAAATCGCGGCGCGCATGTAGGTCGGCGAGATGCCTTTCATCACGCTGTAGATCGGCAGGATCATGAACGGCAACAGGATGTGCACCATGGAGATGTAGACGCCGACACGGTTGAACACCAGTTCGATCGGTTTATCGATGATGCCCATGGCCATCAGGCCGCTGTTGATCAGGCCACCTGATTGCAGCAACACGATCCACGCCGCGACACGCACCAGGATCGACGTCCAGAACGGTAGCAGCACCAGGATCATCAGCAGGTTGCTCTGGCGCGACGGCAGATTGGCCAGCAGATAAGCCAGTGGATACGCCAGCAGCAGGCAGATCACGGTGATGACCAGGCCCATCCAGAAGGTACGGGCGAAGATGTCGAGGTAGATCGCCTGGTCCGGGGTGGCCGGGGCGATTTCGCCGAGGTCGTCGATGCGGTGATCGACGGCCGCCAGCAAGTAGTACGGCGTGATGCTGCTGGTATTGCGGCGCACCGCTTGCCAGTAGGCCGGATCGCCCCAGCGCTCGTCGAGACCTTCCAACGCTTCTTTATAAGAGGCCGGTTCAGTGGCGAACGGCAAGGCGCGGGCGGTTTTGGTCAGCAGGCTGCGGTAGCCGGCCAGCTCCATGTTCAGGCGTTTGGACAAATCGCCGAGGGTTTGATTCTTGCGGGCTTCAGCGAGGTCTTCGCTGGCAGCCTTGTAAACAGGTTCGCCGGGCAGGCCCCGGCCGTCCCAACTGGCGATGGCGGACACGGTGCGCGGCATGCCGCCGACCACTTCCGGGTTACCCACGCTTTTGTAGAGCAGCGCCGCGATCGGCACCAGGAACACCAGCAGCAGGAACAGCACCAATGGCGCGATCAAGGCCTGGGCTTTCCAGCGGTTGACCCGCTCGGCGTGCTTGAGCCGCTGCTTCAAGGTGGGGTCAGTGCCCGTGGTCACGGGAACGGCGATAGCCATGGCGTACTCCGGAAATCTTTGATCGTTACAGAGGGCGGCGTACCGCCTCTGTTGTGTTGAAACACCGCAACCTATGGGAGCGGAAACCTGTGGCGAGCGAGCTTGCTCGCGCTGGGCTGCGAAGCGGCCCCAAAATTATGTTGGCAATGCCAATTTTGTGAGTGCTTCGCACTCAAGCGGGAGCAAGCTCCCTCGCCACAAAGTCCGCCTTCAATTGAAGGCTTGGTTATTTCGCAGCCCAGGAATTGAAGCGCTGTTCCAATTGCTCGCCGTTGTCAGCCCAGAAGCTGACGTCGATCTGCACCTGGTTGGCGATGTTTTCCGGGGTGGTCGGCATGTCTTTCAGGACATCCTTGGCCAGCAACGGTACGGCTTGGGTGTTGGCCGGGCCGTAGGCGATGTTTTCCGAGTAAGTCTTCTGCTGCTGTGGCTGTACCGAGAAGGCGATGAATTTCTTCGCCGCTTCGGCGCGCTTGGGGTCCAGGCCTTTTGGAATCGCCCATGCGTCGAAGTCGTAGATGCCGCCGTTCCACACTACTTTCAGGTTGCTTTCTTTCTGCACCGCAGCGATACGGCCGTTGTAGGCCGAGCTCATGACCACGTCACCGGAAGCGAGGTATTGCGGCGGTTGTGCGCCGGCTTCCCACCACTGGATGCTTGGCTTGAGCTCGTCGAGTTTCTTGAATGCGCGGTCCTGACCATCCTTGCTGGCCAGCACTTTGTAGACGTCTTTCGGCGCAACGCCGTCGGCCATCAAGGCGAATTCCAGGGTGTACTTGGCGCCTTTACGCAGGCCACGCTTGCCCGGGAATTGCTTGGTGTCCCAGAAATCCACCCAACTGGTCGGTGCGGTTTTCAGCTTGTCGGCGTTGTAGGCCAGCACCGTCGACCACACGAAGAAGCCCACGCCGCAAGGCTGGATAGCGCCTTTGACGTAGTCCTCGTTCTTGCCGAACAGGGCTGGGTCGAGTTGCTCGAACATGTCTTCGTCGCAACCGCGGGACAGTTCTGGCGATTCAACTTCCACTAGGTCCCAAGACACGCTTTTGGTGTCGACCATGGCTTTGACCTTGGCCATTTCACCGTTGTACTCGCCTGCCACGATCTTGCCGTTGCCTGCCGCTTCCCACGGTGCGTAGAAGGCTTTGACCTGCGCGGCCTTGTTCGCGCCGCCAAAGGACACGACGGTCAGGTCCGGGCCAGCCGCCATTGCGCTGGCCGCCCCTATCATGCCCAGTGCCAGAGCGGTGAATTTCAGGGATCTCAACATTTATTGTTCTCTCCACGTGCAGGGTTGGTGTTGTTGAAGCAGGGGGCGATCAATGCGCCTCTAGAAGTGGGTCGAGCGCGCGAACGTGTTCGACCTGCCAGCCAAGCGGTACCACGTCACCCACCGCCAGCCCGGGATCGAGTTCGGCAATCGGTTGTTTCACGAAGAAGTCGGTCTTGCCACAGACTTCCAGGCGAACCCGGACGTGGTCGCCCAGATAGATGAATTCCGCCACCCTTCCCGAGAAGCGGTTGACGCAGGACTCGCTGGAGCCATTGAGGCTCACGCGTTCCGGACGAATCGACAGGGTGACGGGTTCGCCGGTCTTGCCGACATTCACCGCCAGCGCTTCAACTTTTTCACCACGGCCCAGTTCGACCACGCAGCGGTCGCCGGTCTGGCTGTGCAGACGGCCATTAAGACGGTTGTTCTCGCCGATGAAGTTGGCGACGAAGGTGTTTTTCGGCTCTTCGTAGAGCGTGCGCGGTGGCGCGATCTGCTGGATTTCGCCTTGATGGAATACCGCCACACGGTCGGACATGGTCAGGGCTTCGCCCTGGTCGTGGGTCACGTAGACCACGGTCACGCCCAAACGCTGGTGCAGGTGTTTGATTTCCATCTGCATGTGTTCACGCAGTTGTTTGTCGAGTGCGCCGAGGGGTTCGTCCATCAGCACCAGTTGCGGCTCGAACACCAGCGCTCGGGCCAAGGCCACACGCTGCTGCTGGCCGCCGGACAGTTGTGCCGGGTAACGCTGGGCGAAGGTATCGAGCTGGACCATGCTCAGGACTTTTTTGACCTTGGCGCTGACGTCGCTTTTGTTGAGCCCGCGTACGGTCAGCGGGAACGCCAGGTTTTCGGCGACAGTCATGTGCGGGAACAATGCGTAGTTCTGGAACACCATGCCGATGTCACGCTTGTGCGGCGGCACGTTATTGATGGCTCGACCGGCCAGCAGGATTTCCCCGGCAGTCGGTGTTTCGAAACCGGCGAGCATCATCAGGCTGGTGGTTTTGCCGGAGCCGGACGGTCCGAGCAAGGTAAGGAATTCGCCTTTGCGAATGTCCAGGTTGAGGTCTTTGACGATCAGGTTCTCGCCGTCGTAGCTCTTCTGCACTCCACGAAAGCTGACCAGAACATCATTGGCCCCTGCACTTGAATCGACCTGGCTCATACCCACACCTTTGTTATTGATGACTGCTGTGGACTAAGCCTAGTGGACGCTGCTGACCGCGCAAATCGGGGGGCAAGAGAGAATCGCCTCAGCCGGATGGAAGGTTGGGGGTAGGGATTGCCCTACAAGGATGGCGCGTTTTGGCAAACGCAGCGGCAAGCGGTCGGCTACAAGCCGCAGGCAACGGTAAAAGCGATGGGGCGGGATGTCGTAAATGGATATGGCGTTACGCAATTCCCTGTAGGAGCTGCCGCAGGCTGCAATCTTTTGATCTTGTTTTTCAAAAGCAAAGTCAAAAGATCGCAGCCTGCGGCAGCTCCTATAGGGTGCAGAGTCAGAGAAGTTTGTGTTCCATCGCGTACTTCACCAATTCTGCCAGCGAAGTGATGTTGAGCTTCTGCATCAGCCGCGCCTTGTGGGTGCTGATGGTCTTGCTGCTCAAGGCCAATTGCTGGGCGATGTCGTTGACGTTGGCACCCTGGGCCAGGCGTTCGAACACCGAGAACTCTCGCTCCGAGAGCAACGAATGCAACGGCCGTGAATCGGTCAGGCCGACTTCGAAGACCATGCGGTCGGCCAGGTCCGGATCGATATAGCGCCCGCCCGCCGCCACCCGGCGGATGGCGGTCAGCAACAGCGCCGGATCGCTGTCCTTGGTCGCATAACCCGCCGCGCCGACCTTCAACGCCCGCGCCGCCATTTGTGCTTCGTCGTGCATCGACAACACGAGAATTACCGGTGGATTGTTCAGCGCGCGAATCCGTGGAATCGCCTCAAGGCCATTGACGCCGGGCATGGAGATATCCAGCAGCACCACTTCGCAGGGCACATGCCGCAAGGTCTCGAGCAACTGCTCGCCATTGCTCGCCTCCCCTACCACCAGCAAATCCTTGGCCAGACCGATCAATTGCTTGATGCCTTCGCGGACGATGGTGTGGTCTTCGGCTACCAGTACACGGATCACTTGCCTCTCCTCACTCAATAAATGCATTGATGCCGAAAAGATCGCAGCCTTCGGCAGCTCCTACAGGGGATTCGCGCTCGGTGTAAAAGCTGCGATGTTTTAGCGATCCAGCGGCACTCGCACAATCAGGGTCGTACCCTCCCCCGGCTCACTCTCAAGCGACAACTGCCCGCCCATGATCAACACCCGCTCGCGCATGCCGACCACCCCAAAGGAGGTTGACCTGCCAGCCGTCGGGACAAATCCTACGCCATCATCGCTAATGGTCAGACACAACTCGTCGCCTTCCAGCACCAGTGTCAGTTCGACAGTATGCGCTTGGGCATGCCGCATGACATTGGTCAGTGCTTCTTGAAGGATGCGAAACAGGCCGATCGCCTTGGCATCGCTGAGCACCGGCAAATTGTCCGGCACCTGCACCAGGCAAGGAATCTGCGTGCGCGCTTCGAAGCGGCGGGCCTGCCATTCAATGGCAGAGGCAATCCCGGCATCGAGAATCGGCGGGCGCAATGCCGTCGCCACATCGCGGACCAATTGGAACAGCTGCGCGATCAAGCGCTTCATGCTGTTCAAGCGCTCGTTCAGACCAGGGTCAAGTTGCGCGTAGGCCAATTCGCACATGGACGTTTCCAGCTTTAGCACGGTCAACATCTGACCTAGTTCGTCATGAACTTCCCGGGCGATGCGGGCCTTTTCTTCTTCTCGCACGCTTTCCAGGTGCGCAGACAATTCACGCAACTGCTCCCGCGAACTGGCCAATTCCAGCTCGATGCGCTTGCTCTCGCTGATGTCCCAGACAATGCCGTCCCAGACGTAGGCACCGTCCTCCAATCGACGAGTTATCGCCTTGATTTCCGCCCAGCGTTGTTCGCCCTGGCGCGTCAGGATTCGCCCTTGCCAGAACCAATCGCTATCGGTGTCCAACGCATGATCCTGGGTCCGGTGATAGCTGGCCTTGTCGTCCGGATGCACCAGGCTGCGCAGGCCTTTGTCGCGATGGGCCAGAACGGCCGGCGCATAGCCGACCAGGTTCTCGCTGCCCTCACTGATGTAGGCAAAGTCGATCTGACCTGTCACCGGTGCGCGTTCCAGACGAAAGACCAGGCCGGGCACATTCGCCGCGATCCCTTGCAGCCGTGCCTCACTTTCCTGCAACGCGGCCAGGGCGCGCCGGCGGTCTGTAACGTCGGTGAGGTAAACCACCAGGTATTCGCCATCGCGAAAACGCAGGAAGCTCAGCGAAACATCCGCCGGCAGGATGCTGCCATCGGCGCGCACACAATTGGTTTCGAAACTTTGCGGCGCGTCATCGCTGGCCCTGGCGCTTTTCCACAGGTTCAGCCAACGGTCCATGTGCAGGCCCGGTTCGAAGTCGATCAATGGCCGGTGGATGATCCCGCCCGGTGGATAGCCGAGCATGGTTTCGGCCGCGCGGTTGGCGTAACGCACGTGGCTGTCCCAGTTGACCCAAAGGATGCCGACGGTGCTCTGGTCGATGGAAAACTGTGTAAGGCGCAGGGCCTCCTCGCTGGCGGCGCGCAAGGCAATATCCTCCTGCGCCGCCGCCAATCGGTGTTCGAGGCTGTGCTGCTGACGGCGTTGCCAGAACACGATGGCCATACTGCTCAGCGCCAGCACCAACAACAGCAGGCAAAGGTTTTGCCAGAAACCCGGCGACTCGGTGAGCCGTGGATACTTGGGTTGCAGCCATTGGTTATGCAGTTGCTCCAGGTCCTTGGCCGGGATCGCCCGCAACGCACTTTCGACAATTTCGGCCAGCTCCGGCCGGTCACGCCGAGTCGCCACCCGCAGCAATTGCGGCAAGCCGATATCGCCAACCACCACCAGCCCGGCAAACTCCGGCTCGACCGACAGGCGCCCCAACTGCGCTTCATCGACCACGGCGTAACCGGCCTGCTGACTCAACAACAGTTGCAGCGCCTGACGTTCAATGGGTACGCCCTGGAGGTTCAGGTGTGGGTAGTTGCTGCGCAGGTAATCGGCGGTGGCACTGGGCATGCGCACGGCGACGCGGGTCTGGCTGTCGAGTTTTTCCAGTTCCACTGCACCGGTACTTTTCTGGTCACTGACCACCAGTTGTGGCACACGCATGTACGGATCGGAAAACTGCCAGAGACGCAGGCTACCGGGGGTTTGGGTCATGCCCGGCGCAATGTCGATCTCACCTGCACGCGCAGCGGCTTCCAGTTGTTCAAGGTCGGAAAAGTTACGCCAGTTCAACTCGACCTTGAGCGCCTTGGCCAGCCATTTCATCAGCTCGACGTTGACCCCGGAGAGTCGCTGCAAGCGCCGATCGTATTGCGCATAAGGCGCTTGCAACACCAGCCCGACGCGCAATTCTCCCTGCTGCGCCAGCCATTGCTGTTGCTTGGGCGACAACGTTGCGACGTGCGCCGGGGGCACGACGGCCGCCCAGCCCATCAAGGGAAACCACAAACAGCCGATAACCCACAGGCAGCGAAAACGCATCATCGAACTCTCACACACTGACAAATACTGACCAACCCATTAGGCTGCCGGAATAACTTCTGGCCTGGAATAACCGATGCCCCCTGTCTACCGCCTGGCACTGCCAGCATTGTGCCTGTCGCTGATCCTGCCATGCGCTTTTTCCGTCGAGGCTGCCGACCCGGCGCCTGCCGCCACAGAAAAAGCCGCCGAAGAAAAACCAATCGAACGCCAGCCGCTGCCTGAGCGTAGTCAGGAAGAAGCGACTGCACTCGAACGAAAAATACCGGCCAATGAACAGCAACAACTGCAAACAGGCAGCGACACCTTCCTGGCCTTGTGGAAACCGGCCAATACCGCCGAACCCCAAGGTGCGGTGATTATCATCCCCGGCGCCGGCGAAACCGTTGACTGGCCGCAAGCAATCGGCCCGCTGCGGCGCAATTTGCCGGACGCCCAATGGAGCAGCCTGAGTATCACCTTGCCGGACGTGCAAAGCGACGCCATTGCGCCCCGCGTCGTCGAAGCTCCACCCGCGCCCAAAACACCGGACGCCGGCAGCAAGGACTCAACCACCGCCGCCCCCATCGAGCAAGCAGCCGGCGGTGAAGCGGACGTAGCTGACAAGGCCATCGCTGAAACCAGCGAAGAACAGAGCAAGGTCGACGCCGAGCGCATTTTCGCCCGCATCGACGCAGCCATTGCATTCGCCGAACAGCAAAGCGCTCGCAGTATTGTGGTGTTGGGGCATGGCACTGGCGCCTACTGGGCCGCGCGCTATTTGAGTGAAAAGCAGACATCGCAGGTCGAACGGTTTGTCATGGTCGCGGCGCAGACACCGGTTAAGGCCAAGCCCGAATTGGATGAACTGACGCCCACTCTGAAGCTGCCTGTTGCAGACATTTTCTACATGGACAAACCACTGGATCGCAACGCGGCGCTGGCCCGCTTGCAGGCCAGCAAACGCTTGAAGGCTTCGGCGTTCAGCCAGGTTTCGCTCAAGGCGTTACCGGGAAATTCCAAAGCCCAGCAGGAACAGCTGGTTCGGCGGGTGCGGGGTTGGTTGAATCCGCAGAATGCGGCGAACTGACAGACCGCGTTGCCCCATCGCTGGCAAGCCAGCTCCCACAGAATTTATGTCGACCACAAAATTTGCGTACGACTCAAATACTGTGGGAGCTGGCTTGCCAGCGATGGCGCCATTGAAAACAACACCCAACTGTCCTGCTAGCGAAAATCCCGCCGCTGTCGAATCAACTTGTAGGCACTATGCAGCTCTCGAGTCTTCTCTGTGGCCTCGCGAACCTGCAAATCCGTCGCACCGCCGCCGGCAATCTTGTCCGGGTGATGGCGGCTTAACAGGCGACGATAGGCTCGCTTGATCTGCGCCGGTTCACTGGTGGCCGACACACCTAATAGCCGCAAGGCGTCCTGATAGGTTGCACCTTTGTAGGCCACAGCGCGTTTCTGCGGCTCATAGTCGGTCGCCAACGCCCGCACCTGATGCGTCGACCAGCCGAGCCACTTGCCCCACTGGATGATCAGTTCGCGCTCACGATTGCCAGCCCGACCATCCGCCCAAATCATCCGCCAACAGGCGCGCAGCACGCCTTCGGCCGCATGGGGTTGAGCACTGAGGCGACGCAGATAACCTCGCAACCGGTCGTTTCCCGACTTGCCGCGATTGAAGGCGGCAATCGCCCGACGCTGGGCCGACTCACTCATTTCCAGCGCGCGCATTTCCTGACGCGCCTGCTGGATATGCCCCTCTACCACCCGCCCGTCGCACTTGGCCAGCCTTCCAAGCAACACGAACAGCAATTCATCGTTACGCAGCGCCGGGCGACCGCCGAGTTTTTCAAGTAGGTGCGCCCAACTCTGCAGATGCATGTGCCGATCCAGCGCCTGCCCCAACAAAGCACCCAGCATGGCCCCCGGAATGCTGGCGATGGCATAACCCGCTCCGGCTCCAACAAGAGTCCCTGGCCATAGCATCTCAGCGTCTCGCTTCAATCAAGGTTTCAGCTTCGGCCAAACGCTCGTGTGTGCCGACATCCACCCACAGCCCATTCATGCGCTCGCCGGACACCTGCCCGTTTGCCATTGCGGTTCGAAGCAGCGGTGCCAGCTTGAACGCCCCGGCGGAGCAACCCTCGAACAGTTGCGGATGCAGCACCGCGATGCCGCTGTAGGTGAGCGTAGCCGCTCCCGATTGGCCGTCGCGAACTTGTCCGTCAATCAGCTGAAAATCCCCGGCCGGATGATGGGCCGGGTTGTTCGCCAGCACCAGGTGAGCCAGGCCCACTATCGGTTGATGCAGCACGCTGAAGTCGTAATCGGTCCAGATATCACCGTTAACCACCACAAAAGCCTCATCACCCAGCAATGGCAACGCGCGGAAAATCCCGCCGCCGGTTTCCAGCGGCTCGCCTTCCGGCGAGTACTGGATGCTGACGCCATAGCGCGAGCCATCGCCCAGATAATCTTCGATCTGCTGACCGAGCCAGGCATGGTTGATCACGATCTCGGTAAAACCGGCCGCGGCCAGCGCACGCAGGTGATACTCGATCAGCGGCACCCCGCCGGCACGAACCAGCGGTTTGGGCGTGGTCAGGGTCAGCGGCCGCATGCGCTCGCCCTTGCCCGCCGCCAGAATCATTGCTTTCATGCCTTAACTCCAGCACGCAGACTGGCCAGCAACACATCCAGCTCGGCCAATTCAGGACGGCGGGCGATCACTGCATCTATATAAGCAAAGAAGCGCGGCACATCGCCCAGGTAACGCGGTTTGCCGTCGCGATGGCAGATGCGGGCGAAGATGCCAATCACCTTCAGATGACGCTGAACGCCCATCAAGTCGCTGGCGCGCAGGAAATCTTCGAAGTCTGGCTGCACAGGAATGTTCAACGCCGAGGCTTGCTGCCAGTAACTTTCCAGCCAGCCGCGCACGCGCTCTTCGGGCCAACTGAGGAAAGCATCCTTGAACAGGCAGGTCACGTCGTAGGTCACCGGGCCGTAGACCGCGTCCTGGAAATCCAGCACGCCGGGATTCGGCTCGCTGAGCATCAGGTTGCGCGGCATGTAGTCGCGATGTACCAAAACCTTCGGCTGAGCCAGGGCACTGTCGATCAGCAAATCGCTGACTTGCTGCCAGAGCACTTGCTGTGCCGCGTCGAGCTCGATACCCAGTTCGCGCTTCACGTACCACTCAGGGAACAATTCCAGTTCGCGGCGCAACAACGCCACGTCATAGCTCGGCAGTGGCGCAACCATTGGCAACTGCTGAAAAGCCAGCAGTGCTTGCAGGGCATCGCTGAACAAATCGTCGGCATTTTCGCTGTCGATGACGTCCAGATAGGTCTTGTTGCCCAGGTCATTGAGCAAAAGAAACCCGCGATCGAGGTCTTCGGCATAAATTTTCGGCACATTTATTCCGGATTTCGCCAGCAAAAAAGCGATATCCACGAAGGGTTTACAGTTTTCCTGGGGCGGCGGTGCATCCATCACGATGAAACTTCTGCCCGCGCCTTCCCAACGGAAATAACGCCGAAAACTCGCGTCACTACTGGCCGCGGTCAACGTGGCCGGGGGTATGGCACCCCAACCCTGTTCTGCAAAAAGGATCGCCAATTGCTCATCGAGCCAAACTTTCAGGTGTTGCAAACGTACATCTTGGTCAGGCATTGCAAGGGTCTCCGACGGCGCTAGCCGTCAAGCGGGTCATGCTTTATTATCCAGCATCTTTTTCAGACCATCGAGAGGCGTGCGGCCCACACCGCGGGCAGATGGCACGCAGGAAGCCCGGACTAATAAGATGGCATTGAAATCCCCCGCGTTTCGTAAAAAATTTCCGTTGTTGGTAACCGGCAGTTTGCTGGCCTTGCAACCTCTAGCCACTTCCTTCGTGGTCGCCGCGGAACAGTATGACTGCTCAGTCTCTGCTTCGGGTGCCTGGGACTGTGCGCCAAAATCGCCAGCGGCGGCATTGCCACCGCGCCCAGTCCACGACGGCAGCGCAGTCAGCGCAACCGGCGAGTCTCCATCCGAGACCGGCTCCAGCGACGACACTGGCGCCAAGCCGGCTCTCGTTACCGAGTCCAAGGGCCGTGGCATGAAGTCGCGTAGCGAAGACTACAGTCACCTCGACTGGGTTCCGCGCGAACAGCTTACCGCAGCGCAACTGGCCGAAACCGGTCCTTATTGCTCTGGTTCCTATATCGAACCGATTCGTCCTGGCATGAATGACAAGACGAATAAAAGCGACGCACCTACCTTTATCGGCGCGAAAGCCTCCCGCTATAAGCAGGATGAGCAAGTCGCGACCCTGGCCGGTGACGTGGTCATGCGTCAGGGCAGCATGCAGGTCGAAGCCGACGAAGCCAACCTGTACCAAGCCGAGAGCCGCGGCGAACTGAGCGGCAACGTCCGTATTCGCGACAACGGCGCACTGATCGTCGGCGACCACGCCGACGTGCAGCTCGACACCGGCGAAGCCAAGGTCGATAACGCCGAATACGTGATGCACAAGTCCCGTATTCGCGGTAACGCGCTGTACGCCAAGCGTGCCGAAAACGCGATCATCCGCCTCAAGGACGGTACGTACACCACGTGCGAACCGAACAGCAACGCCTGGCAGCTCAAGGGCAACAACATCACCTTGAACCCGGCCACCGGCTTCGGTACCGCAACCAACGTGACATTGCGGGTCAAGGACATTCCGGTCCTGTACACGCCGTACATCTACTTCCCGATCGACGACCGCCGTCAGTCCGGCTTCCTTCCGCCGACCATCGGCAGCGGCAGCGATACCGGCTTCCTGCTCGTCACCCCGTACTACTTCAACCTGGCGCCGAATTACGATGCCACGTTGTATCCGCGGTACATGAGCAAGCACGGCCTGTTGATGGAAGGCGAGTTCCGTTACCTGACCAAGTCCAGCGAAGGTCAATTCGGCGCAGCGTATCTCAACGACGAAAGCAATGATCGCGACTTGCAGACTGATGCCGAAAAAACCCGCTACATGTACAACTGGCAGCACAAAGGTGGTCTGGACTCACGGGTCTTCACGCAAGTCGACTACACCAAGATCAGCGACCCTTATTACTTCCAGGATCTTCAGACTGATCAGATTGGGGTGAAAAGCGCCGACTATGTGAACCAGCAGGGCGCCGTCACCTATCGCGGCGACAACTACACCGCCCGTGTGAATGCCCAGGCTTATCAATTGGCGACCGTGTCGAACATCACGCCATATGATCGTTTGCCGCAAATCACCTTCGATGGTGCTCTGCCGTATCATCCGGGTGGTCTGGATTTTTCCTACAACACTGAAATCGTGCGATTTGACCGGGATTTGCAATCCGGTAATTACATTGATGAAGACGGTGGACCGGTTAATGCCGACGGCACTGTCGGCTCACCACGCCTGGACAACAACGTTCAAGGTCTGGCCCGTGCCACTGGTGACCGGCTCAACCTGGCGCCAGCCGTCAGCTTGCCGCTCAACTGGACTTACGGCTTCGTGAAGCCGACGCTCAAGTATCAGTACACCCAGTACCAACTGGATCTGGACAGCATCGGCAAAACACAGATCGTGGCTCAAGACCAAGCTGCCGCCGCAGCCGGGACGGAGAACTTCAACGGCAACTTCGACAGCAACCAGAACCGTGGCGTGCCGATTGCCAGTATCGACAGCGGTCTGTACTTCGATCGCAATACTCAATGGTTCGGCAAGAACTACCGCCAGACCCTGGAACCACGCCTGTACTACCTCTACGTGCCAGAGAAGGACCAGGTAGATATTCCGGTATTCGACACCGGCGAATACACCTTCAACTATGCATCGCTGTTTCGGGACAACCGCTTCTCTGGCTCCGACCGCGTTGGCGACGAGAACAAACTGTCGCTGGGCGTGACCAACCGCTGGATCGAAGACGATGGTTTCGAACGTCAACGCATCAGCGTTGGCCAGGCTTTGTACTTCAAGGATCGCGAAGTCCAGTTGCCGGGCATCGATGCAAAAACTCGCGAAGATGCGCACTCCGATGTGTCGCCGTATGCGCTGGAATACGAATATCGCTGGAACCGCGATTGGCGTACCACCGCCGATTACAACTGGGACCCGGACAGCCGCAGCCCTCGCTCGGGCAGTGCAATGTTCCACTACCAGCCTGAAGACAACCCGAACAAAGTCATCAACGCCGGCTATCGCTATCGTAATGACCAGATCCGTTACGACCAGAACACGGGTAAATGGCAGGTGGGCGGCGGTGACTATGGCACCCCGGGCCAGCCTGGCTACGTGAAGGACTACTACAAAATCGAACAGCACGACTTCTCGGTGATTTGGCCGGTCGTGCCGCAATGGAACGTCATCAGCCGCTGGCAGTACGACTACAACCGCAACCGAACCCTGGAAGCCTTCGGTGGTTTCG
This sequence comes from Pseudomonas sp. GL-RE-29, assembly GCF_019947275.1. Lineage (NCBI taxonomy): Bacteria > Pseudomonadati > Pseudomonadota > Gammaproteobacteria > Pseudomonadales > Pseudomonadaceae > Pseudomonas > Pseudomonas sp. GL-RE-29. The sequence continues at coordinate 37,675 of NZ_JAGYGD010000004.1, forward strand.
AGTACGACAACTGCTGCTGGAAACTTCGCCTGATCAACCGTTATTGGGTTTCCTACGACGAATTCAGTCAGGAAGCACCGGAAAACGAAAAAGGCGACCATGGCATCTTCCTACAAATCGTTCTGAAGGGGCTCGGCGGCCTGACTGGCGCCAAGGTAGAGAGCTTCCTCGACAAAGGCATCCAAGGTTATCGTGAACGTGAAGACCAAGCTTTCTGATTGTCTGCGCCCGCTGCTGCTGGGCGCGCTGTTCCTGGGTACCGCGGCCAACGCCGCGGTACAGTCCATCGATAAAGTGGTGGCTATCGTCGACAACGACGTGGTCATGCAGAGCCAACTGGACCAACGCGTCCATGAAGTTCAGCAGACCATCGCCAAGCGTGGCTCTGCCGTGCCGCCGGCCAGCGTGCTGGAGCAACAGGTGCTTGAACGCCTGATCGTCGAGAACCTGCAACTGCAGATCGGCGAACGTTCCGGCATCCGCATCACCGATGAAGAACTGAACCAGGCTGTCGGCACCATTGCCCAGCGCAATAACATGTCGGTCGAGCAGTTCCGCGCTGCACTGACTCACGACGGCCTGTCCTACGAGGACGCTCGTGACCAGATCCGTCGCGAGATGGTCATTAGCCGCGTGCGTCAGCGCCGTGTGGCAGAGCGCATCCAGGTGTCCGAGCAGGAAGTGAAAAACTTCCTTGCTTCAGACATGGGCAAAATGCAGCTGTCCCAAGAGTTCCGCCTGTCCAACATCATGATTGCTACTCCGGAAAGCGCCAATTCCGACGCGATTCAGAGTGCCGCCAAGCAGGCTGACGCGGTTTACCAGCAGCTCAAGCAAGGCGCTGACTTCGCACAATTGGCCCTCGCCAAATCCGCCAGCGAAACCGCACTGGAAGGCGGCGACATGGGCTGGCGCAAAGCCGCTCAGCTGCCACCTCCGTTCGATCACCTGCTGAGCACCATGGCCGTTGGCGATATCACCCAGCCAATGCGTACGCCAGGTGGCTTCATCATCCTGAAGATCACCGACAAGCGTGGCGGTGAAGCCCAGGTGCGCGACGAAGTGCATGTCCGCCACATCCTGGTCAAACCAAGCCCGATCCGTGACGAAGCAAAAACCAAGGCCCTGGCCGAGTCGCTCTACAGTCGCATCGAGTCGGGTGAAGACTTCGGCGAACTGGCGAAAAGCTACTCGGAAGACCCGGGTTCCGCGCTCAACGGCGGCGATCTGAACTGGATCGACCCGAGTGTATTGGTTCCGGAGTTCCGCGAAGTGATGGCCAAGACCCCGCAAGGTCAGCTGTCCAAGCCGTTCCAGACGCAATACGGCTGGCACGTTCTGGAAGTGCTGGGCCGTCGTGCCACCGACAGCACCAACCAGGCTCGCGAGCAACAAGCGATGACCGTACTGCGTAACCGCAAATACGACGAAGAGCTGCAAACCTGGCTTCGTCAGATCCGTGACGAAGCGTACGTCGAAATCAAACTCCCTGGCGTCGACCAGGCAGCGCAGTGAAACCCCAACGTTTCGCGCTGACACCCGGCGAACCGGCCGGCATAGGTCCTGACCTGTGCCTGCTGCTCGCCTCGCAAGCCCAGCCACATCCCCTGATTGCCATTACCAGCCGTGACCTGCTCGTTGAGCGGGCCGCGCAGCTGGGTGTGGTGGTCGACTTGCTGCCCGTGTCGCCGGACCATTGGCCGGATGCACCTGCTCCCGCCAACAGCCTGTATGTCTGGGATACGCCGCTCAATGCCAAGGTTGTCGCCGGGCAACTCGACAAAGCCAATGCCGCTTTCGTCCTGGAAACCCTGACTCGCGCAGGCCAAGGCTGTCTGGATGGGCATTTCGATGGAATGATCACCGCCCCGGTGCACAAGGGTGTGATCAATGAATCCGGCATTGCTTTTTCCGGGCACACGGAGTTTCTCGCTGACCTGACCCATACTGCACAGGTGGTGATGATGCTCGCCACCCGCGGGTTACGCGTGGCGCTGGTCACTACGCACCTGCCCCTGCGCGAGATTGCCGATGCAATCACCCCGGAGCGTCTGGAGCGGGTCACGCGAATTCTGCACGCCGACCTGCAACAAAAATTCGGCATCGCCCAGCCGCGAATCCTGGTGTGCGGGCTCAACCCCCATGCCGGTGAAGGCGGACACCTGGGTCATGAAGAAATCGACATTATCGAACCCACATTAGAGCGCCTGCGCGGCGAGGGCATGGACCTGCGCGGCCCCCTGCCCGCCGACACTCTGTTTACCCCAAAATATCTGGAGCACTGCGACGCAGTGCTGGCGATGTACCACGATCAGGGCCTGCCTGTGCTGAAATACAAAGGCTTCGGCGCAGCAGTCAACGTGACCCTCGGTTTGCCGATCATCCGCACTTCGGTTGACCACGGCACTGCCCTGGATCTGGCCGGCAGCGGCAAGATCGACACCGGCAGCCTGCAAGTCGCCCTGGAAACCGCCTATCAGATGGCCGAGACCCGTTTATGACCGAGCATTACCAACACAAGGCGCGCAAACGCTTTGGCCAGAACTTCCTGCACGACGCCGGCGTTATCGACCGCATCCTGCGCTCCATCCATGCCAAGGCCGAAGACCGTTTGCTGGAAATCGGTCCTGGCCAGGGTGCGCTGACCCAAGGCCTGCTCAACAGTGGTGGGCAACTCGATGTGGTGGAACTGGACAAGGACCTGATCCCGATCCTCAACCAGCAGTTCGCCGGCAAGAGCAACTTCAACCTGCATCAGGGTGACGCGCTGAAGTTCGACTTCAACAGCCTGAACGCCGCGCCTGGCAGCCTGCGTGTGGTCGGCAACCTGCCGTACAACATCTCCACCCCGCTGATTTTCCACCTCCTGCACAACTCGCACCTGATTCGCGACATGCACTTCATGCTGCAAAAGGAAGTGGTCGAGCGTCTGGCAGCGGGGCCTGGCGGTGGTGACTGGGGTCGGTTGTCGATCATGGTTCAGTATCACTGCCGGGTTGAGCATCTGTTCAACGTTGGCCCGGGCGCGTTCAACCCGCCGCCGAAAGTCGACTCGGCCATCGTCCGCCTGGTGCCTCACGCCGTACTGCCGCACCCGGCGAAAGATCACCGGTTGCTGGAACGCGTCGTACGCGAAGCGTTCAATCAGCGTCGCAAGACCCTGCGCAACACCCTCAAGTTGCTGCTGAGCAACGATGAAATCGAAGCCGCCGGCGTCGATGGCAGCCTGCGCCCGGAACAGCTCGATCTGGCAGCGTTCGTGCGCCTGGCTGACAAGCTCAGCGAACAAGCCCTACAGAAACCCGCGGACGTCTGACAGAGCGCAAGCGTTATCGGGTAGGACACCAGCGCCCATGTCTGGTTTACTACCCGATACTTGGCCTAGACTGAACTTCATCAGCTACGCCCCGCGTCCCGCTTCGTTTTTAAGGCCTCTTGCATGTCCGATCCTCGTTATCAGGTCGACGTCAGCGTCGTCACCCGCTATCTGGCAGAACAATCGCAACCCGAACACGACCGCTTTGCCTTCGCGTACACCATTACCGTGCACAACAATGGTGAATTACCCGCCAAGCTGTTGTCACGGCATTGGGTGATCACAGATGGCGACGGGCATGTCGAAGAGGTTCGCGGTGCGGGCGTCGTTGGCCTGCAACCGCTGATCGAGCCAGGCGAAAGCCATACCTACAGCAGTGGCACTGTCATGACGTCCAAAGTCGGCACGATGCAGGGTACCTACGAGATGCTCGCCGATGACGGCAAGCACTTCGATGCCATCATCGCCCCGTTCCGCCTGGCGGTCCCCGGAGCCTTGCACTGATGGCAACCTATGCCGTCGGTGACCTGCAAGGCTGCCTTGACGCATTGCAATGCCTGCTCAAGAAAGTCGCCTTCGACCCGGCAAGGGATCGTCTGTGGCTGGTGGGCGACCTGGTCAACCGTGGCCCGCAGTCGCTGGAAACCCTGCGCTTCCTCTATAGCATCCGCGAATCGCTGGTTTGCGTACTGGGCAACCACGACCTGCACTTGCTGGCGGCCGGAAAGAACATCGAACGCCTGAAGAAATCAGATACCCTGCGCGAGATTATCGAAGCACCGGATAGCGCCGATCTGCTGGAGTGGCTGCGTCAGCAAAAACTCCTGCACTACGACGAGCAACGTAACGTTGCGCTGGTACACGCGGGCATTCCGCCGCAATGGTCCCTGCGCAGAGCCCTGAAGTGCGCCGCCGAGGTCGAGACCGCCCTGCGCGACGACAACCTGCTGCCGCCCTTCCTCGACGGCATGTACGGCAACGACCCGGCGAAATGGGACAGCGACCTCAAAGGCGTGACACGTCTGCGGGTGATCACCAACTACTTCACGCGCATGCGCTTCTGTACCGCCGAAGGCAAGCTTGACCTCAAGAGCAAGGAAGGCCTCGACTCCGCGCCACCAGGCTACAAACCCTGGTTCCAGCACATGGACCGCAAGACCAAGGATGTGAAGATCATCTTTGGTCACTGGGCAGCGCTTGAAGGCAAAGTCCTTGAGCCGGGCATCTCGGCCCTCGACACCGGCTGCGTCTGGGGCGGTGCCCTGACCCTGATGAATGTCGACACCGGCGAACGCCTGTCCTGCAAATGCGACGAACATGGTCATGCTGCCGTGCCGCCAGTCGCCCCACAAAATTCCGAACCATCGTCAGCCAGCGCCCCGCGCTAGACTGCGCTTTCAGCCGAGCCACAGGAGCCCGCCATGAGCGAATTCAAACGTATCCCCCCGGAACAGGCCCAGGCCCTGCGCGAACAAGGCGCAGTGGTGGTCGACGTCCGCGATCCTGCGACCTTTGCGGCGCTGCACATCAGCGGCTCGAAGCATCTGGACAACCACTCTCTGCACGCCTTCATCCAGGGTGCCGACCTTGATGCTCCGACCGTGGTGGTCTGCTACCACGGCAACTCCAGCCAGGGCGCAGCCGCCTACCTGATCAGCCAGGGCTTCTCCGACGTCTACAGCATGGATGGCGGTTTCGAACTGTGGCGTACGACTTATCCTTCGGAAACGGCGCAAGGCACCTCCGAATAATTTTTTTGTCATGCGCAAGGCCCCGGCTCCCGCGGGCTAGCGCGGTGGCAGACGAACGGTCTGCCACAACTAATTACGTATCTCGCCTTTACCTCCCGAATTCCCAACTATCCTTAAGCGCAGGCCATCCAAAACAGGGGAGAGCCGGTACACCGGCGCGCGGGTCATCGGGAGTAGCTTTCGGAGTCGTCAGCTTCGAAAGGTTTCTGGGGGGTAAACAGCAACTGCCTGTTCGGTTGCTGCCAGCATCGACTGAGTGATCCGGCGTCGGCTCCACGTATCGAGCGAGGTGACGTCATGAGTATCTTTAGCCACTTCCAACAACGCTTCGAGTCCACACGCCAGGAAGAACTCTCGCTGCAAGAGTATCTTGAGCTGTGCAAAAAGGACCGCAGCGCCTACGTTTCCGCCGCCGAGCGTCTGCTCCTGGCCATCGGTGAACCGGAGCTGCTGGACACCTCGACCAACTCGAGGCTGTCGCGAATCTTCTCCAACAAGGTGATCCGCCGCTATCCGGCCTTTGAAGACTTCCACGGGATGGAAGAATGCATCGACCAGATCGTGTCGTATTTCCGCCATGCCGCTCAGGGCCTGGAAGAGAAGAAACAAATCCTTTACCTGCTCGGCCCCGTCGGTGGCGGCAAATCGTCCCTGGCCGAGAAGCTGAAACAGCTGATCGAAAAAGTGCCCTTCTACGCGATCAAGGGCTCGCCGGTTTTCGAATCGCCTCTGGGTCTGTTCAACGCCACTGAAGATGGCGCGATTCTCGAGGAAGATTTCGGCATTCCACGGCGCTACCTCAACACCATCATGTCGCCATGGGCCACCAAGCGCCTGGCCGAGTTCGGCGGCGATATCAGCCAGTTCCGCGTGGTGAAACTCTATCCGTCGATCCTCAACCAGATCGCCGTGGCCAAAACCGAACCGGGCGATGAAAACAACCAGGACATCTCGGCACTGGTGGGCAAGGTCGATATCCGCAAACTGGAAGAATTCCCGCAAAACGACGCCGACGCCTACAGCTACTCGGGCGCACTGTGCCGGGCCAACCAGGGCTTGATGGAATTCGTCGAAATGTTCAAGGCGCCGATCAAGGTGCTGCACCCATTGCTGACAGCCACCCAGGAAGGCAACTACAACAGTACCGAAGGTCTCGGCGCGATTCCGTTTACCGGGATCCTGCTGGCCCACTCCAACGAATCGGAGTGGCACACCTTCCGCAACAACAAAAACAACGAAGCCTTCATCGACCGGATCTACATCGTCAAAGTGCCGTACTGCCTGCGGGTCAGCGACGAAGTGAAGATCTACGACAAGCTGCTGTTCAACAGCTCGCTGGCCAAGGCCCATTGCGCGCCCGACACCTTGAAGATGCTGGCCCAGTTCACCGTGCTCTCACGTCTCAAAGAGCCGGAAAACTCCAACATCTACTCCAAGATGCGCGTGTATGACGGCGAAAACCTCAAGGACACCGATCCGAAGGCCAAGTCGATCCAGGAATACCGCGACAACGCCGGTGTCGACGAAGGCATGAACGGTCTGTCGACCCGCTTTGCGTTCAAGATCCTGTCCAAGGTCTTCAACTTCGATCCCCACGAAATTGCTGCCAACCCGGTGCACTTGCTCTACGTGCTGGAACAACAGATCGAACAGGAACAGTTCCAGGCGGAAACTCGCGAGCGTTATCTGCGCTTCCTCAAGGAATACCTGGCGCCGCGTTATATCGAATTCATCGGCAAGGAGATCCAGACCGCCTACCTCGAGTCTTACAGCGAGTACGGCCAGAACATCTTCGATCGTTACGTGCTGTACGCCGACTTCTGGATCCAGGACCAGGAATACCGCGACCCGGAAACCGGCGAAATCCTCAACCGCGTAGCGCTTAACGAGGAACTGGAGAAAATCGAAAAACCGGCCGGCATCAGCAATCCGAAGGATTTCCGCAACGAAATCGTCAACTTCGTACTGCGCGCCCGGGCCAACAACAATGGCAAGAACCCAACCTGGCTCAGCTACGAAAAACTGCGGGTGGTTATCGAGAAGAAAATGTTCTCCAACACCGAGGATCTGCTGCCGGTCATCAGCTTCAATGCCAAGGCCAGCAAAGAGGACCAGCAGAAGCACAACGACTTTGTCACACGAATGGTCGAACGCGGTTACACCGACAAACAGGTACGACTGCTGTCCGAGTGGTACTTGAGGGTCAGAAAGTCCCAGTAAGGGAGCTGCAAGCGGCTAACGACACGACACCTGCGAAAACGCGTTGTTTGCGTAATTGTGGCCATATGTCGCGCGCCGCTTGTTTCTGAAGCTTCTGTCTTGCAGCTTGAAGCTTATGACTCGAAGCTCCCCGGAGGGCCTATGAGCTATGTGATCGACCGACGTCTCAATGGCAAGAACAAGAGCACGGTGAACCGTCAGCGGTTTCTGCGGCGTTACCGTGATCACATCAAAAAAGCCGTCGAAGAGGCGGTCAGCCGGCGCTCCATTACGGATATGGAACACGGCGAGCAAATCAGCATTCCCGGTCGCGACATCGACGAGCCGGTGCTCCACCACGGGCGCGGTGGCAAGCAGACCGTCGTGCATCCAGGCAACAAGGAATTCACCAGCGGCGAGCACATTGCCCGTCCGCCGGGTGGCGGCGGCGGCAGAGGGCCTGGCAAGGCCGGCAACTCGGGCGAAGGGATGGACGAATTCGTCTTCCAGATCACCCAGGAGGAATTCCTCGAGTTCATGTTCGAGGATCTTGAGCTGCCGAACCTGGTCAAGCGCAACCTGACCGGTACCGATACCTTCAAGACCGTTCGTGCCGGGATCAGCAACGAGGGCAACCCGTCGCGGATCAACATCATCCGCACCCTGCGCTCGGCCCACGCACGGCGCATCGCCCTGTCCGGCAGCAGCCGGGCGAAACTACGCGAAGCCAAGGAAGAACTCCTGCGACTGAAGCAGGAAGAACCTGACAACTTCGGCGATATTCAGGATCTCGAAGCGGAAATCGAAAAACTCAGTGCGCGGATTCACCGCGTGCCGTTTCTCGACACCTTCGACCTCAAGTACAACCTGCTGATCAAACAACCCAACCCAAGCTCGAAAGCCGTCATGTTTTGCCTGATGGACGTCTCCGGCTCCATGACCCAGGCGACCAAGGACATCGCCAAGCGCTTCTTTATCCTGCTGTACCTGTTCCTCAAGCGTAACTACGACAAGATTGACGTCGTGTTCATTCGCCACCACACCAGTGCCCGCGAAGTGGATGAGGAAGAGTTTTTCTATTCCCGCGAAACCGGCGGGACCATCGTCTCCAGCGCCTTGAAACTGATGCAGGAGATCATGGCCGAGCGCTATCCGAGCAACGAGTGGAACATCTACGCCGCCCAGGCTTCCGACGGCGACAACTGGAACGACGACTCGCCAATTTGCCGTGACATCCTGATCAACCAGATCATGCCGTTCGTGCAGTACTACACTTACGTTGAGATTACCCCGCGCGAACATCAGGCCCTGTGGTTCGAGTACGAGCGCATAGCCGAAGCCTTTTCTGACACTTTTGCCCAGCAACAACTGGTCTCGGCCGGGGATATCTATCCGGTCTTCCGTGAACTCTTCCAGCGCAGGTTAGTGACATGACCGCCAAAGAGCAGAAGCGCCAACCCATTTCCACCGGCTCCGAATGGACGTTCGAGTTGATCCAGGCGTACGACAAGGAAATAAGTCGTCTGGCGGCCCGTTACGCACTCGACACGTATCCCAACCAGATCGAAGTGATCACCGCCGAGCAGATGATGGACGCCTACGCCTCTGTCGGCATGCCGCTGGGCTATCACCATTGGTCCTACGGCAAACACTTCCTCAGCACCGAGAAATCCTACAGCCGCGGGCAGATGGGCCTGGCCTACGAAATCGTGATCAACTCGGACCCGTGCATCGCCTATTTGATGGAAGAAAACACCATCTGCATGCAGGCGCTGGTCGTGGCGCATGCCTGCTATGGGCACAACAGCTTTTTCAAAGGCAATTACCTGTTCCGCACCTGGACTGACGCCAGTTCAATCATCGATTACCTGGTGTTTGCCAAGCAGTACATCATGCAGTGCGAAGAGCGCCATGGGATTGATGCCGTGGAGGATCTGCTCGATTCCTGCCATGCCTTGATGAACTACGGGGTCGATCGCTACAAACGCCCGTATCCGATTTCCGCCGAAGAGGAGCGTCGTCGGCAAAAGGATCGGGAGGAACATTTGCAGAAGCAGATCAATGATCTGTGGCGCACTATTCCAAAGGGCGCGGATAAATACAGCGACAAGGACACTGCACGCTTCCCCGCCGAGCCCCAGGAAAACATTCTGTATTTCATCGAAAAACATGCCCCGCTTCTGGAGCCGTGGCAACGGGAAATCGTGCGGATCGTGCGCAAGATCGCCCAGTATTTTTATCCACAACGCCAGACCCAGGTGATGAACGAGGGCTGGGCAACGTTCTGGCACTACACCCTGATGAACGACCTCTACGACGAAGGCCTGGTCACCGACGGTTTCATGATGGAGTTCCTGACCTCCCACACCAGCGTGGTATTCCAGCCTGGTTTCGACAGCCCTTACTACAGCGGCATCAACCCCTATACGTTGGGTTTTGCCATGTACCGCGATATCCGGCGCATGTGCGAAGAACCTACCGACGAAGACCGTCGCTGGTTCCCGGAACTGGCGGGCAGCGACTGGCTGTCGAGTATCAAGTTCGCCATGAGCAGCTTCAAGGATGAGAGCTTCATCCTGCAATATCTGTCACCCAAGGTGATTCGCGACCTGAAGCTGTTCAGCATCCTCGATGACGATCAGAAAGACGACCTGCTTGTACCGGCGATCCATGACGAAGACGGTTATCGCATCATTCGTGAAACCCTGGCGGCCCAATACAACCTGGGCAATCGCGAACCCAACATACAGATCTACAGCATCGACCGGCGCGGCGACCGCTCCCTGACCCTGCGCCACCAGCAACACGACCGCAAACCATTGGGCGAGTCCACCGAGGAGGTGCTCAAGCACTTGCACCGCCTCTGGGGCTTCGACATTCATCTGGAGACCCTGCAAGGGGACCAGGTGATGAAAACCCACCACGTGCCGCCCAGGAGCGAGCACAGCGAAGGTGATTACGGCCGGCTGGACCTCGCCGTCATTCATCTTTGATCCTGTTTTGTGCCTCCGAAAGCTTGACGCAACGGTTATCCTGTCGAGCTAACGGAGGTTTTTTATGCGGATCTATAAAGTTGGCGGGGCGGTTCGCGATCGCCTGCTGGGCAAACCGGTTACCGACATCGACTGGGTCGTCGTTGGCGCCACCACCGAGGAAATGCTTGCCAAGGGTTTTCGCCCGGTGGGCGCGGACTTCCCGGTATTTCTTCATCCCAAAAGCGGTGAGGAATACGCCCTCGCCCGTACCGAGCGCAAAAGTGGACGCGGTTATGGTGGATTCACTTTCCACGCCAGCCCCGAAGTCACCCTAGAAGAAGACCTGATCCGCCGTGACCTGACGATCAATGCCATGGCTGAGGATGATCAGCAGAATTTGACCGACCCCTACCACGGCCAGAGCGATCTGGAAGCACGCTTACTCCGACACGTTTCTCCCGCGTTCGCTGAAGATCCTCTCAGGGTGCTGCGTGTGGCGAGATTTGCAGCACGTTATGCCGGGCTTGGCTTCACCGTCGCCCCGGAGACCCTGGAGTTGATGCGTCAACTCAGTGAATCCGGTGAACTGGAAGCGCTGACGGCGGAACGAAGCTGGAAAGAAATTTCCCGCGCCTTGATGGAAGAGCAACCACAGGTATTCATTGAAGTGCTGCGCGCGTGCGGAGCTCTGAACGTGTTGATTCCTGAAGTCGATGCACTTTTCGGCGTGCCGCAACCGGAAGCTCATCACCCGGAAATCGACACCGGTGTGCATACTCTGAGCGTGCTGGAGCAAGCCGCCCGACACAAACAACCGCTGACTGTGCGCTGGGCCTGCCTGCTGCATGACTTGGGTAAAGGCCTGACGCCGGAGGAAGAATGGCCTCGGCATATTGCTCATGAGTTCAAGGGACTGAAGCTGATCAAAGCAGTCAACGAACGTTTCAAGGCGCCGAGAGATTGCCAGGAACTGGCGCTGCTGGTGGGCGAATATCACACCCACGGCCATCGCGCCCTGGAGCTGAAGCCTTCGACCTTGCTGGAGTTGCTGCAAAGTTTCGACGTCTACCGCAGACCGCAACGGTTCGAGGAATTCATCGCGGCGTGCGAGATGGACGCGCGCGGGCGCAAGGGACTGGAGGAGAGAAGTTACCCACAGGCGGATTATCTGCGTGGCGCGGCAAACGCGGCGCGTAGCGTGGCGGTTCAGCCGTTGCTTGAGAAGGGATTCAAAGGGCCGGAGCTGGGTGAGGCGATCAAGCGTGAGCGACTCAAGGCGTTGAAGGTTTACAAGGAAAGCGTGTAAGCAGAATCAAAAGATCGCAGCCTTCGGCAGTTCCTACACAGGAATATGTGTTTCTCTGTAGGAGCTGTCGAAGGCTGCGATCTTTTTGCCTTACAACAAACTCGAAGGCGTCAGCTGATCCCCGCGCCACTCAAACGCCACCGGCGCCAACACCTGATCAATTTGCGCTTCACGCCACAACGTCGCGAAGCTTTTGCCTACGCCCGGATGCACCCGATCCGGCGCAATCAGCGACAATGGCCACAACACAAACGCATTTTTCAGAATTTCCGCACGCGGCAGAATCAAGCCATCGAAGTTGCCCACCAGGTCACCGAACAGCAACACATCAATGTCCAGCGGCAGCCCTTTGCGGTCCGGCGCATAACGACCGTTATCGGCCTCGATGAATTTCAGTCGGCGGTCCAGTTCTATCAGCGGCAGGTCGGTATAGGCCGACACCACGAAATTGAAGAACGGCCCGCTCTTGATCCCCACCGGCTGACTTTCGAAGACCGCCGAGCAACGGATGTCCACCAGAAAACCCGCCAAGGCATCCAGGCCGGCGTGCAAATGGGCTTCGCGCTCGATATTGCTACCGAGCCCGAGATACACCTGAGTCAGCGACATCCGCGCTCGATCTCCACGCCCACGCCACCGGTAGCGGCAGGCACTGCACCTGGTTTGGTCAGTTTGAGGCGCATCCAGGTGATTTTGAATTCGCTCATCAGTACTTCCACCAGACGCTCGGCAAAAGTCTCGACCAATTGGTACTGGGCCTGCTCGGCAAAGGCCTGGATGCGCGACGAAACGCTCGCGTAATCGAGCGCCAGGGTCAGGTCGTCACCGGCGGCGGCCGGACGATTATCCCAGGCGAAACTCAGATCAAGACGCAAGCACTGTCGGATGCCTCGCTCCCAGTCGTAGGCACCAATTACGGTGTCGACTTCCAGGCCCTCGATAAACACTCTGTCCAAGCACTTTTCTCCGCTACACGACAAGGGCGCAATGCGCCGTTAGAATCAGGGCGTCCTCGCCCGGAATAGTTAGCATGTTTTGGTTACTGGCGATCCTCGCCTACCTGCTCGGCTCTCTGTCCTTCGCCATTTTGCTCAGCCGCCTGACCGGAAACCCCGATCCGCGAATGAGTGGCTCGGGCAATGCCGGCGCCACCAATATGTTTCGTCTGGCCGGCAAAAAGCTCGCCATCCTGACCTTGCTCGGCGACCTCTGCAAAGGTCTGTTGCCTGTGCTGATCGCCGGTATTGCCGGACTTTCGCTGCAAGATCAGGCCTGGATCGGCGTCTGCGCCGTCATCGGCCACCTGTTCCCACTGTACTTCCGCTTTCGCGGGGGCAAAGGCGTTGCCACCTCTGCCGGGATGTTACTGGGCCTTTACCCGCCCGCCGCACTGTTGGCGGTTTGCGCCTGGGTGCTGACGTTCTACCTGACCCGCACCAGCTCGCTGGCCGCGCTGATCGCCACTCCCCTCACCCTGCCATTGCTGGCCTGGCAAGAACCGGCGGCGCTACTGCCCATGAGCGCGCTCACCGGGATGATCGTCTGGCGTCATCGCGGCAATCTACGCGACCTGTTTGCGGGGCGCGAACGGCATTTCTAAATGCCGGACATGAGCGCCGCTCATCACAGTGCCGACAACTGCTCCATCGGCCAACGTGCCTGAACACTGATCGCCAGACTTTCCTGCTGACCCGCCTGCAAACGCTGGCAACCGGCGAAGGCAATCATTGCGCCGTTGTCGGTGCAGAACTGTGGACGGGCATAAAAAACATCGCCCTTCATGTCACCGAGCATTTTTTCCAGCGATGTACGCAGCGCCTTGTTGGCACTGACGCCGCCAGCGATCACCAGGCGCTTCATGCCAGCCGCTTTCAGGGCACGCTTGCACTTGATGGTCAAAGTCTCCACCACGGCCTGCTGGAACGCCAGCGAGATGTCGCAACGGGCTTGCTCGCTTTCGTCCCCGGCGCTCACGCACTGCTGCCAGGTGTTCAAGGCGAAGGTTTTCAAGCCGCTGAAGCTGAAATCCAGGCCTGGGCGGTCGCACATCGGACGCGGGAAGAGGAAACGTCCTGCAACCCCTTGCTCCGCCAGGCGCGCGATTTCCGGACCGCCGGGATAATTGAGGCCCATCATCTTCGCGGTTTTGTCGAACGCTTCGCCTGCGGCGTCGTCCAGCGTCTCGCCCAGCAAGGTGTATTGACCGATTCCGTCGACCTGAACCAACTGCGTATGGCCGCCCGAGACCAACAAAGCGACGAACGGGAATTCAGGTGGTTGCGACTCCAGCATCGGTGCCAGCAAGTGACCTTCCATGTGGTGCACACCGAGGGCCGGAATACCCCAGGCAAAGGCCAGCGCCTGAGCGCAGGAAGCACCCACCAGCAACGCACCCACCAGGCCAGGACCCGCGGTGTAAGCGATGGCGTCGATCTCGGTCGGCACACAGTCGGCTTCGGCCAACACCTGACGAATCAAGGGCAGCATGCGTTTGACGTGGTCACGGGAGGCCAGCTCGGGCACTACGCCACCATAGGCGCGGTGCAGGTCGATCTGACTGAACAGCGCGTCGGCCAGCAGGCCGCGCTCACTGTCATATAATGCGACACCGGTTTCGTCGCAGGAGGTTTCTAATCCCAGTACTAGCATGGGTTTGCGCCTTGTTTAGGCTGAATTCGAAGGCGCGCATAATAGTCGCCGCGTGATGCCCCGACCAGCGGTTTTCGATCAGAGGCTTTGCATTCCGTGCGATGAGGGGTTAACATCCGCAACCCTTAAAAACCGACGTCTTCAAGTGCTCTTTTGCCGCGAGGATGTTGACCCCGGTAATGAATGAAGGTAGCTCTGGATGCCAGCCGTCAAAGTAAAAGAGAACGAACCCTTCGACGTAGCTCTGCGTCGTTTCAAGCGCTCCTGCGAAAAAGCCGGTGTACTGGCTGAAGTTCGTAGCCGCGAATTTTACGAGAAGCCAACTTCTGAGCGTAAGCGCAAAGCAGCAGCCGCTGTTAAGCGTCACGCCAAGAAAGTTCAGCGCGAACAGCGCCGCGCCGTTCGTCTGTACTAATACACAGACGATCGTAGCAAGCTTCTGCCAAGCCCGGCCCTCAGCCGGGCTAATGGCATTTGCGTAAAACGCTTGATGCTTCACCGTCGAAGCCGCAGATGCGACCGAGACAAATCTGCTTCACTACGTCAGACCTGGCTCTTTTGCCAGCGGTGCACGTCTTTTCTGACGAGCCTTTCAAGGCTACTGACGAGCACACCCACTGATTCCTCTCACGACGATCAGCCCAAGGCACCGCTTGCGTGCCAGATTGTGAGCTATCCGAGACTCTCGACGGGTCGCAGCCGGATTCAGCGCAACATTTTCAAATAGTCGAATACTGATGAGCATTAACGTCAGTGGATTTTCGGCAGATACACTTCCCGATAGCGATAACGCAGACGACACTGGTCGAGCCGCACACTTTGCGCGCCTCAAACTATGACCCGTTCGGCCGCCCTTCGTTTTGGGTCCCTTTCAGCGCAGATGACGAGAACGCCATGGCCGGGCTAATTCCCCAGAGCTTCATTGACGACCTTCTGAACCGCACCGACATCGTCGATGTAGTCAGCTCGCGCCTGCAATTGAAAAAAGCCGGCAAGAACCACACTGCCTGCTGCCCGTTTCACAAAGAGAAAACCCCGTCTTTCAGCGTAAGCCCCGACAAACAGTTCTATTACTGTTTCGGCTGCGGTGCTGGCGGTAACGCCCTCGGCTTCATCATGGACCACGACAACCTGGATTTCGTCCAGGCCGTCGAAGAACTGGCCAAATCCGCCGGCATGGAAATCCCGCGCGAGGAAAGCGGCCGACCGCACAAGCCACGGCAGCCGACTGATTCGCCGCTGTACCCGCTGCTCACCGCCGCGGCCGATTTTTATCGTCAGGCCCTGAAAAGCCATCCATCGCGCAAAGCCGCCGTGGATTACTTGAAAGGTCGCGGGCTGACCGGCGAAATCGCCCGGGACTTCGGTCTCGGCTTTGCGCCGCCAGGCTGGGACAATCTGTTCAAGCACTTGAGCAGCGATACCCTGCAACAAAAAGCCATGATTGATGCCGGCCTGCTGATCGAGAATGCCGAAACCGGCAAACGCTATGATCGCTTCCGTGATCGCGTAATGTTCCCGATCCGCGACAGCCGCGGACGCATCATTGCCTTCGGTGGCCGGGTACTGGGCGACGACAAGCCGAAATACCTGAACTCACCGGAAACCCCGGTATTCCATAAAGGCCAGGAACTCTACGGCCTGTATGAAGCGCGCAAAAACAACCGCAATCTCGACGAAATAATCGTCGTCGAAGGCTACATGGACGTCATCGCCCTCGCCCAGCAAGGCCTGCGCAATGCCGTCGCGACGTTGGGCACCGCCACTAGCGAAGAGCATTTGAAGCGGCTGTTTCGCGTCGTGCCGAGCGTGCTGTTCTGCTTCGACGGCGATCAGGCGGGTCGCAACGCCGCATGGCGCGCCCTGGAAGCAACATTGTCGAGCCTGCAGGACGGACGGCGCGCGCGCTTTCTGTTCCTGCCTGAAGGCGAAGACCCGGACACACTGGTCCGCTCAGAAGGCACTGACGCCTTTCGCGCACGTATCAACCAGCACGCGCAGCCACTGGCCGATTACTTCTTCCAGCAACTCACCGAAGAAGCAGACCCGCGATCACTTGAAGGCAAGGCGCACATGGCCACACTTGCCGCGCCGCTGATCGACAAGGTGCCGGGAGCCAACCTGCGCACCCTTATGCGTCAGCGCTTGCTGGAAATCACGGGTTTGAGCGGTGAAGCGGTCAGCCAACTGGTACACAGCGCACCTCAGGATGCGCCGCCGACCTATGACCCAGGCATGGATTACGACGCCATGCCGGACTACGCCGACTTCCATCAGCCCCAGGAAGCTTACGCACCACAGCAGGAATGGACGCCGAAGAAGCCCGGTGCCGGCGGCAAGAAATGGGACAAGAAACCCTGGAGCAAAAACGGCAAGCGCGGTGATCGCGATGAGTCGTATGCCCCGCGCACACCGGTGGCAGTGGAAGCCCCGACGCTTATCGCGCTGCGTACGCTTATCCACCACCCACAGCTGGCCGGCAAAGTCGAAAGCGCCGATCATTTTGCCAACGAGAGCAACACCTATGCTCAGGTACTGATCGCATTGATCGAGGCTGTGCAAAAAAATCCTAAGCTAAACTCTATTCAGCTAATGGCTCGCTGGCACGGCACCGAGCAAGGACGCCTGTTGAAAGCTCTCGCAGAAAAGGAATGGCTAATTGACGGCGATAACCTTGAACAACAGTTTTTAGACACCATTACTAGGTTATCCGCGGGTCAGCATACGCAGACCCTCGATGAACTTATCAAGAAAGCAAGGCAGCCGGGATTGACGGCTGAAGAGCAAATTCAGATAGCAAAGCAGATGCGCGACCTTTTAAAACAGAATGTTTCCGCATCAAACCCGACCTCAACTGGCGCGTGAGGTCATAGCTCAGGTATAATCCTCGGCTTGTTTTTTGCCCGCCAAGACCTTCAGTGGATAGGGTGTTATGTCCGGAAAAGCGCAACAGCAGTCTCGTATCAAAGAGTTGATCACACTGGGTCGTGAGCAGGGCTACCTGACTTACGCGGAGGTCAACGACCACCTGCCGGAGGATATTTCAGATCCGGAACAGGTGGAAGACATCATCCGCATGATCAACGACATGGGGATCAACGTATTCGAGGTTGCGCCAGATAAGGATTCCCTTATGCTGGCCGACGCCGATACCGACGAAGCCGCGGCCGAAGAGGCAGCAGCTGCGTTGGCAGCGGTCGAGACCGACATTGGTCGCACTACCGACCCGGTGCGCATGTACATGCGCGAAATGGGTACTGTAGAGCTCCTCACACGTGAAGGCGAAATCGAAATCGCCAAGCGTATTGAAGAGGGCATCCGTGAAGTGATGAGCGCAATCGCGCACTTCCCTGGCACGGTTGATCATATTCTCTCCGAGTACACCCGCGTCACCTCCGAAGGTGGCCGCCTGTCCGACGTCCTGAGCGGTTATATCGACCCGGACGACGGCATTGCGCCGCCTGCAGCCGAAGTGCCACCGCCGGTCGACCCGAAAGCCGTGAAAGCGGACGACGACACCGACGACGATGACGCCGAAGCTTCGGACGACGAAGAAGAAGCCGAAAGCGGTCCGGATCCGGTCATCGCTGCACAGCGTTTTGGCGCTGTTGCCGATCAGATGGAAATCACTCGCAAAGCGCTGAAAAAGCACGGTCGCAACAACAAGGCGGCGATTGCCGAACTGTTGGCGCTGGCTGAGCTGTTCATGCCGATCAAACTGGTTCCGAAGCAATTCGAAGGCCTGGTCGAGCGTGTTCGCAGTGCCCTGGACCGTCTGCGTCAGCAAGAGCGTGCAATCATGCAGCTCTGTGTTCGTGATGCTCGCATGCCGCGTGCCGATTTCCTGCGCCAGTTCCCGGGCAACGAAGTCGACGAAAGCTGGTCCGACGCATTGGCTAAAGGCAAAAGCAAATACGCTGAAGCCATTGGTCGCGTGCAACCGGACATCATTCGTTGCCAGCAGAAGCTGACCGCACTGGAAACCGAAACCGGTTTGACGATCGCCGAGATCAAGGACATCAACCGTCGCATGTCGATCGGTGAGGCCAAGGCCCGCCGCGCGAAGAAAGAGATGGTTGAAGCGAACTTGCGTCTGGTGATCTCCATCGCCAAGAAGTACACCAACCGTGGCCTGCAATTCCTCGACCTGATCCAGGAAGGCAACATCGGTTTGATGAAAGCGGTAGACAAGTTTGAATACCGCCGCGGCTACAAATTCTCGACTTATGCCACTTGGTGGATCCGTCAGGCGATCACTCGCTCGATCGCCGACCAGGCCCGCACCATCCGTATTCCGGTGCACATGATCGAGACGATCAACAAGCTCAACCGTATTTCCCGTCAGATGTTGCAGGAAATGGGTCGCGAACCGACCCCGGAAGAGCTGGGCGAACGCATGGAAATGCCTGAGGACAAGATCCGCAAGGTATTGAAGATCGCTAAAGAGCCGATCTCCATGGAAACCCCGATCGGTGATGACGAAGACTCCCATCTGGGTGACTTCATCGAAGACTCGACCATGCAGTCGCCAATCGATGTTGCTACCGTTGAGAGCCTTAAAGAAGCGACTCGCGAAGTTCTCTCCGGCCTCACTGCCCGTGAAGCCAAGGTTCTGCGCATGCGCTTCGGTATCGACATGAATACCGACCACACCCTCGAGGAGGTTGGTAAGCAGTTCGACGTGACCCGTGAACGGATTCGTCAGATCGAAGCCAAGGCGCTGCGCAAGCTGCGCCACCCGACGAGAAGCGAGCATCTGCGCTCCTTCCTCGACGAGTGATCACAAAACCCCCGGCCCAGGCCGGGGGTTTTGCTTTATGCCGATAAAAACCCCCGCGCTGCGCCCCTTCCGCCGATTTGCCCGTCTACACTCGAAGCATTCCCCCGAGCCATAACGAGACCGTTATGCCCAGACTGCCGACCGTGCTTTTTTTGCTGTCGCTGATGACCTGGACCGCAACGGCTGGCGCGCTGACTCTGACCGACGAAGAACGTAGCTGGCTTGCGGCCCACCCGGACTTGCGCCTGGGTGTGGATGCGTCATGGCCACCTTTTGAGTTTCGCGATGATCAGGGCCGCTATCAGGGCCTTGCAGCGGACTATATCGACCAGATTCGCCAACGATTGGCCATCAAGCTCACGCCCATTGAGCCCGTAAACTGGTCGGTCGTGCTGGAGCAGGCCAAACAAGGCAAGCTGGACCTGTTACCCGGCATCATGTCGACCCCGGAACGCCAGAACTATCTGTCGTTCACCCGCCCCTATCTGGACTTCCCGATTGTCATCCTGGCCCATGTCGGCGGCCCTCAGCCACGGAAAATCGAGGATTTATACGGGCTGAAAATCGCCGTGGTGGAAAACTACGCACCCCATGAGCTTTTGCGCACGCACAACCCCGATCTGAATCTGGTAGCAATGCCTAACGTCAGTTCGGCGCTGCAAGCGCTCGCAACCGATGAGGTGGATGCCGTGGTGGGCGATCTCGCTTCCAGCGTGTGGAGCCTGCGCCAGCTCAAGCTCGATGGGCTGTATGTCAGCGGTGAAACCCCCTATCGCTATCAATTGGCTATGGGGGTGCCCCGGGAAAACAAGATGCTCGTTGGCATTCTCGATAAGGTCCTGGCAGACATGAGCCCGGCCGAAATCAGCGCCATTCAAGAACATTGGGTCGGCAATGTCCTCGATCATCGAACATTCTGGTCCGACCTGCTGGTCTACGGCTTGCCGGGACTGCTACTGCTGATCATCGTGCTGGCAGTGGTCATCCGGATCAACCGTCGCCTGAGTTCGGAAATTGCCCGTCGGGTGGATCTGGAACAGGAACTGCGCAGCAGCGAGTATCACTACCGTGGACTGGTGGAGAGCCTGTCGGCCATCGCTTGGGAAGCGCGGATGAGCGACTTCACTTACAGCTACGTGTCGCCCCACGCTGAGGACCTGCTCGGCTATCCCCTTTCCCACTGGCTGATTCCGGGCTTCTGGCGCAACATCATTCACCCGGCCGACCTCACCCGCGCGCAGAGTTTCTGCGATCACGAAGTGCTGGCCGGACGCGATCACACTCTCGATTACCGAGTCATTACCGCTGATGGGCGCTGCCTGTGGGTGCGCGATATCGTCAGCCTGATCGAGCATGGTCATGAACCGGTGATGCGCGGGCTGATGATCGACATCAGCGAGACCAAGCGCACCGAAGAAGCGCTGCGCCTGTCGGAACAGAAATTTGCCTCGGTATTCCAGCAATGCCCGGACATTCTGGTGATCGCGCGACTTTCGGACGGCTGCCTGCTGGAGGTCAACGAAGCGTTCGAGGAACAGATTGGCCTGCGAGCCGAAGATGTCATCGGCCAGACCGCCACCGTACTCAACATCTGGGGCATTCCCGGCGTGGGGCCGGGCCTGTTGCAGCGGTTGCAGGCCGGCAGCATCCGCAACCTGGAGATGCCCTTTCGCCGCAGCAACGGTCAGGTGTTTACCGGCCTGATCTCGGCTGAACCGTTCGACCTCGACACAACCCCGGCACTGGTGGTCGTAGTGCGCGACATCACGCAACTCAAGGAAACCCAGCAGCAACTGCAAACCTCCGAAGAGAAGTTCGCCAAGGCCTTCCATGCCTCGCCGGACGGCTTGTTGCTGTCGCGGCAGAGTGACGGGTTGCTGTTGGAGGTTAACGAGGGTTTCAGCCGCATTACCGGCTTCAACAGCGCGATGTCGGTGGATCGCTCGGCCCTGGACCTGGGGATCTGGGTCAATCTCAACGAACGCAAACAGATGCTCGATCTGCTGCACCGCGACGGTTTTGTCCGCGACTTCAGTTGCCATATTCGCCGCAGCGACGGACAGATCCGCCTATGCGAGGTGTCCAGCCGTCCGCTGCCGATCGGCGACGAGGACTGCATGCTGACCATTGCCCGGGACATCACCGAGCGCCACATGATGCAGGAAAAACTGCAACAGGCTGCCACCGTGTTCGAGAGCACCGCAGAAGGCGTGCTGATCACCGATACCCAGCAACACATCAGCGCGGTCAACCGTGCGTTCACCGAGATCACCGGCTACAGCGAAAGCGAGGCCTTGGGCCACACGCCGCGCCTGCTTGCCTCGGGTCTGCATGACAGCGCGTTCTACGCGGCCATGTGGCACCAACTGACTGCTGAAGGTCACTGGCAAGGCGAGATTTCCAATCGACGCAAGAACGGCGAGCTGTACCCGAGCTGGCTGACCATCAGCGCCGTGCGCAACCGGGATAAATTCATCACCCACTTCGTGGCCGTGTTCGCTGACATTTCCAGCCTCAAACACGCCCAGGCCAAGCTCGATTATCAGGCACACCACGACCCATTGACCGGCCTGCCAAACCGCACGCTTTTCGAAAGTCGCTTGCAGACAGCGCTCAATATCCAGAGGGAAAACGGCGGCCAGGGCGCGGTGCTGTTCCTCGACCTGGATCGCTTCAAACACATCAATGACAGCCTCGGTCACCCGGTCGGCGACCTGCTGCTCAAGGGCATTGCCGTGCGCCTCAAAGAGCAGCTGCGTGATATCGACACCGTAGCGCGCCTGGGTGGCGATGAGTTCATCATCCTGTTACCGGGCCTGCAGCAACCCAGCGACGCCGACAACATCGCCACCAAGCTGCTCAATTGCTTCACCGCACCGTTCCAGGCCGGTGAACATGAGTTTTTCATCAGCTCCAGTATTGGCACCAGCCTTTATCCACAGGACGGCGGCGACGTCGCCACCCTGATCAAAAACGCCGACGCGGCGATGTACCGCTCCAAAGCCAAGGGTCGCAACCGGGTGGAAAGCTATACCCGGGACCTCACCGCGCAAGCCAGTGAACGTGTAGCGCTGGAACATGAGCTACGACGCGCTATCGAGCGCAATGAATTGCACCTCTACTACCAACCGAAAATCAGCCTTAACGACTATCGCCTGGTGGGCGCCGAAGCATTGATTCGCTGGCGCCATCCGACCCTGGGCGACATTCCACCGGAACGTTTCATCTCCCTGGCCGAAGAAAACGGCATGATTCTGCAAATCGGCGACTGGGTGCTCGAGACCGCCTGCCGGCAAATGCGTGAGTGGAGTTCGACCTACGAGGGCCTCGGCCCGCTGTCCGTCAATCTTGCAGGTGCTCAACTGCGCCAACCCAACCTGCTCGGCCGAATCGAACAATTGCTCAAGGACAACCGCCTCAAACCGGACTTCCTGCAACTGGAAATCACCGAAAACTTCATCATGAGCCAGGCTGAGGAAGCATTGGCGGTGCTGCATCAACTCAAGCAACTGGGCGTACAACTGGCGATCGACGACTTCGGCACCGGCTACTCGTCACTGAGTTACCTCAAGCGTCTGCCGCTGGACATTCTCAAGATCGATCAGTCCTTCGTTCGCGGCCTGCCGGATGACCCCCACGATGCCGCCATCGTTCGCGCCATCATCGCCCTTGGCCGCAGCATGCAATTCACCGTGATCGCCGAAGGCGTGGAGACTCATGCGCAACAGCAATTCCTCGCCGACGAAGGTTGTGAGCAAATCCAGGGCTACATCGTCAGCGTGCCCCTGCCCCCCGACGAATTTGCCGCGACGTTTCTTCGTATAACAGTTTCAGACTTTTCGGATAGCACAGCCGCGAAACCGTCGCTATAATCCGCGGCCTACTGAGGGCCTATAGCTCAGTTGGTTAGAGCAGAGGACTCATAATCCTTTGGTCCACGGTTCAAGTCCGTGTGGGCCCACCATACTCAAAGCCGCGCATTGCGCGGCTTTTTCATGTCCGCCGCAAAAATCGCTAGACCAGTCCTATAGTCCAAAGGTACAAATTCAGTACAGTGCCGGTTCAGCGGCAAGCCTTTGGAGTAGAAAAATCATGGCCACCCTCGTCAAAACGGCTGCCGGCACTTGGAAAGCTCTGGTGCGCAAAACAGGCTGGCCGACCAACACAAAAACCTTCCGTACGAAACGTGACGCCGAAGACTGGGCACGCCGCACCGAAGACGAAATGGTCAGAGGCGTGTACATCCAGCGCAGCGGTTCCGAGCGCATGACCTTGGAAGTGGCGCTGAAACGCTATCTGAGCGAAATCAGTCCAACTAAGAAGCCAACCACCCAGCGCGCCGAAGCGACTAAAGCTCAACAACTGATTAGTCACCTGGGCAAATACTCCATGGCTGCCCTCTCCGCGGAAATCATCGCTGGCTACCGCGATACTCGTTTGGCATCAATCACCAATCGCGGTAAACCCACCAGTAACAACACCGTGCGCCTGGAGCTGGCCCTGCTCAGCCACCTGTTCACCGTGGCGATTCAGGAATGGGGCCTGGGACTCAGCTTCAACCCAGTGCTGAATATCCGCAAACCAAGCCCGGGCGAAGGCCGCGACCGCCGACTATCTGCAGAAGAAGAACGTCGCCTTCTGACGGCCGTAAACAATCACAGCAACCCCATGCTTGGCTGGATCGTTCGCATCGCCCTGGAAACCGGCATGCGTTCGTCTGAGATCACATCGCTACACAGAAATCAGGTCGACATGAAAAAGCGTGTGGTGCGCCTTTCAGACACCAAGAATGACAGCGCACGCACTGTCCCACTCAGCAAGTGGGCCACAGAGACCTTCCAGATAGCACTGAACAACCCTGTACGCCCCATCGACTGCGACCTGGTGTTCTTTGGCGAGCCAGGTAAAAACGGCAAGCGTAGCCCCTACGCATTCACCAAGACATGGGGATTGCTGAAGACCAAGCTAGGCATGCCCGACCTGCGCTTCCACGATCTGCGCCACGAAGCGGTCAGTCGGCTGGTCGAGGGTGGCCTATCCGACCAGGAGGTGTCAGCCATCAGCGGCCACAAATCAATGCAGATGCTCAAGCGCTACACGCACTTGCGGGCCGAGGATCTAGTAAGCAAGTTGGATAAGCTGGACGCCAGGAATTCCTGACCTCATCGTCAGTCGTTAGAAGCTCTAGCCACTTTTCCCCCCGGCTGAGAATCCGCCGGGTGAAAAGCGGCTCACACTAGACGCCACTTTGGACTAACGCATGCCCATCAGACGAACCAATCCATCTACTGTGCCTTTGCTAAGCCCCACCTCTTTAGCGATAGCTGCGACTGGCAGTCCACGCCGCAGTGCATCCCGAATATCGTCCCTAATGCGCTCAGGCACCTGCGCTTCGCCTATTCGCGGGTCAATGTAACTACCAGCATGGTGAGCGTTAACCAGCTCCACCAGGCTTTTCTTGGCTTTTGATATTGCCTGGCGCGAAACACCCAAGCGCTTTGCCATATCAGACTGACGGAGCCCCTCACCATGCATAAGCCAGACTTTCTCACGCAGCCCCATAGCAGCACCGCTGCCTGACGCTATTGCATGCAGACCTGAATGCACCTGGTCATAGGCTGTCTTTCGCACTTCTTGCATATCAGCGGCCTCGGGAGGCCGAAAATTAACTGCAAAATCAGACCTAGCTGACCCCATCAGCACAGAAAGGTGGCGTTGAAACGCTGCCTTGTAACGGAGATCCGCATGATATTTAGATGAGCCAGGTTTATGGATCGAGCAATACCGATTGCTTAAATTCCCAGCAATCATTCTCTCGGCGCGCAACCTTTCAAATACACGACCAAGCTTTGTAGCCTCTGCTGTCGAGATCAAAGTGGCTGCAGGAGGAAGTTGCCGGTTTGTTTTCAGCATCAGAGCCTGTGCCCACCTTACGTCCTGCTCATCCTCAGCGAGACTGCTAGAACGAAACACCGCGCCAATCTCCTGCCGCTCTTTAGCATCAATCTCCTGCAGCCTTTTAGACCTGATGCTTTCTCGCCAACAGAGTTCGCAGAACACCGTACCCTGCGGACGGGTACGGTCATCTATAAGCGCATCAAAATCCCTCAGCGCCTTAGTGAGCTTGGGCCTGAAGTGCCTCAACAATCGAAACAACTCACGCACCGACTCAAGAGCACCGAGTAAAACACTAGCGTCGGGAAGCGGAGCACCCGACGGACCAAGCAAGCTGCGAATGGCAAACCTCAAGTTTGAATCCCAGCGCTCCAAGTTCAAAAGCTGCCAGTCGATCTCAGGCATGCTGTCTGGCTTAGCATCAACAAAATCACTTGCAACAATCTCTACAGCCAGCGTGGTATCGCCATTTTCGGCTGGTTTCATGTAGGGGAGCGCCCCGAAATGCGGTGGCCGTTGCGCCACCTCCGACAAACGAATTCCCACCAGCAACGCCCTTGACCATTCGCCTTTGTAGCTCTCGATGCAGTCGTCAAAGACTCCATCGAGGTGCTCCCGAATTAAAGGCCAGATTGGGTAGCGCCTGGAGGTAAGACTTGAAGATGCAGAAAGGCTCGAAAGAACCACCTGGAAGCCCGAACCGAAATCAGGCGAGCAGCGGGGATCGCTAGCGAAGCTAGTCAACAGGTGATCGAGGTAATCAGCGCGGGCCATGTCAACCTATAAGTTAAAAACACTCATCTTATTCTAGGCGTAATTACTCGTAATGTTCCACCTACATTACTGAATTTAGGTGCAGGGACATGACAACCGAAGAACTAATTCTGACCAGCAACGGCGGGTCTCCACTTCTCTCATTATCACAGGTAGCTGAGATCCTTCACCGCAGCCCTGAGGGCCTGCGCATTACGCTATCCGGGGATAATGAAATCGCCCGAAACCTAAAGCCATGCAGGATAAAAATTGGTCGTCGCGTTTACTTCCGCGTCACGGGCATCGCTCGTTTTATTGACGAAGCGTGAGGCGAGCCCGTGTCTGCGTTGGCCGCACTGACGCGACTGGGAGAGTCGTTTTCCAAGCGATCGCCCAACCTGCCGGCAACACAACAGGATGCGCCTCAGACTGAAGTCCTGCTCACTAGCTGGCCCGATGAAGTCAGAGGCATACCCAATATCACGCTCCGCTCAGCGCTCTTTGGCTCCAGTCGATCCAGTAGCCAGGCGTATCTCCAACGCGCCGAAATTTACACTCAAAGACCTACGCAGATGCGATATACCGGCCCGCGACTAGATCAAGGCGACTTGGATGTCTGGATTACACTACTGCATATCGCACGCCGGAAAATGATGGGAAAAGCCTTCAAAACCAGCGCGTATGAGCTACTGAAACAGCAAGGAAAGACAGACGCTGGCAACAATAGGAAGACGCTATACAAGCGCCTTTTCCGCCTCGCAGCGGCCACGCTTGAGATACGCGCCTCTCGACATTCCTACACCGGCGGCCTGATTGATTCAATGTACAGGGACGAAATTACACATGAACTCGTCATCACTCTTAACCATGAGCTTTGCAAACTATTTGGTCCAAATGAGTTTACTCACATTAACTGGTCCGTTCGCCGGAGCCTGAACTCAAAACCACTCGCGCAATGGCTGCATGGCTATTTATCGAGTCATGCCGAGCCCATACCAGTTTCGGTTGACACGCTCATGCTGATGGCCGGCAGCTTGGACGAATCAGCATCCAGCCGAGAACAGAATCTCCGAAGAGCACTGGACTCTCTGCAACACGCTAGCGATCTTCACGGACAGCCGTTCAGCTATGAAATCCGCGGCGGCAACGTACACGTTAGGAAAACACCAAGCAGTAGCCAATCCAGGCACCTCGGAAGGAAAGGCAGTGGCTCCAGACGGAAAATAGATACCGTACCTTTGGCTAGGCAGTCCCGTACTGTCGACTAGGAATTACCGTACCGTCGGCTAGAAAATACCGTACTGTTGGCTAAATTACCCACAGCTGAAATCCTCTACATCCCCCGGACCTGCTGGGCTCTACAAAAAGCGCGCGTTCACTTAATCCTTTCTAATCATTTTAATCAGGGTCGGTGATTACCATGAGCAAGGTCGAAACGAGCAGCGGAAACGTCTATGACGATCTTGGCGTCCCCGAAGCCAAGGCCATGCAGGCCAAAGCACAGATAGTGGCGTTGATGTGCCAGGCAATTGAGGCGAAGCGGATGTCTCTCGATCATGTAGCCAGGGCGCTAGGAACCACCAAGAATGAGCTGGATAGACTACTGGCTGGTCACTTTCAGGCTTCCTCAATCGACGAACTGAAACGCATGCAAAAGGAGATCCAGGAGTTCACGAAGACTTGACTAGCGTGTCCGTCGATCAGCCCTGCTACTGGTGCCCCGCTGAACGCCCAACGCACTTCACCCGCAGCGAAAAAGGGAAAGATTCCGGCTAGTCCAGGATGAGCCAATAAAACCAACGGTTTCAGGGCCGATTATGAGGGAAGGATTCCGGCTCAATCGCTCAACGTTCTGAAGCCTGGATTTAGATACACCGGCCCAGTCAGATGACATCGGCAGCGGGGACAGTTCGGATGGCTTGTCGCATTGGGGATAATTAGTAATCAGCCCTGAGAGCTCGGTAGTCACCACTATCAACTGATAAATGGCCCTGCTATCCCCATTGACCTGCGCGCCTTCTTCACTCAGCACGTACCAAGAGATAGCCGGAATCTTTCCCCCCTTTCCCTGATCCGCGCATCAAGCATTTACTTTGGCTCTTAAATTTAGCTAAGCCTGACCAACGCATGACAATGTCCCCACAAATGCCTAACAAATGCCTGACAGCGCATTCGATTCCTGACAAATGTCCTGCAAAGACCTGACAAACACATGACAGCCAGACAAAAGCAGCAACTCAATAAAAAAATACAGGCACGCCATGGATGTATACACATCCGGTGCCAAAGGGTGCTCCCTTTGAAACCCCAGGCTCTACGAGCCGAGTGTAAAGCGGACATCGCGAACACACCTCTCATACAACCAGGCACCTTTGTTGAGGGGCAGTCAGGCGTGGAATTTGTTTTGTCCAAGAGGCTTTTATGCAATTGCTCCAAACCCGTTCAGGACCGGCTCATCCACCTGCTCTGCTTTAGCTACCGCGTTCAAGTGGCTATCTGGCCTGACTCGCGCCAAAAGCCGATCAGCCTGAGCCACACTTAGCTCTTGAGCTTGCAAACCGATAGAATCCAACCCTTTCTCGAAATCGGAGCAATACCGTGATGGAACACCTGGACACCTTCCTCAGCCGCTGGAGCAAGGCAGGCGGTACTGAGCGCGCCAACTACCAGCTGTTCCTCACCGAACTATGTAGCCTGCTTGGCCTGCCACTGCCAGAGCCTGCCGGCGACGACAAACGCGATAACGCCTATGTGTTCGAACGCCGTGTGGTTATTAACCAGCCGGACGGTTCAAGCAACAATGGCTTTATTGACCTCTACAAGCGCGGCAGCTTCGTGCTAGAGGCCAAACAAACGGGTAAGGCCCTGGATAGCTCCGGGTGGGACAAGGCCATGCTCAAGGCACACAACCAAGCCGACCAGTACGCCCGGGCTCTGCCAACCGAAGAAGGCCGACCGCCGTTCATTTTAGTCGTGGATGTGGGTCGCAACATCGAATTGTATGCCGAATTCAGCCGGTCCGGTGCCACCTACACGCCTTACCCAGATGCACGCAGCCACCGCATACGCCTGGAAGACCTGCGTAATGAAAAAGTCCGTAAGCGTCTAAGTGCCGTTTGGCTTGACCCGCTAAGTCTTGATCCTGCGCGCCGTTCGGCCAGAGTAACCCGAGAAATTGCCGACCAACTGGCCAAACTAGCGAAGTCCCTGGAGGCTGCCGGACACAAGCCGCAGCTGGTTTCCAACTTCCTGATGCGTGCCCTATTCACTATGTTTGCCGAGGACGTGGAGCTGCTCCCCGAACGCAGCTTCACCGAGCTGCTGAAGCGCCTGAAAAACAAGCCTGACACTTTCGCGCCGATGCTCGAAAACCTCTGGCAAACCATGAACAGTGGTGGCTTTTCGCCGATTCTGGAAAGCACCCTGCTTAAGTTCAACGGAGGGCTGTTCGCCGAAGCCTCAGCCATCGCTCTGGATCGCGACCAAATGGATTTGCTGCTGAAAGCCTCTGAGGCCAACTGGCGCTATGTTGAGCCTGCTATCTTCGGCACCTTGTTGGAACGCGCGCTCAACCCCCGAGAGCGCCATAAGTTGGGCGCGCATTACACTCCTCGCGCCTACGTCGAGCGCTTGGTTCTGCCCACCGTCATTGAACCGCTGCGCGCCGAGTGGAAGGAAGTACAAGCTGCAGCGTTGACCTATGAGAGCCTTGGCAAGCACAAAGAAGCCGTTGAGGAAGTGAAAGCTTTCCAGCGCCATCTGTGCGACGTGCGCGTACTCGACCCGGCCTGCGGCAGCGGTAATTTCCTTTACGTGACCCTGGAGCATATGAAGCGCCTCGAAGGCGAAGTGCTCAACCTGTTGGGCGACTTAGGCCAGACTGGGATGTTGGACACAGAAGGTCTCACCGTCGACCCGCATCAGTTCCTTGGCCTGGAGATCAACCCGCGTGCAGCCCGAATTGCCGAAATGGTGCTATGGATCGGCTACCTACAATGGCACTTCCGCACCCACGGCAAAGTGAACCCTCCCGAGCCGGTACTACGTGACTTCCACAATATCGAACACCGCGATGCGCTGATTACATACGACGCTGTGGATTTGGTAACTGACGAATTCGGCAAACCGCTTACACGCTGGGACGGCATCACCACCAAGACCAGCCCGATTACCGGCGAGCAGGTGCCAGATGAATCAGCTCAAGTCGATCAATTCATTTATCGCAACCCGCGAAAGGCCAAGTGGCCACAAGCCGACTACATAGTGGGTAATCCGCCGTTCATTGGCGAGAAGCGAATGCGACAAGCTTTGGGTGATGGCTATGTCGAAGCTCTGCGGAGCACCTATCTAACTCTGCCTGCATGTGATCTGGTCATGTACTGGTGGGATATTGCAGCCGAAACGACGAGCGCGGGACTTACCAAGCGTTTTGGATTCATCACGACTAACAGCATTACCCAGCTCAAAAACCGCCAAATACTTGAGCCTCATCTATCAGCCAATTTGAATCTCTCGTTTGCTATCCCAGATCACCCCTGGGTAGATGCAGGCGATGGCGCCGCTGTTCGCATAGCCATGACGGTAGCCTCTATAGGTTCCGAGGACGGTACGCTCTTGCAGGTTGCTGAGGAAAGCGACTCTGGAGATGACGCCAAGGAAATTCGCTTCAACCAACGATTAGGACAAATCCACGCCAATCTCCGAGCAGGGGCAGCGCTATCGAAAGCAGTTGCCTTAGCGAGCAATACTTCAATTGTTTTTCAAGGAGTAAAACTCGTCGGCAATGGTTTTCTGCTCACTGAGCCGCTGCGCAATAGCTGGGTAGAAATCGAACCTGAGTGGGGGTGCCATCTGCCTCGACTGATTGCCGGCACCGATCTAACCAGAGGGAGAGAGGCACGTTACTGCATCGATTTTTTCGGGCTTAGTGCTGCAGAAGCCACCGTTGCCTGTCCGCCCGGATATCAGCAGGTATTGACCGAAGTGAAGCCTATGCGAGATAGCAATAACGACCGTTTCTTTCGCGATAACTGGTGGCTATTCGGACGTGCCCGTGGAGATATGCGAACTGCGCTGCAGGGGATTGACTACTACATCATTACCAGTGAAGTTTCCAAGCACCGCTTTTTCTCATTTGCACCAACGCTAGGAACTATCGCGGACGGTTCCTTGGCTGTAGTTGCATCCGCAAACTCGGTTTACTTAGGAGTACTGAGCAGCAGAATTCACACACTTTGGGCCTTAAATCAGGGCGGACGCATGGGCATGGGGAATGATGCTCGCTGGCAGAATGGCCCTTGCTTTGCAAATTTCCCCTTTCCCGAAGCTAGCTCCGAGCAGCAAGCACAAATCAGCGAACTCGCCCAACGCCTAGATACCCACCGCAAACTCCAGCAGGCGCGGCACCCTGAACTGACACTTACCGGCATATACAACGTGCTGGAGAAGCTACGGACCTGCGAACCATTGACCGCCAAAGAGAAGATTATCCACGAACAGGGTCTGGTCTCCCTGGTGCGTGAACTGCATGACGAAATAGATCGCGCAGTCTTTGCCGCATATGGCTGGGAAGATTTGGCCGAACAACTGGTGGGTAGGCCCGGTGCTACAACGCCACTGCTGGACAAACCCGAGGCGCAGGCCGATGCAGAAGAGGAACTGCTCTGCCGCCTAGTGGCGCTGAACAGCGAACGCGCTGCCGAGGAAGTACGTGGTCATATCCGTTGGTTGCGCCCCGAGTACCAAAATCCAAGCGCCACTGTCGCGCCGGCGCAAAGTGAAGTCGAGCTGGACGACACAATGGACTTCGAATCCGCCCCTGCATCTATAGCCGCAACAGGGAAACTCACCTGGCCCAAACAAATGCGCGAACAGGTCGCCGCCGTACGCCACGCGCTCAGCCTATATCCAATGCCTGCCGAAGCACTCGCCGCCCAGTTCAAGCGTTCACCTAAGGTCGCCGTACAGGCCGTGCTGGAAGCCCTGGAAGAGCTGGGAATGGTACAGAAAGATGCAGATCAGTATCGTCTGGCCAGCTGATGTATACCATCAACCCTGCGTTTGGAGTCGCAATGTCCGTCCCAACCTACGACCAGTTCATCGAACCAATCCTGCGTTACCTGGCAGCCACACCCGAAGGTGCAACAGCGCGTGACGCTCATGAAGCCGCTGCCGATGCGCTCAACCTGTCGGAATCCCAACGTCAACAGCTGATCGCCAGCGGCCAGGCTACGTACAAGAACCGTGCAGGCTGGGCCCATGACCGCCTCAAGCGCGCCGGCCTATCTAGTAGCGCCAAGCGCGGATACTGGAAACTGACTGAAGCTGGAATTAACTATGCTGCACAGCACCCCCACCCCCTGACTACAGATAAAGTCGAACAGCTAGCGATCGCTTTTATGAATGTAAAACTCAAGAGCCCGAATGACGCTGTCCCTCTCGACGGGCAAGAGCAGCCTGCGCTTGCAGCCAGTTCAGCTACTGTCAGCCCTGATGACCGCTTGGATCAAGCTTTGCGCGAACTGCGAGAAGCAACGGCTGCAGACTTACTGGATAGCCTTCTGTTAGTTAGCCCCAACCGCTTTGAAGTTATTGTCCTAGACGTGCTTCATAGCCTTGGTTATGGCGCTAGCCGTAACGATCTGCAGCGCGTCGGTGGCAGCGGTGATGGCGGAATCGACGGAGTGATCTCGCTCGACAAGCTTGGCCTGGAGAAGATCTACGTCCAAGCCAAGCGCTGGCAGAGCACGGTTGGCCGGCCAGAGTTACAAGCTTTTTATGGCGCTCTCGCTGGGCAGAAGGCCAAACGCGGAGTGTTTATCACGACCTCAGGCTTCACCGCGCAGGCCATAGACTTTGCCCGCTCAGTGGAAGGCATAGTTCTGGTTGATGGCAGTCGACTAGTGAATATGATGATGGATCACGAGGTAGGTGTAACATCACGCCTTCTCAAGCTACCGAAGCTAGATAGAGATTACTTCGATGAGGAATAATAATGCAGAGAAATAAATTTTCCCTCTTTTGAACAACCCAAGTCATCGATTTTTCCCGCGCAGTGGAAGGGATGCTGCTAGTTAATAGCAGTCAGTTGGTCAACCTGAGATGGATCAAGGGGTCGGTATGACGTCACGCAAACCTAATTTACCGAAACAAGACAGCGATTATTCGATTAAAAAATTGCTGAAAATTTCAGTTGGAAACTATGCATAAATTAATGTTCTGCATACCTCTAACCGGGCGCAAGAAATAGCCCCATAAAACCAAACAATATGAAAGCTTAACCTGAGCCAACAAGGACAAACAATGGAAAGCTTACGGATAAAAAATCTTAGAAGCCTAAATGACACAGGCACTATAACCTTTAAAAAAATAAATGTTTTTGTTGGTCAAAACAGCTCAGGGAAAAGTACATTTATTAGAACGCTCCCACTATTAAAGCAAAGCGCTCAAGTTAAGACGTTATCCGAAATCCTCTGGTACGGACCTTTAGTCGACTTTGGTTCTTTCGATGAGGCGTTATCTAGGAACTCGAAAAACAAAAAAATAGAGTTTATTTTTGAAATTAACATCAACCCTCGATTTATAATTAGGGGGGCGAGATTTCGGTTTCGAATGCCTGACGAAACAGTTCGCGCAGAACTAACCATATCTATATTTCCAGAAAAGGCAATTCCGAACAGCTCACTAGTCACAGAGTACTCAATTGACATATTCGAAACAAAAATAAAGCTCACGATCAATGAAAAGTTAAAAATTCTAAAGCTTGTTATCGGTGGAGAAGATTTCACAAACCTGCCAAACAACTATATATTATTTAGAAGCTTCGACCTACTACCAAACATCATAGAGGTTGACAAGTCAGACTCGCAGCAAAACTACCACAACAAAATAATTGAACTAATAAAGAAACATACGCATAAAAATAAACAACTTGAAAATATTGGATTTACCGCAAACAGGCTACACCCCGGCTCACCATCGAAAGTTTTAAGACAATTAAAATCTTTAGATTTTGGAGCACACTGGAGAAACAAAATATCTGACTGGACACCTGAAAGCGAAGATGTTCTTAAAATAACCTCACTTCTTATTGGCAAAAGTTTCTGCGGAATTTTTGAGGCTGTCGGCGACTCTCTCAACCGAACCTGCCATTCAATACAATACATCACCCCTCTTAGAGCAACAGCGGAAAGATATTATAGGACTCAAGGGTTAGCAGTAGATGAAATAGACCCCCAGGGCAATAACCTGGCAATGTTCCTCAAGAATCTCTCAAATGAAGAAGCTGAGAGCTTTGCACAATGGACAGGCAAGGCAATGGGTTTTGAAGCACGGGCAAAGAACTACGAAGGACATGTATCTATTGTTCTTAGCGATGCAGGTGGCACTCAGAAAGTAAACCTTGCAGACACCGGTTTTGGCTACTCCCAAGTGCTTCCAATCATCGCCCAACTTTGGGCAATGACGAAAAAAAGCCATTATAAAGACGCGACAAAATTTTTCGCAATTGAACAACCCGAGTTACATCTACACCCAAAAATGCAAGCAAAACTGGCGGACTTGTTCGTAAATTTAATCAGTCATAGTAAAAATGAAAACGGGTTCAAGCTGGCAATTGAAACGCATAGTGAAGTCATCATCAATCAGTTAGGTAAAGCTATAGAAAAAGGGGCCATTTCAGCCGAAGATATCGGAATCTATATTTTTGAACAAGATTCACTTGAAGGTTCAACACGTGTTAGAGAATCGAAATTCGATAATGATGGCTACCTGATGGACTGGCCCCTTGGCTTCTTTGATAGCGAGCCGCAATAATGTTCTTTAAAATTGATGACAGCATTATAGACTTGCTAAACCAAGTCCAGCCACCAGCCAGTATCGGTCTTTGCATAGACGAGCTATTTAGAGCAAGGCGTTTAGGGCAGCACTTAATATATTGCAAACCTTCAAATTTAGAAAAAATTGAGAGCTTCAATGGAATAAGCGAAGCAACCAAACTCACGATAAAAAAAATAAAGCAACAACAGCGATTCAAAAAAGCCGCATTTGAGTCAATGACCACCTACGTGAATGTCATTGCAACCCCGAACACCATCAGAAAATCCATACTTGGCAACAAAACGGTTATAGAAATCTCCATTGATCAGCTAGCAAATGGCGACTTCCTTGATGCGACGACCTTGCTCGCGGAAAACCTCACAGATTGCGAGTTCTATCAGAATATTACAAACATCACAAATAGGAGTAATAGCGCACTAACAAGTCTAAGACATAGGCTAAATTACGTTTCCGGCGGAGGTAGCCAGACACCTCGACAATACCGCCAACAAAAAGCCAACAAAAGCCTAACCCTTTGCATTGTGGATGGTGACATTGAGTATCAAAATGCACCGTTGGGTACAAATACAGCAGCTCCGATTCATCTAGACGAAATAGCTAACCCCGTCCCTCATTGCGCCTCGTTAATTTTGAGTTGCTATTCGATAGAAAACTTGATCCCTACAAAAATTATAATTAACGCCACAAATCCTAGAGCCCCAATATCGCCATACTTAAGTAAAATCACACAATACCAAGACGAACAATTTTGGCCATACATACCATTAAAGCTTGGCAAAAACTGCAGCAATTTTGTGGGAAACACACCCAAAAGCATTTACTGGGGCAGTCAAAAGCAACACTTCGCACCGCTCAACGCCGCATGCCAATCGTGGAATAATGGAGTTTGCGCACAACCTTGTGAGGTGCTAGAAAAAATGCCAGGTAAAACAGCCCAAATAGTAACTGAATACCTTTCAGCGGCTAAGCTTAACGGGCAACTATCCGAAATAGCTAACACCATCGCACCACTGCCGCTACCTATCAAGCAGTTGTGGGAAAATATTTCCCACAACCTTAACTCATGGGTGTGCAGCGGTGATCGAATAACTGCTTATTAATCAGTAACTAGTGGTTCGATAGGAAGACATTACCTATATCGCAGAAATCACTCCCCTAGGGTGCGGGGGAGTGAAATGCCGCCTTTACTGGTCTTCGGCGGCAATCACATGGCAAAGGTTTAACTGCACTACCCAAGCAGTGACTTTTAAAAACTGTTCCACTTTTCGGTACACTGGCAGTACAGAGCTAAGCTTCTACCCATTTCGCGAAATTACGCTCAGCACCAGTAACCACGCTACTTTCAGCTAACTGTACCTGCGCCAAACTACGCACAGTTTCACTGGGCTTGCAGCGTTTCTAGGCAACTCATAATCCTTTGGTCCACGGTTCAAGTCCGTGTGGGCCCACCAAACAAGAAAGCCGCGCAATGCGCGGCTTTTTCGTGTCTGGAGGTTTTTATCGCTCAGTTGGCAAAGTTCTCGATCTTTACCTGGCCTTCGGGGAAGGTGGCAATGATTTCCAGCTCACCTCCCATGGCGCGGATGTAATTGCGCAGCGTGCTGATGTACATATCGGTTCGGCGCTCCATCTTGGAAATCGCCGCTTGGTTGACATGTAGCGTTTTGGCCAATGTGTCCTGGCTCAGTGCCTGAGCCTGCCGCAGTTCATGCAGCGGCATTTCTGCTCGTAGTTTCTGATGCAACGTGTTTACACGCGCTTGAGACTCAGGAGTACGCCGCTCCACTAAATCAGCAAATTTTTTAGCCATTGTCGTTGCCCTCTTTCTTCAATGCTTCCAAGTGCTCGTCGTACAGACGTTCGGCCAGCGGCACATATTCCTGATACCAACGATCTTGACCGCCTTTGTCACCACCGATCAGCAAGATCGCGCAGCGTCGCGGGTCAAAGGCATACAGCACACGGTAAGGCCTGCCTGCGTGTTGCACTCGCAATTCACGGAGGTTGCCATGTCGAGCCCCCTTGATATCGCTGGTATGCGGAAAACCCAAGTGCGGTCCGTCATCGCTCAGCAGCATGACCGTGGCCTGGACTGAGTCCTGCTCAGCATCGTTGAGGCGATCCCACCAGGCCTCAAACTCATCGGTATATTCAACGTCCCACTTCATACAAATATGCCACCAAGGGAATATAACCTCAAAGGAATAAATGTATGAGCTTCAATGGCCGTCCGACCAGCCTGATTTGGTTGGCAATTGTTAGCGTGAATTTCTGAAGCGTTTTTTGTGAATTCAACGGCGGCGCCGAGACGGCGTCGAGAAACTAGCGAAGAATTGGCAGGGGTATGAACCCCGAAAATTCGGGGTTTCAACATTCAAGGCGTGGCTTAAGCCCAACACTCATTGCGGGAATGGCCTGCACTGGACTCAACCGCTCCAGCATTTCACGCGTGAAAACGACCTCATAGGTATCCGCCGCTCTTCCCCATTGCTCAACGAGCAGCATGCCGTCGACCAGCGTCGCAGCCAATTCGGCAATCGTTTCGGCCTGATCCTCTATGATTTTTTGCGTCCGAATCCACACACCATCCGTCATCGCTTTTAGCTGCGAAGCTATGCGCTCAGACGACGCCGGGTCAGTATCGGGGTAGATGACGTTGCGCAGCAGATGCTGAAGCTCCCTGACTTTTGCGTAATCCTGTTCGGCCCCCTGCTCACCTTTGAGGATGGCTGTGGCTTTCGGCTTGTCGACGCGTTTTGCGGCTGAAGGTTTTGAAGGGAGTGTCTGAGCCATTGCGCCCGCAAGGAGCACCATGATCCGGGCTTCCAGATGCTCCTTCATGAC
Source organism: Pseudomonas sp. GL-RE-29 (assembly GCF_019947275.1). Lineage (NCBI taxonomy): Bacteria > Pseudomonadati > Pseudomonadota > Gammaproteobacteria > Pseudomonadales > Pseudomonadaceae > Pseudomonas > Pseudomonas sp. GL-RE-29. The sequence goes on from NZ_JAGYGD010000004.1 coordinate 74,981, forward strand.
TTCCATCGATGAAATGGGGCGCACCAGCGTAATGCAAGCCCCGCCCTGGTGGCGCAGATCCATGGTCACCGTCAGGGTCACGCCGCCCGTGGCAAAGCCCAGCGCGCGGGCCACGACGTAGTGGCCCATTTCGTGATGGGCGATCTGCAATGCGCGTTCGCGTACTGCGGTCGGTAGCTTTGTTGTCATGTCCTTCGCCTCGCGCCCTCGACTGCCTCAATCCTAGCCGATTTCCACACACGCTTTTACGCCCAACGAAAAGCCTCAGCCCTCACTCGCGAGCGTCGTGCAGAAACTGCCTGTAACATGCTTGCGCATCGATCCATGCCCTGGAGACACCGCTTTGCCAGACACCCGCCCGCCCGTTCTTGATGAAATCGACCGCCAGTTGATTGCGGCCCTGCAGATCAACGCCCGGGAAAGCGTGGCCATGCTCGCCCGCCAATTGGGCATCGCCCGTACCACCGTCACTTCGCGCCTGGCACGGCTGGAAAAGGCCAAGGTGATCACCGGTTACGGCGTTCGACTGGGTCAGCGCGTGGTCGATGGCGGGTTGCAGGCATACGTGGGCATCACCGTGCAGCCGCGCTCCGGGAAGGAAGTACTGCGACGGTTGAGCGCCATGGCTCAGGTGCAGCAGTTGTGTGCGGTGAGTGGCGAATTTGATTATGTGGCGTGGTTGCGCACGGACTCGCCGGAGCAGCTGGATCAACTGCTGGATCAGATTGGCAGCGTGGATGGGGTGGAGAAGACGACGACGTCGATCATCTTGAGTAGCAAGATTGATCGGGGGCAGCCGGTTTGATTGTTTGGCCCAGTCTTCATGGTTGTCTGGGCTGACGCCATCGCGAGCAAGCTTGCTCCTACAGAAGCCTCAATTGTCATATTGATTAGTACGCTCGTCATACCGATCAATTAATTAGCAAAACGACGACACTTTGCGTCTTATTAACGTGTTCTACGCTCTCTAGAATGGCTGGCATCTTTTCCTATACTCAGACGCGCACCCCGCGTCCGGTCGCCAGCAAGGTCAGCCATGAACAAGAACAATCGCCATCCTGCAGACGGTAAGAAACCAGTCACCATTTTTGGCCCGGACTTTCCTTTCGCCTTCGACGACTGGATCGAACACCCGGCGGGCCTGGGCAGTATTCCCGAGCACAATCACGGTGCCGAAGTAGCGATTGTCGGCGCGGGTATCGCCGGGTTGGTGGCGGCCTATGAGCTGATGAAGCTGGGCCTGAAGCCAGTCGTCTACGAAGCCTCGAAAATGGGCGGCCGTCTGCGTTCGCAAGCATTCAACGGGACGGATGGTATCGTCGCCGAGCTGGGCGGCATGCGTTTCCCGGTGTCGTCCACTGCGTTCTACCACTACGTCGACAAACTCGGTCTTGAGACCAAACCCTTCCCCAACCCGCTGACACCGGCCTCCGGCAGCACCGTGATCGATCTGGAAGGCAAGACCCATTACGCACAGAAACTGGCGGATCTTCCTGCACTGTTTCAGGAAGTCGCCGACGCCTGGGCCGACGCACTGGAAGCGGGCTCGCAGTTCTCTGATATCCAGCAGGCCATCCGCGACCGCGACGTGCCGCGCCTCAAAGAGCTGTGGAACACCCTCGTGCCCCTGTGGGACGACCGCACGTTCTACGACTTCGTCGCCACCTCCAAAGCGTTCGCCAAGCTGTCGTTCCATCACCGCGAAGTGTTCGGCCAGGTCGGTTTTGGCACCGGCGGCTGGGACTCGGACTTCCCCAACTCGATGCTGGAAATCTTCCGCGTGGTGATGACCAACTGCGACGATCACCAGCACCTGGTGGTCGGTGGTGTAGAGCAAGTGCCACAAGGTATCTGGCGTCATGTGCCGGAGCGTTGTGTGCATTGGCCCAAAGGCACCAGCCTCAAATCCCTGCATCGAGGTGCCCCGCGTTCTGGCGTGAAAAAAATCGCCCACGCCGCCGATGGCCGTTTTGCGGTCACCGACAACAATGGCGACACCCGCGAGTATGCCGCGGTGCTGACCACTTGCCAGAGCTGGCTGCTGACTACCCAGATCGAATGCGATGAAACCCTGTTCTCGCAAAAAATGTGGATGGCCCTGGACCGCACCCGCTACATGCAATCGTCGAAAACCTTCGTGATGGTCGACCGCCCGTTCTGGAAAGACAAAGACCCGGAAACCGGCCGCGACCTGATGAGCATGACCCTCACCGATCGCCTGACCCGTGGAACTTACCTGTTCGACAACGGCGACGACAAACCCGGCGTGATTTGCCTGTCGTACTCGTGGATGAGCGACGCGCTGAAAATGCTCCCGCATCCAGTGGAAAAACGCGTGAAACTGGCGCTGGATGCACTGAAAAAGATCTACCCGAAAGTCGACATCGCCGCGCGCATCATCGGCGATCCGATTACCGTGTCGTGGGAAGCTGACCCGCATTTTCTCGGGGCTTTCAAAGGCGCCCTGCCCGGCCACTACCGCTACAACCAGCGCATGTACGCGCACTTCATGCAGGACGACATGCCGGCCGAACAGCGCGGTATCTTCATCGCCGGTGACGACGTTTCGTGGACGCCGGCCTGGGTCGAAGGCGCGGTTCAGACTTCGCTCAACGCGGTGTGGGGCATCATGAAACACTTCGGCGGTGCAACTCACGCCGAAAATCCGGGTCCAGGTGATGTGTTCAACGAGATCGGACCGATCGCCCTGCCCGAGTAAGAGGAATCCGAAATGCGCGTAGCCCTTTACCAATGTCCACCGTTGCCTTTGGATGTCGCTGGCAATCTGCAACGCCTGCATCAGCTTGCACTGGAAGCCAAAGGTGCCGATTTGCTGGTGCTGCCGGAGATGTTCCTGACTGGCTACAACATCGGTGTCGATGCCGTCAGCGTGCTGGCGGAGGTGTACAACGGTGAGTCGGCGCAACAGATCGCGCGCATTGCCAAGTCTGCCGGGATCGCCATTTTGTATGGTTATCCCGAGCGCACCGAGGACGGGCAGATCTACAATGCCGTGCAGTTGATCGACGCCAATGGCGAACGCCTGTGCAACTACCGCAAGACCCACCTGTTTGGCGACCTCGACCGTTCGATGTTCAGCCCCGGTACCAACGAATTTCCGGTCGTGGAGCTCAACGGCTGGAAACTCGGTTTCCTGGTCTGCTACGACCTGGAGTTCCCGGAGAACGCCCGTCGCCTGGCACTCGACGGCGCCGAACTGATCCTGGTGCCGACGGCCAACATGATCCCGTTTGACTTCATCGCCGACGTCACCGTCCGCGCCCGGGCCTATGAGAACCAGTGCTACGTGGCCTACGCCAACTACTGCGGGAACGAAGGCGATATCCACTACTGCGGCCAGAGCAGCATCGCTGCGCCGGATGGCAGCCGTATCGCCCAGGCTGGCCTGGATGAAGCGCTGATCGTCGGTGAACTGGATCGCCAGCTAATGCTCGACTCCCGCGCCGCCAATCGCTACCTGATCGATCGTCGCCCCGAACTTTACGGCGCGCTGAACAAGCGCTAATCCGCTAGCATTGGCACTTCACTGTTCTGGAAGTGCCCATGCCTGCGCTGAATCACCCTCGCCCCCACACTGAAACCCTGGCCAACGGTCTGCGGGTGACGCTGCGTCACGCGCCTGATTTGAAGCGCTGCGCGGCGGCATTGCGGGTCGCCGCCGGTAGTCATGACGTTCCATTGGCCTGGCCCGGTCTGGCGCACTTTCTTGAGCATCTGCTGTTTCTGGGGACCGAGCGTTTTCCTGCGGGCCAAGGGCTGATGGCCTACGTTCAGGGTCATGGCGGCCAGGTGAATGCGCGCACCAGCGAACGAACTACCGACTACTTTTTCGAGTTGCCGCTCCAGGCGTTTGCGGGTGGGCTGGAGCGTCTGTCAGACATGCTCGCCCATCCGCGTATGAATTTCGACGATCAGCAGCGGGAACGGGAAGTGCTGCACGCGGAATTTGTCGCTTGGTCCCAGGATGCAACGGCGCAACAGCGGTTAGCGCTGTTCGATGGTCTTTCTGAAACGCATCCGCTGCGGGGCTTTCACGCCGGCAACCGCGATAGCCTGCCGGTGACGCAACCTGAGTTTCAGCAGGCGTTACAGGATTTCTATCAGCGCTTTTATCAAACCGGGCAGATGACCCTGAGCCTGGCAGGCCCGCAAAGTCTCGAAGAGCTGAAGGCGCTGGCCCAGGCATTCGCTGATGCCATGCCTGTGGGCAACACGATCGCTCAGCAAGCGCCTACACGGTTGATGGATTCTTCTGACAACACTTATCAACAGGCGAGCAAGCGCCGCTTGGATCTTCTGTTCGCCTTCGAAGCACTACCAGACTCATCGCCTGAAACACTGACATTTCTGTGCCATTGGCTGAACACCTCCAAACCCGGGGGGTTGCTGGCTGGCTTGCGTGCACATCGTTTGGCAGACCATCTGAAGGCAGAGCCGCTGTATCAGTTCGTCGGGCAAGCCTTACTGCACATCGAGTTCACAGTGCCAACCGATACGCCGGCAAGCGGAATTCGCGAACAATTGCTGGATTGGCTGGGCTTCTTCGCCCGGCAAGACTGGAGCGGATTGCGCGACGAATACGCGGCCCTGCTCCAACGCCAGCAGCAAGTCAGCGGCGCCCTGCAACTGGCTCGACTGGACATCGAACAGCGTGAGGCCGGGTTATCTGAACAAGGCGTCGCAGCCCTCAGTGAAATCCTGCAACAACTCGGCGCTGTGGATAACTTCACAGGTCAATGGCAACTGCCGACGCCCAACCCGTTCTTGCGTACCGAAGCGCCGGCGTCGAATGCCGGGTTGATTCGCGGCCAGACCAGCGCCCACCGTGGGCTGCGTACCTTTGCCCAGGATCGTTCACGCAGTCGCCGCGAGCGATCGCCGATGCACTTCAGCGAGGCGTTGCCGGGGAACAGCGCTGAAGGTGCGGTGTATTTGCGCTGGCGCCTCGTTGCAGCGCCGAGCACTCAACTGCAATCCAGTCTGGAAAAACATCTGCAACCGCTGCGCGAAGAGGCCCATCAGGCGGGTGTCGATTTTTCCTTCTGTGCATCGGGCAACGAATGGCTATTGAAGATGACCGGACTGCAGGAACCGATGCCCATGGTCCTGGAACATGCGCTGAAATGGCTGGCAAACCCCGATGTCGATTTTCCACAGGATGAACCGCCGCTGATGCCGATCCGGCAACTGCTCAAGGCATTACCTGCTCACTGCCTTGACCGCACCGCAGACTCGGACGACCTGCGACAAATCTGGTCGAGTGCACGCTGGGATGGGCTGGCAGTGAGTCTGTCCGCTCAAACCCAAGCCACAATGGGCCTGGCATTGAGCCGCATACCTGGCACGCCGGACAATCAGCTCACGTCTGCGCCCTCGATTCGCGGGGAACATCTCTGGAGCACCCTCGATACAGGCTCCACAGAACACGCGTTGTTGCTGTTTTGCCCTACAGCCTCTGCGGACATCGCCGACGAAGCCGCATGGCGTTTACTCGCACACATCTGTCAGACGCCTTTCTACCAACGCTTTCGGGTGGAGTTACAACTGGGTTATGCGGTGTTCAGCGCCCTGCGCCAGATGCACGGGCAAACCGGGCTGCTCTTTGGCGTACAGTCCCCGAGCGTTGCGCCTGTGGAGTTGCTGCAACACGTCGAGCAGTTCCTCAACGGGTTGCCGGAACTGATCCGCACGATTGATGACGAGAGTTTCATCGCCCTGCGCAACGCCTTGGCCGATCAATTCGCCAGTGCGGCAATGCCCACCGTCCAGGCCGCCGAACTGCTCTGGCAGGGCAAACTGGCTGGCCGCTCGTCGGATTATCTGACTCTGCTGCCAGAGGCGATCCTGCAAACAGATCGTTCGGCACTGATGGTCGCGGCCCAACGTTTGAATCAAGCCGAAGGCGGCTGGCGCTGCCTGTCCAACAGGGCGTGCCCCGGCGCACCTTGGCAAGTGACAAAATGATCATTACCGAGGCTGCAATTTACTTTCTCGAACATTTGCAGCCAATTAACCTGAAATTTTAAGTAACATAGCTGCCTAACTATCTGAACATCTCCCGCTGGAGGTGGACTATATGTATAGACCTCAACTGTCCCATCACCTGAAGGAGCGCTCCCATGTCCTGGTCCAAACCGGCTTACACCGACCTGCGTATCGGCTTTGAAGTCACCATGTACTTCGCAAGCCGCTAAGTTTGTCTTGTGGTTTCAACGCCTCGGTTATCCCGAGGCGTTTTTATTTTCAGCGTTGAAATGATGGTGCCCCCATGTATGTCCAGATTCTAGGTTCCGCCGCCGGCGGTGGTTTCCCGCAATGGAACTGCAACTGCGTGAACTGCGCAGGTTTTCGCGACGGCAGCCTGAATGCCAAGGCGCGTACCCAATCGTCCATCGCGATTTCCGATGACGGCGTGAATTGGGTGCTTTGCAACACTTCGCCGGACATCCGCGCCCAACTCCAGGGTTTCGCGCCGATGCAACCGGGCCGTGCGCTGCGTGATACGGGGATCAGCGCGATCATTCTGATGGACAGCCAGATCGACCACACCACTGGCCTGCTCATGCTGCGCGAAGGTTGTCCGCATCAGGTCTGGTGCACTGACATGGTCCACGAAGACCTGAGCACCGGGTTCCCGCTGTTCACCATGTTGACCCACTGGAACGGCGGCCTGAACTGGAACCGTATCGAACTCGACCAGAGCTTCAGCATCCCGGCCTGCCCGAACCTGCGTTTCACCCCGTTGCCCCTGCGCAGCGCCGCGCCGCCCTACTCGCCGCATCGGTTCGACCCGCATCCGGGCGATAACATCGGCCTGATCGTTGAAGACATCAACACCGGCGGCAAGCTGTTTTACGCACCGGGCCTGGGCAAGGTGGATGCGCCGTTGCTGGAAATCATGGCCGGCAGCGATTGCCTGCTGGTGGACGGCACGCTGTGGGACGATGAAGAAATGCAGCGCCGCGGTGTCGGCACCCGCACCGGTCGGGAAATGGGTCACCTGGCGCAGAATGGCCCTGGCGGCATGCTCGAAGTGCTGGAGCAGTTGCCCGAACAGCGCAAGGTGCTTATCCACATCAACAACACCAATCCGATTCTTGATGAAGATTCGCCAGAGCGGGCGGAGCTGGATCGGCGCAAGGTTGAAGTGGCGTATGACGGCATGAGTATTGTGCTGTAGCGGATGCCCCCATCGCTGGCAAGCCAGCTCCCACAGTTTTTTGAAGTTCACAAAACCTGTAGGAGCTGGCTTGCCAGCGATGACGTCCGATCAGACACCAAAGAACCCACCGGTTTTACTCCGGAGAACCGCAATGACCGACACCCCAATGTCCCCCACCGAATTCGAAGCCGCCCTGCGCGCCAAGGGCGCCTATTACCATATTTATCACCCGTACCACGTGGCGATGTACGAAGGCCGGGCGACCCGCGAGCAGATCCAGGGCTGGGTCGCCAACCGTTTTTACTATCAGGTGAACATCCCGCTCAAGGACGCCGCGATCCTCGCCAACTGCCCGGACCGCGAGATCCGTCGCGAGTGGATTCAGCGTCTGCTCGATCATGACGGCGCTCCCGGCGAAGACGGCGGCATCGAAGCGTGGTTGCGTCTTGGTCAGGCGGTCGGTCTCGACCCCGATCAACTGCGCTCCCAGGAACTGGTGCTGCCCGGCGTACGTTTCGCCGTGGACGCCTACGTTAACTTCGCTCGCCGCGCCAGTTGGCAGGAAGCCGCCAGCAGCTCGCTGACCGAGTTGTTCGCGCCGCAGATCCACCAATCGCGCCTGGACAGCTGGCCGCAGCATTACCCGTGGATCGACCCGGCCGGCTACGAATATTTCCGCACCCGTTTGGGCCAGGCACGCCGCGATGTCGAGCACGGCCTGGCGATCACCTTGCAGCACTACACGACGCGGGAAGGCCAGGAGCGCATGCTGGAAATTCTCCAGTTCAAACTGGACATTCTTTGGAGCATGCTCGATGCCATGAGCATGGCCTACGAACTCAACCGCCCGCCGTATCACAGCGTGACCGAACAACGGGTCTGGCATAAAGGAATCACCTTATGAGTTTCGATCGCAGCAAGACGCCGACCTGGCGTCCCGGCTATCGCTTCCAATACGAACCGGCGCAAAAAGGCCACGTGCTGCTGTATCCGGAAGGCATGATTAAACTCAACGAAAGCGCCGCGCTGATTGGCGGTTTGATCGATGGCGAACGGGATGTCGCGGCCATCATCGCCGAACTCGATCAGCAATTTCCCGGCGTACCGGAGCTCGGTGACGACATCGAGCAATTCATGGAGGTTGCCCGTGCTCAGCACTGGATCGAACTTGCCTGATCACGCGTCAGACAAGTTACCGCCCAAACCGGAAATCGGCCTGCCGCTGTGGCTGCTCGCCGAGCTGACGTATCGCTGCCCGCTGCAATGCCCGTATTGCTCCAACCCGTTGGACTTCGCCGAGCAGGGTAAAGAACTCAGCACCGAACAATGGATCAAGGTTTTTCGCGAAGCGCGGGAGATGGGCGCAGCGCAGTTGGGCTTTTCCGGTGGTGAGCCATTGGTGCGCCAAGACCTCGCCGAGCTGATCTTCGAAGCGCGCAAACTGGGTTTCTACACCAACCTGATCACCTCCGGCATTGGCCTCACCGAACAGAAAATCAGCGACTTCAAAAAGGCGGGACTGGACCACATCCAGATCAGTTTCCAGGCCAGCGACGAGCAAGTGAACAACCTGCTGGCCGGCTCGAAAAAGGCCTTCGCGCAGAAACTGGAAATGGCCCGTGCGGTGAAAGCCCACGGTTATCCGATGGTGCTGAACTTCGTGACCCATCGGCACAACATCGACAAGATCGACCGCATTATCGAGTTGTGCATCGCCCTTGAGGCCGACTTCGTCGAGCTCGCCACTTGCCAGTTCTATGGATGGGCGCAGCTCAATCGTGTCGGGTTGTTGCCGACCAAAGAACAACTGGTGCGCGCCGAACGCATCACCAATGAATACCGCGCCAAACTCGAAGCCGAAGGGCATCCCTGCAAGCTGATTTTCGTCACGCCGGATTATTACGAAGAGCGCCCGAAAGCCTGCATGAATGGCTGGGGCAGTATTTTTCTGACAGTTACGCCAGACGGAACCGCACTGCCCTGTCATGGCGCCCGACAATTACCGGTACAGTTTCCCAACGTGCGCGACCACAGCATGCAGCATATCTGGTACGAATCGTTCGGCTTCAACCGTTTTCGTGGCTACGACTGGATGCCCGAACCGTGCCGCTCTTGTGACGAGAAGGAAAAAGATTTCGGCGGCTGTCGCTGCCAGGCGTTCATGCTCACCGGCGATGCGAGCAACGCCGACCCGGTGTGCAGCAAGTCGCACCATCACGGCGTGATTCTCAAGGCCCGCGAAGAAGCCGAACACGCGACTCAGACCATCGAACAACTGGCCTTTCGCAATGAACGAAACTCACGACTCATCGCTAAAAGCTGAACCTTTCAGCGCCGCCAAAGCCGTCGCGGCCGGCATCGACTTTGCCGAATTGCAGGCCGGTGCCCATGGCCTGTTCTGGAATGAATACCGACCGGAGGATGCCGCTTGCCGTATCTGGCATTGGGGTGATGGCGTAGCGAATTGTCTGACGCCAACTGGCTTCAGTGTGCGCAGTCGGGTGTACGAATACGGCGGTGGCGCGTTTTGTCTGACCGATGACGGGGTGGTTTTCGTCAACGAGGCAGACCAGCAGCTGTATCGCCAATCGCTGCACGGCGAAACACCCGAGGCGCTGACTTCGGGGCGGTGCCGTTACGGCGATTTGCAGTTCGCCAATGGGCAGGCGCTGGCGGTCGAGGAAAACCGCGATCAGCATCGATTGGTGGCGTTCAATCTGGCTGATGGCGCGCGTCACGTACTGGCCGAAGGTGCGGATTTTTACGCGGCACCGACACTGAGTCCGGATGCCCGGCGCTTGGCCTGGATTGAATGGAGTCGCCCGGAACAGCCATGGACCGCGACCCGCTTGATGGTTGCTGAACGCCAGGACGATGGCCACTTTGCCCCTCCCCGCTGTGTCGCCGGTGATGAAGCTCAAGAGTCTCTGCAACAACCTCGGTTCGATGACAGCGGCCGTTTGTTTTGCCTGACGGATCGCGGCGGCTATTGGCAGCCCTGGGCGGAGTCCGAAAAAGGTTTAAGCCCTCTACCAAGCGCCGCCGCCGACCACGGCCCCGCACCCTGGCAGCTCGGTGGCTGCACTTGGTTGCCGCTAAACGACGGCAGTTATCTGGCCAGTTGGACGGAAGGCGGTTTTGGCCGACTGGGCTTGTGCGGCGCCTCGTGCGAAGACTTCACCGGGGACTACAGCCGTTTCCGCCATCTCGCCCTGGATGAGCAATTCATTTACTGCATCGCCGCGTCGCCGATCAGTTCATCGGCCGTTATCGCCATCGACCGCCAGACTCGTCAGGTCAAGGTACTGGCCGGCGGCATTGCGCCATTGCCTGCAGAACAGATCAGCCGCCCGCAAACCCTGCGCTATCCAAGCGGCACGGGCGAAGCTCACGGCTTCTTCTACCCGGCGATGACCGGCGAGGCGAGACCGCCCTTGGTGGTATTCATCCACGGCGGCCCGACCTCGGCGTGCTATCCGATGCTCGACCCGCGCATTCAGTACTGGGCGCAACGAGGTTTCGCCGTCGCGGACCTCAACTATCGCGGCAGCAGCGGCTATGGCCGGGCTTATCGCCAAGCGTTGCATTTGAGCTGGGGCGACGTCGATGTCGAAGACGCTTGCGCGGTGGTCAGCCACCTCGCCGAGCGCGGACTGATCGACGGAGACAAAGCGTTCATTCGCGGCGGCAGTGCCGGCGGTTACACCACGCTGTGCGCGCTGGCGTTCCACAAGGTTTTCCGCGCCGGCACCAGTCTTTATGGGGTTAGTGACCCCGTCGCCCTGGGTCGGGCGACTCACAAGTTCGAGGGCGATTATCTGGATTGGCTGATCGGCGATCCGGTACAGGATGCCGAGCGTTATGCCGATCGAACGCCCCTACTGCATGCGAGCAACATCAGCGTGCCGGTGATCTTCTTTCAAGGGGAACTGGACGCCGTGGTCGTGCCGCAACAGACTCGCGACATGGTCGAGGCATTGCAAAAAAACGGCATCCTGGTCGAAGCGCATTACTACGCGGACGAGCGTCATGGCTTCCGCAAGGCCGGCAATCAGGCCCATGCGCTGGAGCAGGAATGGTTGTTTTATCGGCGGGTGATGGGGAAGGCTGGCTGAAATCGGTGTTGTTCCAATCGCTGGCAAGCCAGCTCCTACAAAACGGTGATTCCCTGTAGGAGCTGGCTTGCCAGCGATCACAATTTATCTGACGCTACAAAACTCAGCGCTTGGCGATGATGTATACCGCATGCACGATCCCCGGAATGTAACCGCACAACGTCAGCAGAATATTCAGCCAGAACGCCCCGCCAAACCCCACCTGCAAAAACACTCCCAGTGGCGGCAATAGAATGGCGATGATGATGCGAAAGAAATCCATGGGGTCAGCTCCTGATTGAGGTCGGCTCGTGCGAGCCTTACAAACAATCGACCTGTGCCGTTGGTCAGGGTTCAGCCAAACTTATCTAGGCCAATATTTCCAAGCCATGTTTCTGGACAATGCTCAGCAGCTTCAATGCCATGCCACTGGGGTGTTTAGCCCCCGCTTCCCATTGCTTGACTGTGGAAGCGCTGGTGTTCAGGTAACGCGCAAACACCGGCTGACTGACATTGTTGCGCTCGCGTAGCGCCTTGATCTGCTCCGCCGGAATCGCGTCAGGCACCGTTGCAAGACATGACTCGTCGAATTCGCGCATGGTCGCTTTGCTGATCGCGCCGATGGCGTACAAGGCACTGGCCGATTCATGGATCGATTCCGCTACTTCACTTTTGAATTTTTTACTCATGATGTATCTCCACAAACTCCTTCATATCCAGCAAATGCTGGACTTCCCACTCAGTCAGCCCTCCATATGTCTTGGCCAACTCGCGTAAGTCAGTCAATTGCTTGGGACCAATATTGCTCTGGTCTTTCTTGGCATACAGAAACTGATAAACCCAGAAACGGCTGCCCTTGGCCAGGATAATCGAACGATGGCGATTGGCATTCAAACGCTTCTTCCACACCCCGCCGCCTAGATTGTCCGCCTGCCCATTGAGTGTTTCGGTGAATGCTTCCCGAAGCTCGTCATCACCAATCCAAGCCTTACCGGCCAGCACCGCAAAGCGCTTTGTCTTGAACAACCTTACTGACATCGGCATCCCTTCCAAAAACATACCACCCAGTGGTATAGATTTCAAAACCAGTTTTTCAATGGTTCACTGACACCGACACTCCTTGCCGGCGCTATCTAAAAAACCACCAACTCAAGCGTTCCTCAAGCGCCGAAATACGTTTGGCAAAACCCAGCCACAAAAAAACGCCCCACGCCAAAAGAATCAGGCCTGGGGCGATGCGTTATACCGCGAGACGGTTCCGGAATTTGTGTAGGGCGCGTCTGATCAGACGGCAATCCCTTTTCGGCACTGCAATTGCGCGGTGCGCACACGGGAGAAGGCGCGGGCCAGGCGCAGGAGCATTTCGTCGATGTTGGTTTTGCTGACGGTCAGTGCCGGGGTGAAGCGCAGACAATCGGGTTGCGGAGCGTTGAGCAACAGGCCTTCGTACAAAGCCGCTTTGACTACAGCGCCCGCCGAATCGTCGGACAGCGTCAGCCCCCAAAGCAGCCCTTGACCGCGTAGTTCACCGTGGTCATAGCGATGGGACAACCGCTGCAAGCCTTCGCGCAGGTGCTGCGCGGATTCCTCGACATGTTCGATAAATCCCTTGTCCTGCACACTACCGAGTACAGCCAGACCTGCCGCCGTCATCAGTGCATTGCCGTGATGAGTGCCAGTCATTTCGCCCGTGTCGAAGCAACATGCCTTACCTCGCGCCAGCAATGCCGCCAACGGCACGCCACCGCCCAACCCTTTGCCGAGCACGACGATATCTGCGCGCACGCCGTAGGACTGTTCCGCAAGCAAGGTGCCGCAGCGACCGATGCCGGTTTGCACTTCGTCGAAGATCAGCAAAATGCCGAGTTCACGACACAGGCGCTCGACCCCTTTGAGGTAATGCGCCGTGGCCGGAATCACCCCGGCATCGCTCTGGATCGGTTCGAGCATGATCGCGACAGTCTGCGCATCCACCGCCGCGTGCAACGCCGGAAGGTCGTTGAACGGCACATGGTTGAAGCCCGGAAGCTGCGGCTCGAATCGGTTGGTCAGCGTCGAACTGTCCGACGCCGAAATCGTCCCCAGACTACGACCATGACAGCCGTTATTCGCGACGATGATCCGCGAGGCGCCGCCGCGATGCTGTTGACCCCATTTACGCGCGAGTTTGATCGCCGCTTCGCAGGCTTCGCTACCCGTATTGAGCAAATACGCCTGGTCGCTTCCAGTGCTTGAACACAGGCGCTCGGCGAGGTTGAGCATGCCGCGGTTATGCAGGCCGAAGCCGGGATTGATCAACGACTGGGCCTGCGTCGAGATCGCGTCGACCAGCGCCTTGGGGCTATGACCGAGGCTGTTTGCCCCGCCACCCTGTGAGAAATCCAGATAGGCGCGGTCGTCGCTGTCCCACAACCATGAACCCTGGCCGCGGACAAAAACCTGTTTCGGCCGCTCGACACCGGGCATCAGACACTCGCTTGAAAGGTTGTCGTCCCTGGATGGAAAGAAAGCATCCTCCAGCAGATCATCCAGACTCGGAGAATGACGACGCAGGTTGAACAGACTCATGCGTTCAACCCTCGATTGAGGTTTTTTGCCTTACCTATGTAAACACCATCGAAGCAAACGGTATTCATCGCGTTCTTTGGCCCTGTAAGCCTTGTGAATGCGGTTAGACTAGGCGCTGCCACGGCGTTGAGCCATTTCGATTTCCGAGCATTTTCGATAAGCATTACTTATGGATTTCAAGCAACTGCGTTATTTCGTCGCGGTGTATGAAGAAGGTCATGTCGGCCGCGCTGCCGAGCGCCTCTCCATCTCGCAACCGGCGCTGTCCCAGCAGATCCGTCACCTCGAACAAAACCTCGATGTGAGCCTTTTTGAACGCAGCAGTAAACGCCTGTTGCCGACCTTGGCGGCCCACACGCTGTACAACCACGCCCTGCCCTTGCTGGATGGATTGCAACGAGCGCGCGAGGCACTGGGCAACTTCAAGGGGCAAGCGTTGCGAACGCTGGCCATTGGCGTGTTGCAAACGGTGCATACCAGCCTGGTGCCGCAGATGCTCGAACGGGTGCGCAAGGCGCAACCGCATCTGGTGGTGCAAATCTATGAATTGACGGGCCTGGAGATCGAGCGTCGACTGCTCAATGGCTCGCTGGACATCGGCATCAGCTACCTGCCGCCAAGGCAACCGGGGCTGCATGGTGTGATGTTGTACGAAGACGAGCTGACCCTGGTCATCCCGGCGGACCATCCACTGCGGGAATTCAAGAAAGTGTCCATGAGTCAGGCGGCCGAGTTGCCGATGTTGCTATTGGGTGAAGAGTTTCAAGTGCGGCAGATTTGGCAATCGCAGTTGGCCAACCTCGGGCGACGGCCGCAGGTCCAGGCCGAACTGAACAACATGGCCGGGATTCTCGACAGCTTGCCGCACACACGGTTGGCGACTGTGCTACCTGGTCGCTCGCAAAAGGCGCATGGCAATGAAGATCTGCTGTGGAAACCCCTGAGCGAACCGCGGGTGCCGTTGAAAGTCGGATTGGTGTGTCGCGATGTGCAACGGCAACAGGCCTCATTGGCGTTGTTGCAGACATTGCTGGAGGAAGTGATGAATCGGCCTGATGAGCGCTTGAACAGCCCGCCGGCGCTGGATGGGCTGAGCTGAATACTTTTTCGCAGGCATAAGAAAACCCCGCCGAAGCGGGGCTTTGCAGACTGTTTCCCTGACATCCATTTCACTCCGCCACCCTGGCAGAATCCTACGTGTCCGTGTTGTTGCTTTGCGCTTCCTGCGCTACGTCCATGTGAAGTAGATTAGCCGTGGATCCAATCTGCTTCTATGGGAGAACAGCAGCACGTCATGTAAGAGAATGCTTACATGACGTTACATTGTCAGAACTGTGCGGCGTCCAGTAGGAACAGCGACTCGCTACCGGCTTTCACCGACGCGCTCAACGAGTGAATCCGCGGCAGCAGGCGAGCGAAATAGAACCGCGCGGTACCCAGTTTGCTCGCGTAGAAATCGTCCTGCCCTTCTTTGCCGAAAGCCGCTTTGGCCATCAGTGCCCACATGTAAGCGTAAGCCGTGTAACCGAACGCTTGCAGATACTCGACCGACGCCGCGCCGATTTCATTCGGGTTGGATTTGGCCCGATCCAGCAGCCACGCAGTCAGTTCGTCGAGGGTGGTGACGGCATCGTTCAGTGGCTTGGTGAACTCCGCCAGGTCAGCGCTCGCGGTGGCGGTGAAGTGACGAATTTCGTCAGCGAACAGGTTGTAGAACGCACCGCCGGTGCCGACGATCTTGCGACCCACCAGGTCCAGCGCCTGAATGCCGTTGGTGCCTTCGTAGATCTGAGTAATGCGCACGTCGCGTACCAGTTGCTCCTGGCCCCACTCACGGATGTAACCGTGACCGCCGAACACCTGCTGGCCGTGAACGGTGGTTTCCAGACCCAGGTCGGTCAGGAACGCCTTGGCCACTGGCGTCAACAACGCCACCAGATCTTCCGCGCGTTTGCGGGTGGTGGCGTCTTCGCTGAACTTGGCGGTGTCCAGTTGCATGGCCACGTAAGTCGAAAAGGCACGACCGCCTTCGTTCGAAGCTTTCATGGTCAGCAGCATGCGACGCACGTCCGGGTGGACGATGATCGGATCGGCCACTTTGTCCTTGTTCTGCGCGCCAGTTGGCGAACGGCTTTGCAGACGATCACGAGCGTATTCAACAGCGTTCTGATACGAGCGCTCGCCGGTCGCCAGACCCTGGATACCGACACCCAGACGCTCGTAGTTCATCATGGTGAACATCGCCGCCAGGCCTTTGTTCGGCTCGCCGACCAGATAACCCACCGCTTCATCGAAGTTCATCACGCAAGTGGCGGACGCCTGGATGCCCATTTTGTGTTCGATCGAGCCACAGTTGGCCGGGTTACGCGCGCCCAGGCTGCCATCGGCGTTGACCATGAACTTCGGCACCAGGAACAGCGAAATACCCTTCGGACCGGCCGGTGCGTCTGGCAGTTTGGCCAGCACCAGGTGAATGATGTTTTCAGTCAGGTCGTGTTCGCCACCGGTGATGAAGATCTTGGTGCCGCTGACCTTGTAGGAACCGTCGGCCTGAGGCTCGGCCTTGGTGCGGATGATGCCCAGGTCGGTGCCGGCGTGTGGCTCGGTCAGGCACATGGAACCGGCCCAGACACCGGCGTACATGTTCGGCAGGTACGCGGCCTTCAGTTCTTCGCTGGCGTGGGCGTTGATCGACAGACATGCGCCGGCGGTCAGCATCGGATACAGACCGAACGATAGGCTGGCCGAGTTGACCATTTCTTCGACCTGCGCCGAAACCGCCTTGGGCATGCCCATGCCGCCGTAGGCTGGATCGCCACCGACGCCGACCCAGCCGCCTTCAGCGTAAGTCTGATAAGCCTGTGGGAAACCTGCCGGCGTGGTGACGGCACCGTCCGCCCAGTGGCAACCTTCTTCGTCAGCCGCACGGCTCAGGGGTGCGATGCTTTTGCTGGTGACCTTGCCGGCTTCTTCAAGAATGGCTTCGACGGTTTGCGCATCAACGGTCTCAGCCAGTGCAGGCAACTCGGCCCAGAGTTTGGCGACCTCGAAAACTTCATTGAGGACGAAGCGCATATCGCGCAGGGGCGCTTTGTAGTCAGCCATGGCAAACCTCGCAAGATCTAAACAGGTGATTCATAGGAATGGTGTTTTCGTTGGGCCCGAGTGTAACCCAACAACTTTTGCGACACATAGGGTCAGCCAGTGACCGTTTTGTAATGTTTGGTCACTGACTATTTAGTCATAAAAAAAGCCCGCAGTTTCGCGAGCTTCCTTTGTGATTCATTTTAAAAGACTAAAGCGCGAACAACTCCGCGGGCAGCTTCATCAGGCAATCGCTGCCTGCCTCGATTGCTGCCCGATGAGCGGCAGTACGTGGTAGCAAACGCTTGAAGTAAAACTCGCTTGTCGCCAGTTTAGCCTTATAGAAATCGGCATCACCGCTGCCCGAATCCAACTGAGCCTGCGCCACCAACGCCATGCGCAACCACAAGTAGCCGAGGATGATGTAACCGCTGTACATCAGGTAATCGACCGACGCGGCGCCCACTTCATCCGGATTTTTCATCGCGGCCATGCCGACTTTGGTGGTCAGCTCGCCCCACTGCTGATTCAGCTCATTAAGTTGCGCCACATAACTGGCCAACTGCGGATGCTCAGCGTTCGCCGCACAAAACTTGTGAACGACTTTGGTGAAGCCGCGCAGCAGTTTGCCCTGACTGCCGAGCACTTTACGCCCAAGCAAGTCCAGCGCCTGAATGCCGTTGGTGCCCTCGTAAATCGGTGCGATCCGGCAGTCGCGAACCAGTTGTTCCATGCCCCATTCACGAATAAAGCCGTGGCCACCGAACACCTGCATACCGTGGTTCGTTACCTCCAGACCGGTCTCCGTCATGAAGGCTTTGCAGATTGGCGTCAGGAACGCCAGCAAGTCTTCAGCGTCCTGGCGCGCCGTTTCATCCGCGCTCAAGTGCGCAACGTCCAGCAACTGCGCAGTGAAGTAAGTGAGCGCGCGATTGCCTTCGTTGAAGGCTTTCATGGTCAGCAGCATCCGCCGCACATCCGGATGCACGATGATCGGGTCGGCGGCTTTCTCCGGCGCTTTCGGGCCGGTCAGAGAGCGCATCTGCAAGCGGTCGTTGGCGTATTTTATCGCGCCCTGGAAACTCGCCTCGCCCAGACACAAACCCTGCATGCCGGTGCCCAGGCGTGCATGGTTCATCATGGTGAACATGCAGTTCAGGCCCTTGTTCGGTTCACCGATCAAAAAGCCCTTGGCCCCGTCAAAGTTCAGCACGCAAGTGGCCGACGCCTTGATGCCCATCTTGTGCTCGATCGAGCCGCAGGAAACGCCATTGCGCTCACCCGCTTCACCTTCGGCGTCGGGCAGGAACTTGGGCACGATAAACAGCGAAATGCCTTTGGTCCCGGCGGGTGCGTCCGGCAGTTTCGCCAGTACCAGGTGAATGATGTTGGCACTCATGTCGTGCTCGCCGGCCGAGATGAAAATCTTGCTGCCGGAGATCGCGTAACTGCCGTCGGCCTGAGGCACGGCGCGGGTTTTGATGATGCCCAGGTCGGTACCGCAATGGGCTTCGGTCAGGCACATGGTGCCGGTCCATTGGCCGGCGGTGAGTTTGCTCAGGTAAGTTTGTTTCTGTTCTTCGGTGCCATGGGCGTGAATCGCCGACATGGCGCCGTGAGTCAGGCCCGGATACATGCCCCAGGAAGTGTTGCTGGAACCGACCATTTCGCTGATGACCAGTCCCAGTGAGCTCGGCAGCCCCTGACCACCGTATGCAGGATCAGCCGCCAGACCATGCCAGCCGCCCTCAACGTATTGTGCGAAAGCCTGCTTGAAGCCTGTAGGCGTTGTTACTACGCCGTTGTCGAAATGGCAGCCTTCTTCGTCACCGCTGCGGTTCAGCGGGGCCAGAACGTTCTCACAGAATTTCGCGCCTTCTTCGAGGATCGCACTGACCATGTCCGGGCTGGCGTCAGTAGCCCCCAGCGCCGCGTAGTTGCCGTGAAAATCGAAGACTTGGTCGATCAGAAAGCGCATGTCGCGCAGGGGAGCTTTGTACTCGGGCATGGTCATTCTCCGTCAGCAGATTGCTCCAACCTACTGCCGGTGACCACACCCCACAATCACAGTCCAGACGCTGAATGCGCCATCATCACTCAACCGTAGCGGCGTCCATCCGAACAGCGCCCCGGCGGTTCTGACCGAACGCCATCACGCAGTTTCGCCCGGCGCCTTTGGCGCTGTAGAGCGCCTGGTCCGCAGACTTGAGCACCTCTTCGGGCGTGCGCTGCTCAAGGCGTTCGGCAACGCCGATACTGACGGTGACCGACACGCTCGAAGCATGTGAACCGGAGCGACGCTGCCTACCCTGACTATCATCCTGCGGGCGGCTGTCCTGATTACGCAGGTGGATGTTGTAGGTCGCGATGGATTCGCGGATGACTTCCAAGTGCGGCATGCACTCTTCGAGGGTCTTTCCTGCAAACACCAAGGCAAATTCCTCGCCGCCGTAGCGATACGCCTTACCGCCACCGCCGATTTTCGACAGCTTGCTGGCGACCAGTCGCAGCACCTGGTCGCCGACGTCGTGACCGTGGGTGTCGTTGAATTTCTTGAAGTGGTCGACGTCGCTCATGGCCAACACATAATTGCGCCCCAATCGCTGCATGCGCTCGTTCAAGGCGCGGCGACCCGGCAGACCGGTCAGCTCATCACGGAAGGCCATTTGATAAGCCTCGTGGGCCACGGCTGCAGCGATCATCAGCATCACCTGGCTGCACATGATGTTCAGAGTGAACGGCAGGATGAAGGTTTTCGGCAACATCCAGAACAACCCGAGTAACCCGACCAATTGCGCGGCATGCAGCGGTCGCGGGTTGCGCCAATACTGGTACGCCAGCAACAGGAACGCAGCGATGAACACCGGGTAGGACAACTGGATCAGACTCATCCACGCGCCGTGCAATGCCGGCCAGCGGATCTCCGACAGCCAAATCAGTAACGGCTGGGGATAACTTTGCTCAAGCCCCAACGCCACGCTGCCCACTGCCAGCAACACGGCGAAGCGCGCCACCATGTCCTGGAACAGATGCGTACGCTCCTGCCACGCCGCGAATACGCCAAACAACAGTGGCAACAACAGGCAACACAGGTGAAAGACCACCGCGGCGTCTTCGCGCACCTTGCCGTTATCGCGGTAATAGTCGGTCTGGGTGTCGAGCAGGAAGTAGGCGATGTACACCGTGACCATCAGAAAAAGCTCACGCTGACGTCGGTAAACCGCACAGTAAGCACCACCGAGCAACAGCACCAGGGTTGGCAGCACGTTGAACAGCGACGTGAAGAACACATTCAGATCCTTGACGTACGCAGCCGCAAGGCCCGCCAGCAACAGCAGCAACGACGGCAGGAAATGACTGAAACGTACAGCGGAAGAACGCGGCAAGGGTAAAGCTCCGACCGTCATAGCAATTGATGGCATTGTGCCCATCACTTTAACGGCAGAACGCCTGATTTGCTGAGCGTTTTGCTGAGGTATTTTTTAAAACGGCGTCGCTGGCGTATTCAGGGTCGCCAGCGACGCGAGGGGATAGCTCGTTAGAGATCATTGTTGAACGGCTGCAACGCACCCTCTTCCGGCCTGCGCCCTTCGGCACCGATCGGCTTGAGCTGGAAAGTAGCGTCCAGTGCCTGCCGGGTGGTGATCTTTGGACTGACCGGTTTTTGTGTAACGGCGTTTTCATCACCCACATGACCCTGGGCAAGCACCAGCGATGGATGATCGAACGGCGCCCGTTCCCAGGCGACTCGCGGGTCGGTCAAGCCAACCTCCATGAATTTGACCAGGGCATCCACTTCATCGGCGGTCAGGTTCAGACTGGTCATGTCCGGATCGAGATTCGAGCCGTTGTGCTGATTGGCCGACGGATGTTCGAAGCCACTGGTGTTGCTTGCATCCTCACCGCGCCGGTCGCCGCCACGGTTGTAGAACTCCATGACCTGTTTCAGCGTCGAGCGGCTGCCATTGTGGAAATACGGCCCGGTCAGCGCGATGTTGCGCAGCGTCGGTGTTTTGAAGGCGCCGTCGACCGCGTCGCGAAAACCGACATTGGGCAGAAGTGTCGCATCGCAGGGAGTCGCGGCACTCAAGGCTGCTTCGAAGGTGCAGACATCGACATCCAGCGGGTCAGGAATTCTCCCACCTTGCAGCAAGGTGTTGTACTGACGGGTAAAGGACAACGGATTGCCCCAGGCATCCGCGCCACCGAGCGCCAGGTCTTCCGAGGTCGGGCGCACGCCGGTGTTGTAGAAGCCGTTGTCGTAGAGCGTGGTCAGGTTGTCCGCCATGACCATGCGCTCGATGCGCTCGCGGGGATGGAACTGCAAACGGCTGGCAGCGTTGGTCAGCTCCGCACCGCCGTGGCAATTGACGCACTTGCCCTTGCCCAGGAACAGATTCATGCCTTGGACTTGCTGCTCGTTCATGGCCGTATGGTCGCCCTGCAAATAAGCATCAAGCGGTGCCTGATCGGAAACCAGCGTAGCTTCGTACATCTGGATCGCCAGCCCGAAGAACAGCGGGAAGTTGGCTTCGATCTGGGCGTACGGCGCACCGCCCACCAGGACTTGCTGCGTGGCGTTCCATAGCCGTGGCTGGAAGGCGTTTTTGATCAGCTCTCGATAAGTGGGCCTGCGCGCTCCAGAAACCGGGCCGAGCACCGAATCGGTGGAGGAAATCCGCTGCTGCTTGAGCATCAGTGTATCGAGCATGCGCCGGCCAATGTCGGCAAAGGTACGACCGCCGCAGGACATTTCCACAGAGCTGCCGGGAGGTCCCACCGCTTGGGAAGCGGCCGAGGCATCGTTGAGCGCCAGCCGCACTTTGAGCGCTACGCCACTGTTGTCCTTGGTCACATAGATTCCGGCATCGGGATCGCGGTTGCCGAATGGCGAGAAGCCGTTGAACACGTTATTGGCCCGGCCATCCCAGAAGTTGCGCACGTTGAACGCGGCGTTGATTACCGACGGTGCGTTACGTCCGGTGCTGCGGCGAACATTAATGCCGCCGACCTGGAAAATACCGTCCGGTTGCTGCGTGCATTTGTCGAATCGCGCTTGGTTCGGCTTGACGAAATTGGCGTCGAACACGCCTTGGGAGCCGATCACATCGTCGGTCGAGTAGAGAATCAGCGAATTGCGATCCAGCGGATTAGCGAGCACATGGGTTGGAAAGTCGGTTTTCTTGAGCAAGTAGTTCGGGCCGCCCTTGCCTCCGGACTTGGTCGTATACGACGGCACGTCGCCGGGAATGTCGGAGGCCACGAACGGCTTGTTGAAGATCGACGCGACGTTGGCATTGGAGTGCGCCTGACCGGGGTTGATCTGGTTGGTGGTTCGGTGATCGACCCCGGCGTGGTAGTGACAAGACGCGCAAGCGGTGGTGCTGTCGCTGCCGACCTCCATGTCCCAGAACAACGCTTTGCCCAGGAGAATCGCCGCCGAGCGATTGAGCACGTAGTCGGTCATCAGGTCGACTTTGCGTCCGCCTTCGGTGCCCGACGGGTCAGGCGGGGTCATGCCGCGTAACGATTGGAGGCTGGGCACTTCGGGGATGGGCGGGTCCACTTCTGCAGGCGTCGCAGCCATTGCATCGACCGCCAAAAAAGAGAGGGATAACCAGGCGGTAAAACGAACAAGTCGACAGATGTTCATGTGCTTCACCCTGACTGTTGTTGTTATAAGTTCGCCGGGCGAGAGGCGTCGTTGAACAGGACAGGATGTCTCGTGAGCGCCGGTTAACCAGCGTGGTGCAATTAATTTGCCACTCCCCACTGAAACATTTTGCATCAATAAATACGAAGATCAGCAGAGGATCTACACCGTTTCTGCTGGGGAATGGGGGGCCATAGTTGGGGCCAAACACAAAAAAAACCGCCACTCCCGAAGGAGCAGCGGTTTTTTATAAAGACTTCGTTATGGCTTAGTAGCCCAGGTCGAAGTTCTCTTCTTTCATGTCCATCAGGTTGTTGGCGCCCGACAACATGGTTGCAACGTGAGTGCGGGTACGCGGCAAAATGCGCTGGAAGTAGAAGCGCGCAGTCTGCAGTTTGGCGGTGTAGAACGCCTCTTCGGAAGTGCCGGCAGCCAGTTTCTCGGCAGCCAGACGCGCCATGTCAGCCCAGAAGTAGGCCAGGCAGGCGTAACCGGAGTACATCAGGTAGTCCACGGAGGCCGCGCCGACTTCTTCGCGATCTTTCATGGCAGCCATACCGACCTTCATGGTCAGCTCGCCCCATTCCTTGTTCAGTGCAGCCAACGGAGCGACGAACTCTTGAACCGCTTCGTTGCCTTCGTTGGTCTGGCAGAACTTGTGGACGATCTTGGTGAAGCCTTTCAGAGCCTCGCCTTGAGTCATCAGCACTTTACGGCCCAGCAGGTCGAGTGCCTGGATGCCGGTGGTGCCTTCGTACAGCATGGAAATGCGGCTGTCGCGAACGTTCTGTTCCATGCCCCACTCGGCGATGAAGCCGTGGCCGCCGTAGATTTGCACGCCGTGGTTAGCCGATTCAAAACCGACTTCAGTCATGAAGGCTTTGGCGATTGGAGTCATGAAGGCCAGCAGAGCGTCGGCTTTCTTCTTCTCTTCTTCATCTACGCCGTACTTGACGATGTCGACTTGCTTGGCGGTGAAGTAAACCATCGCACGGTTGCCTTCGGCGAATGCCTTCATGGTCAACAGCATGCGACGTACATCCGGGTGCACGATGATCGGGTCAGCGGCTTTTTCCGGCGCTTTCGGGCCAGTCAGCGAACGCATTTGCAGACGATCGCGAGCGTATTTCAGGCCGCCCTGGAAACCGATTTCGGCGTGGGCCAGACCTTGCAAAGCGGTACCCAGACGTGCGGTGTTCATGAAGGTGAACATGCAGTTCAGGCCTTTATTCGCCGGGCCGATCAGGAAACCGGTGGCCGCGTCGAAGTTCATCACGCAAGTGGCGTTGCCGTGGATGCCCATCTTGTGTTCGAGGGAACCGCAGGACACCGCGTTACGCTCACCGATCGAACCGTCTGCGTTCGGCAGGAACTTCGGCACGATGAACAGCGAGATGCCTTTGGTGCCAGCCGGTGCATCCGGTAGGCGGGCCAGCACGATGTGGACGATGTTGTCGGCCATGTCGTGTTCACCGGCCGAGATGAAGATCTTGGTGCCGGAAACTTTGTAGGAACCGTCGGCCTGAGGTTCGGCCTTGGTGCGCAGCATGCCCAGGTCGGTGCCGCAGTGCGGTTCGGTCAGGCACATGGTGCCGGTCCATTCGCCGGAAACCAGTTTGGTCAGGTAGGCGTGTTGCTGCTCCGGCGTGCCGTGCTCGGAGATGGTGTTCATCGCGCCGTGCGACAGGCCTGGGTACATGCCCCACGACCAGTTGGACTCGCCAACCATTTCGCTCACAGCCAGACCCAAGGACTCCGGCAGGCCTTGGCCGCCGTGCTCTACGTCGTGGGCCAGGCTCGGCCAGCCGCCTTCAACGAATTGCTTGTAGGCTTCTTTGAAGCCAGTCGGGGTCTTAACGCCGGACTCGCTCCAGGTGCAGCCTTCGGTGTCACCCACGCGGTTCAGCGGAGCCAGCACCTGCTCACAAAACTTGGCGCCTTCTTCGAGAATGGCGTCAACCATGTCCGGAGTTGCGTCTGCGCAAGCCGGAAGGCTCTGATAGTGCGCTTCGTAGCCGAGCAGTTCGTCACGAACGAAGCGAATATCACGCAAGGGGGCCTTGTAGTCAGGCATAGCGATAAACCTCTGCTGATGTAACCGGGAATGAACGACCGCATTGATTTGTTGTTGCGATCAAACAGTTGTTTGAAACATACGTTTACGCCTAAACCTTGTCAAGCGCCGATCTTTTGCCGCTCGTCATCGCACCAGCAATTGCGACGCGCACAGAGGCGTAACGCCGTTGATTGCGCAACACCTTAAGAGTAGGAAAGATTCGTGACGGAAGAAGGACTTACGCAGAAAAACGCCGCGAACAATCGCGGCGTCAGTGGTGCGGATTCAGCGAATGATCAAGCGAAGGTATCGATCAGCGTACCGAGCACTTCATCGGAAGCCTTGGCGACTTTGACGCCCAGTTCGACTTGAAATTTGCCTTGGGACATTTCGATAACGTTACTGGCCACGTCCGATTGCTGGCTACGATCCACGGAACGCAGACGATCGACCTGAACCTCGGAGGACTGACTGGTGACCGAACGCTCGATCGTATTGTTGGCGATCTGGCCGGCAGCTTGATCGACCCGGTTCTGCCCTGTCTGAATAGTGCTCAGACCGGCATAAAAAGCGGTGTTTCCTGAGATTTCCATGGGAGAACTCGTCCTTGCAAAGGATCAACAGCGATCATTGAAGCAGACGCACGCGCAAAACACCCGACAAAAACACTAATGGCACAGTGCCTTGTCATAGGCAAAGCCTAGTCCAGCAAATCCAGTTGCAGGTGCTCCGCCACCGCCTCGGCCGTCACCACCTTGAGTTTCGGCACGCGCCCAAGGCAGGGTGCCGGGATTCGCTCGGCGAGGGTCGCGAGGTTTTCTTCCAGTCGCGAAGTTTTCGGATCGATGATGTTGGCCACCCACCCCGCCAGTTGCAAACCGTCCCGGGCAATCGCCTCAGCCGTCAGTAACGCATGGCTGATGCATCCCAGACGTACACCGACCACCAGAATCACCGGCAAATCCAGGGCCATCGCCAGGTCTGACAGATTGTCCTGGTCCGCCAATGGCACGCGCCAGCCACCGGCGCCTTCGATCAAGGTGAAATCGGCCTGCATGTCGAGGATCTGCCGCATCGGCGTCAACAACGACTGCACCGTCAACGCCACTCCGGCCTCACGCGCCGCCAAGTGCGGAGCAATGGCCGGCTCGAACGCCACCGGGTTGACCTGCGCATAAGTCAGCGGCAGCGAGCATTCCGCCAACAGCGCCAGCGCATCGGCATTGCGCAACCCCTTGGGTGTGGCGTCGCAACCGGAGGCGACCGGTTTACCCGCCGCCGTACTCAGACCCGCCGAACGCGCGGCGTACAGCAGGCCGGCGGCCACCGTGGTTTTGCCGACATCAGTGTCAGTGCCGGTGATGAAATAGGCTGCGCTCATAAGGGTTTCTCCATAACGGCGTACACCACTTGATAAGTCGCCGGCAGACCTTGGGCCTGACGAAACTGCTCATAGGCCTCAATCAGTCCCAGAATCCGCGCCCGTCCGGTTAAGCCGCCCGGCCGCCCGGGATTGAGATTGTGCGCACCCAAGGCCTTTAATTCATGGGTCAAACTGCGCACGTCCGGGTAATGCAGCACGTGGGGACGGGTTTCCAGACTCAGCGCCTGCAACCCACTGTCCGCACACAACTGTTGATAAACGCCGAACTCACGGAAGCGGTTGACGTGGACCATGCCATCCACCTGACGCCAACTGTCACGCAGTTCAATCAACGTGCCCACACACAGACTAGCAAATGCGAAAATCCCGCCCGGTTTCAGCACCCGATGGGCCTCGCTGAGCACCGAGGCGAAGTCCGCGCACCACTGCACCGCCAGGCTGGAAAATATCAGGTCGCAGGTCGAATCGCGCAGCGGCAGACGCTCGGCATCGCCAGCGATAAAGTGCGTGGCGCCGCCCAATGGCCGCGCGTGATTGAGCATGCCTTCGGCGATATCAAGTGCAACGCCGTGACCATCGGCAAACCGCTCGCCCAGCGCACGGCTGAAATGCCCAGTGCCACAGCCAAGGTCCAGCCAACGTGTCGGCGCAAAATCACTGGGCAAACGGCTCAACAATTGGCTGCCAACATCACGCTGCAGCTCAGCCACGCTGTCGTAGCTTGCCGCCGCGCGGGAGAAGGATGCCGCGACCTGGCGCTTGTCGGGCAAACCGCCGGGCACGTTGGGGAGGGATAAATCAGTCATCACCGGACTCATGCAAAAAGGCCTGGATCGCCCCCGCCACACCGTGGGGGTCTTCCAGGAGAAACGCGTGACTGGCCTGTTCAATCAGACCGATTTCGATATCCGGCAGCAACGCCAGCAAGTCGCCCGCCGCTTCGGCCGGCACCAGCCCATCGAGGCCGGCGAACAAATGCAGTTGCGGACCGCGAAATGCCTGCAACGCTTGCCGCGTATCCAGTTGAGCGAGCAGCTCCAAACTCTTCATCAACACCGGCGCCGCGGTATGTGGCGCGCCACCCAGCAGCAAGCGCGACAACCCGCGCGGGTCTTCGGCGCCTTGCGCGCAGAGCAGCGAAAAGCGTTTCAGCGTCGTGCGCGGGTCGGCCGCGCAACCTGCCAGAAACGCATCGAAAGTCTCGCCGGACATCGCGCTCGGCCACTGCTCATGAGCGACAAAGGAAGGGTTGCTGGCCAAGGTGAACAAACCACAGCAACGGTCACCACGACGTGCTGCCAACTCGGACGCGAGCATGCCGCCAAGGGACCAACCGCCGAGCCAGGCGTCCTGCGGCACCGTCGAATCGAGTTCGTCGAGCCATTCTTCCAGATCGCTCGACTCCAGTTCAGGCAACGGCTCGATTTCCACCCGCAGGTGTTCATCCAGCCCCTGCAACGCTGCCGCCAATGGCTCCAGCGGTGAAATTCCGAGCCCCCAGCCGGGCAGCAGAATCAGTCGATCACGCATGGCTCGGCTCCGCTCCAAGTTGTTGAAAACAATCGGCCAATCCTTCTAACAATAGCTGCACCTGTGCTTCGCTGTGGGCGGCCGTCAGGGTCACGCGCAGACGGGCGCTGCCGGCGGGCACGGTCGGCGGGCGGATTGCGGTCACCATCAGACCGCGTTCGCGCAGCATCTGCGACAAACGCACCGCGCGCCCGGCGTCGCCGATCATGATCGGCTGGATCGGCGTGAAGCTGTCCATCAGCTCCAGGCCGATCTGCTCGGCGCCCTGACGGAATTGGCGGATCAGCGTTTTCAGGTGCTCGCGACGCCAATGCTCGCTGCGCAGCAGCTCCAGGCTTTTCAGCGTGGCGCAGGCCAGCGCCGGAGGCTGGCTGGTGGTGTAGATGTAGGGGCGGGCGAACTGGATCAGACTTTCGATCAGCTCTTCGCTGCCGGCAACGAAGGCACCTGCCGTTCCAAACGCTTTGCCGAGGGTGCCGACCAGCACCGGCACGTCGGCCTGGCTCAAGCCGAAATGCTCGACGATCCCGCCGCCATGCGCACCCAGCGGACCGAAACCGTGGGCATCATCGACCATCAGCCACGCGCCCTTGGCCTTGGCTTCCCGGGCCAGCGCCGGCAAGTCAGCGATATCGCCGTCCATGCTGAACACGCCGTCGGTGACCACCAATGTGTTGCCGGTGGCTTTCTCGAGTCGCTTGGCCAGGCTCGTCGCGTCGTTGTGCAGATAGCGATTGAAGCGCGCGCCGGACAACAGCCCAGCATCGAGCAACGAGGCGTGGTTGAGCCGGTCTTCCAGCACCGTATCGCCCTGCCCCACCAACGCGGTAACTGCGCCGAGGTTGGCCATGTAACCAGTAGTAAACAACAAGGCGCGCGGGCGACCGGTCAGGTCGGCGAGGGCTTCTTCCAGCGCGTGATGCGGGCCGCTATGACCGATGACCAGATGCGACGCCCCGCCACCAACGCCCCACTTCAACGCGCCAGCGCGCCAGGCTTCAATCACTTGCGGATGATTGGCCAGGCCCAGGTAATCGTTGTTGCAGAACGCCAGCAGCGACTGGCCATCGACCACCACTTCCGGGCCTTGTGGGCTTTCGAGCAGTGGACGCTGGCGGTAGAGGTTTTCGGCACGACGGGCAGCAAGGCGTGCGGCGAGATCGAAAGACATGCAGGCCTCGAAAGTCAGATCGCAGGAGTCGGCTTGCGGGCGATGGCATCGTCTCGGTTTGCCTGAATGACCGAGGTGATGCCATCGCCAGCAAGCCGGCTCCTACAGGTTCAGCATTGATTAAACGGCGGCGTTGTAGAACTGCTCGCTGCTCTTCTGCTCCACCAGCGCCTGTTCGATCGCGGCCTGGTGCACTTCGTCGGCGTGCTCTTCGCGGGCTTCCGGCAGGATGCCCAGGCGCGAGAACAGTTGCATGTCCTTGTCGGCCTGCGGGTTTGCAGTGGTCAGCAGTTTGTCGCCGTAGAAAATCGAGTTGGCGCCAGCGAAGAAGGCCAGGGCCTGCATCTGCTCGTTCATCGCTTCGCGGCCGGCGGACAGGCGCACGTGGGATTTCGGCATCAGGATCCGCGCAACGGCGAGCATGCGGATGAAGTCGAACGGGTCGACGTCTTCAGCGTTTTCCAGCGGCGTACCGGCGACTTTCACCAGCATGTTGATCGGCACCGACTCCGGATGCTCGGGCAGGTTGGAGAGCTGGATCAGCAGGTTGGCGCGGTCATCGAGGGACTCGCCCATGCCGAGAATGCCGCCGGAGCAGATCTTCATCCCCGAATCACGCACGTAGGCCAGGGTTTGCAGACGCTCGCTGTACGTACGGGTGGTGATGATGCTGCCGTAGAACTCGGGCGAGGTATCGAGGTTGTGGTTGTAGTAGTCCAGGCCAGCCTTGGCCAGCGCTTCGGTCTGGTCCTGATCAAGACGACCGAGGGTCATGCAGGTTTCCAAGCCAAGGGCCTTCACGCCTTCGACCATCTTCAGCACGTACGGCATGTCTTTGGCCGACGGGTGCTTCCACGCCGCGCCCATGCAGAAACGGGTCGAACCGATGGCCTTGGCGCGTGCGGCCTCTTCGAGGACTTTCTGCACTTCCATCAGCTTTTCTTTTTCCAGGCCGGTGTTGTAGTGACCGGACTGCGGACAATATTTGCAATCTTCCGGGCAGGCGCCGGTTTTGATCGACAGCAGGGTCGATACCTGGACGCGGTTGGCGTCGAAATGCGCGCGGTGCACCGTCTGAGCCTGGAACAACAGGTCGTTGAATGGCTGAACGAAGAGCGCTTTGACTTCGGCTAAAGACCAGTCATGACGCAGGGTTGCAGAGGTGCTGGCGCTCATGGGCGTTTCCTTTGTTTTATGCTTGGCTGGCGCTGGGGACGGAATACCCACAGTCGCGACACGGATGTTTGGCATATTTAAGGAAGAGTGATGCGCTGTCAACCACGATACAAATGGCCGGTTTACATCTGGTTAAAAAACGAACAAACCTGTTTTTTGTGCGATGAACCTGCGGATAGCGCCACGCCCATTTGCATGGCCTGCGAAACCGAACTGCCCTGGCTCGGCGATCACTGCCAGACTTGCGCCCTGCCCTTGCCCGCCGCCGGCCTGACGTGCGGCCAATGCCTGAAGCAACCACCGTCCTTCGAGCGGGTCGTTGCACCCTGGATATACGGCTTCCCGGTCGACAGCCTGATTACTCGCTTCAAACACAACGCTAAATGGCCGTTTGGCCACCTGCTCGGCGAACTTCTCGCTCAATCCCTGCAACATCGCTTCGACGATGACCTGCCACGACCTGATGCCCTGGTCCCGGTGCCGCTGGCCACCCGACGCTTGCGCAAACGAGGGTTCAATCAGGCAGCGATGTTGGCGCGCTGGCTCAGTGAACGACTGCATATTCCTTGCGACGAACGGTTGCTGTCGAGGACGCAAGACACCGACGCACAACAGGATCTCAATGCCGAAGCTCGCAGAAAAAACCTGCGCAACGCCTTCGCCCTCATGCCCGAAGCCGCTGTCGCGGGTCGACACCTCGCGCTGGTGGACGACGTGCTCACGACCGGCGCCACGGCGCAAGCGCTCGCACGCCGGTTGGTCGACGCGGGTGCGTCGCGGGTCGATGTCTATTGCCTGGCTCGCACCCCCAAACCCGGCGAGTCCTCCTGACTTGACTCCCGGCCCCCGAGCCGCCAACGTCCTCACCATCGTCACAGCCAAAGCGCCTTGCCATGTCCTTGCCCACGTTGTTGTCCCAGCACATTGTCCGCCGCCCGCAACGCATCGCCCTGCTGCAACACGTCGCGGAACAGGGCTCGATCACCCGCGCCGCGAAAAGCGCGGGCCTGAGTTACAAAGCGGCGTGGGATGCCATCGACGAGCTGAACAACCTCGCGCAAAAACCGCTGGTGGAGCGCGTGGTCGGCGGCAAGGGCGGGGGCGGTGCCAAGTTGTCCACCGAAGGCGAGCGCGTGTTGCGCCTGTATCAAAAGCTGCAAGCGTTGCAGGCTCAGGTGCTGGAGGCCGCCGAAGAGGCCAGCGACCTCGACCTGCTGGGCCGCTTGATGCTGCGCACCAGCGCGCGTAATCAATTGCACGGCAAAGTCGCCGCCATCGAAACCCAGGGCCACAACGACCGGATTCGCCTGGAACTGGCCGAAGGCTTGAGCATCGATGCGCAAATCACTCACGACAGCACCCTGCGTCTGGACCTGCAACCGGGGACCGAAGTCGTGGCCCTGATCAAGGCAGGCTGGCTCGACGTGCTCGGTTCCGAGGATGAAGCAACGCCCGGACACAATTGCCTGACCGGGATCATCGAAGAAATTCTCGACGCCGAAGACGGCCCCAGCGAAGTACGCATCGGCCTGCCCAACCGCCAGACACTCTGCGCGCTGGCCGAGCCCGGGCACCTGCGGTCCCGCAAGCTGAATCCCGGTCAACCGGTGCGCGCGCAGTTCTCACCGTCCAACGTGTTACTTGGCACACCGCTGTAAACGCAACTGCAACAAAACCTTCATCACTGATCATTAAGGTGACTGCAAAAATCGCAGGGAGCCTGATGTGAGCCTATTAGAAGAAAACCAATCCACCGACCTCGAACAAATGGTCGGCCTCAGCCGTCGTGGTTTTATCAGCGCCGGCGCCCTGTGCGGCGCCGCGATGTTTCTCGGCGGCAACCTGCTGAGTCGCAGCGTGCTGGCCGCCAGTGTCAGCGCCGGCACCAGCCGGTTATTGGGTTTCGACAGCATCCCCGCCGCCACCAGCGACAGCATCAGCCTGCCGCCGGGTTACAAGTCTTCGGTATTGATCAGCTGGGGCCAGCCACTGCACAAAAATGGCCCGGCGTTCGACCCGAGTGGCAACGGCAGCGCAGAGCATCAGGAACTCCAGTTCGGCGACAACAACGATGGCATGAGCCTGTTCGCCTTCCCCGGCGACAACAACCGCGCGTTGATGGCGATCAACAACGAATACACCAATTACCGCTACCTCTACCCGCACGGCGGCATGCCGCAATCGGCCGAAGACGTGCACAAGGCTCTGGCCTGCGAAGGTGTGTCGGTGATCGAAGTGCACCGCTCGAATGGCCAGTGGCAATTCGTCCAGGGTTCTTCCTATAACCGACGCATCCACGGCAACTCGCCGATCAGCGTCAGCGGTCCGGCGGCCGGTCACGACTTGTTGAAAACCAGCGCCGATCCGCACGGCAAAACTGTCCTCGGCACGTTCCAGAACTGCGCCAACGGCAAGACGCCGTGGGGCACCTACCTGACCTGCGAAGAGAATTTCACCGATTGCTTCGGCAGCAGCAACGCCGAACAGAAGTTCGATGCGCCACAGAAACGCTACGGCGTGGTGGCGACCAGCAAAGAGATCAACTGGCATCAGCACGACCCGCGTTTCGACCTGGCGAAAACCCCCAACGAACTCAACCGTCACGGCTGGGTGGTGGAGATCGACCCGTTCGACCCGCAGTCGACTCCGGTCAAACGCACCGCGCTGGGCCGCTTCAAACACGAAAACGCAGCCCTGGCGGAAACCGCTGACGGCCACGCCGTGGTGTACATGGGCGACGACGAGCGCGGCGAGTTCATCTACAAATTCGTCAGCCGCGACAAGATCGACCACAAAAACCCCAAGGCCAACCGCGACCTGCTGGACCACGGCACCTTGTACGTAGCGCGCTTCGATGCGGGCGACGGCAACGCCGATCACCCGAAAGGCCAGGGCGAATGGATCGAACTGAGCCACGGTAAAAACGGCATCGACGCCAGCAGCGGTTTTGCCGATCAGGCCGAGGTGCTGATTCACGCGCGCCTCGCCGCCAGCGTAGTGAAGGCCACGCGCATGGACCGTCCGGAATGGATCGTCGTCAGCCCCAAGGACGGCCAGGTTTATTGCACGTTGACCAACAACGCCAAACGCGGCGAAGACGGCCAACCGGTGGGCGGGCCGAACCCGCGCGAGAAGAACGTCTACGGGCAGATCTTGCGTTGGCGCACCGGCGGTGACGATCACGGTTCGAAAACCTTTGCCTGGGATTTGTTTGTGGTTGCTGGCAACCCGCAAGTGCATGCCGGCACACCGAAGGGCGGATCGTCGAACATCACCCCGCAGAACATGTTCAATAGCCCGGATGGACTGGCGTTCGATGATGCCGGGCGGTTGTGGATTCAAACCGACGGCGATTCGAGCAATGCTGGTGACTTCGCCGGCATGGGCGATAACCAGATGCTGTGCGCCGACCCGGTCAACGGGGAGATTCGTCGGTTCATGGTCGGGCCGATTGGTTGCGAAGTGACGGGGATCAGTTTCTCGCCGGATCAGAAGACCTTGTTTATCGGGATTCAGCATCCGGGGGAGAACGGTGGTTCGACCTTTCCCGAGCATTTGCCCAACGGTAAGCCGCGGTCCTCGGTGATTGCGATTAGCCGGGAAGATGGCGGGATCGTCGGCGCCTGATCCGGCCTCATCGCGGGCAAGCCCGCTCCCACAGGGTTCCAGGGTGTGCACACTATCTGTCACACACTGGAGATCACTGTGGGAGCGGGCTTGCCCGCGAAAGCGTCAGCCCAGACACCATACATCTCAAGCCCAGCCACTAAAGGAGCCTCGTCTGCGCTACCATGCCTGGCCGGACGCAGCAGCCTGCTGCGCGCAGGAGTCAGCATGGCCCACCCGTTTGAAACGCTCACCCCAGACCTCGTGCTCGATGCCGTCGAAAGCATCGGATTCCTCAGCGACGCCCGCATTCTGGCGCTCAACAGCTACGAAAACCGCGTCTATCAGGTCGGCATCGAAGACTCCGAGCCGCTGATCGCCAAGTTCTACCGCCCTCAGCGCTGGACCAACGAAGCGATCCTGGAAGAACACCAATTCACCTTCGAACTCACCGAGGTCGAGGTGCCGGTCGTTGCGCCGCTGATCCACAACGGCGAAACCCTGCACGAACATAACGGTTTCCGTTTCACCTTGTTCCCACGTAGAGGCGGGCGCGCGCCGGAGCCGGGCAACCTCGATCAGCTGTATCGCCTGGGGCAATTGCTCGGTCGCCTGCACGCCGTTGGCGCCACCAAGCCCTTCGAACACCGTGAAGCGCTGGCGGTGAAGAATTTTGGTCATGACTCGCTCACGACCTTGCTGGAAGGCAATTTCATCCCCCGCAGCCTGCTGCCGGCCTACGAGTCGGTGGCCCGTGATCTGCTCAAGCGTGTGGAAGATGCCTACAGCAACACGCCGCACCAGAACATCCGCATGCA
This sequence comes from Pseudomonas sp. GL-RE-29, assembly GCF_019947275.1. Taxonomy (NCBI): domain Bacteria; kingdom Pseudomonadati; phylum Pseudomonadota; class Gammaproteobacteria; order Pseudomonadales; family Pseudomonadaceae; genus Pseudomonas; species Pseudomonas sp. GL-RE-29. The sequence goes on from NZ_JAGYGD010000004.1 coordinate 109,304, forward strand.
CGGCGACTGCCACCCCGGCAACATGATGTGCCGCGACGAGATGTTCCACATCGTCGACCTCGACGACTGTCGCATGGGACCGGCGGTGCAGGACATCTGGATGATGCTTGCCGGCGACCGTCAGGAATGTCTCGGACAGTTGTCGGAATTGATGGACGGCTATAACGAATTCCACGACTTCGACCCGCGGGAATTGGCGCTCATCGAACCGCTGCGCGCCCTGCGCCTGATGCACTACAGCGCCTGGCTCGCACGGCGCTGGGATGACCCGGCGTTCCCGCGCAGTTTTCCGTGGTTTGGGACGGAGCGTTATTGGGGCGATCAGGTGTTGGCGTTGCGCGAACAACTCGCCGCCCTCAATGAAGAACCCCTGAAACTTTTTTAATCCAGGATCAAAAGATCGCAGCCTTCGGCAGCTCCTACAGGTGTACACCATTGCCCTGTAGGAGCTGCCGAAGGCTGCGATCTTTTGCTTTTCAGAAGCGACACTTCTATACAACCGCCCTACAATCCCCTCTTTGTTAGCTGCCTAAGCAAGGATTCTGCATGCAAGCCGCCAACCCGCGTCGCGGGTACATCCTGGGCCTGAGTGCCTACATCATCTGGGGACTTTTCCCGCTCTACTTCAAAGCCATCGCCAGCGTGCCCGCCGTGGAAATCATCATCCATCGCGTGCTCTGGTCTGCGCTGTTCGGCGCGTTGCTGCTGATGGTCTGGAAACATCCGGGCTGGTGGCGCGAACTGCGGGAGAACCCGAAACGCCTGGCAATCCTGGCCCTGAGCGGCACGCTGATCGCGGCCAACTGGCTGACGTATGTGTGGTCGGTGAACAACGGACGCATGCTGGAAGCCAGTCTCGGTTACTACATCAATCCCCTGGTGAACGTGCTGCTGGGCATGCTGATCCTCGGCGAACGGCTGCGGCGCATGCAGTGGATTGCGGTGGGTCTGGCGGCGGTGGGCGTGGCGCAACAGGTGTGGCAAGTCGGAAGCCTGCCGTGGGTTTCGCTGGTGCTGGCGTTGACCTTCGGTTTCTACGGGCTGATTCGCAAGCAAGCGCCGGTCAAGGCTCTGCCTGGGCTGGTGGTGGAAACCTGGATGCTGGTGCCGATTGCGGTCGCTTGGCTGCTGTTTAATCCGACGGCAGCAAGCGCTCAACCTGAATTCTGGACCACGTCCGAAGCCTGGTGGCTGGTGGCCGCCGGCCCGGTGACGTTGGTGCCGCTGGTATGTTTCAACGCCGCTGCACGGCATTTGCCCTACACCACATTGGGATTTCTCCAGTACCTGGCGCCTACATTAGTGCTGTTGCAAGCCGTGCTGCTGTTTGGCGAACACTTGTCGTCCAGCACCCTGGTGGCGTTCATCTTTATCTGGGCCGGTCTGGCGGTTTACAGCATCGATGCATGGGTAAGCCTGCGCCGCCGCAACTGATCAAAAAAGATACAATCCTCTACAGGCCACGTCATCCGTGGCCTGCATCGTTCCTTCCCAAGGTTATCCACAGCGTGATCCCCGCCGTTTGTGTGCAAGTTACTGAAACTGCTGGTTTTTTGATCAGATCCTGAAAAGCCCCGGCCGGCGTGGCCTGGCGGGCTGTCTCTACAGGTTATCCACAGGCAGGTGCACGTTTAACTTGGATAACCTCCTTAGGGTTCGCTGCGCAGTACCAATTCGACCATCAGGTCGTCCGCCAGGGTTTCCAGGCGCGATTGCAGCACGTCCAGGGACAACGTCAACGGCACCGCGAGAATCGCTTCGGCGTGGAACAGTGGCTCGCTGCTCATCGGCGCCGGACGCACTTCAGTCACCAGTCGCTCCAGGTTCACCCCCTGCTCACTCAACAACCGCGTGATATCCCGCACGATCCCCGGCCGGTCATTGCCCACCAGTTCCATGGCGATAGGTTTCCAGGTACACGATTGTTCGATGCCGCTTTCGGCGATCAACACGCGAATGCCATGGGCCGACAACGCCTGTAGGGCATCGACCAGCGAATCGTAGGCTTCTGCCGGCACGCCCACCCGAAGAATCCCTGCGAATTGCCCGGCCATGCGCGACATGCGGCTTTCCAGCCAATTGCCGCCCTGCTCGGCAATGCATTGGGCAATGCGCTCGACCTGCCCTGGCTTGTCCGGTGCAAAAACGGTGAGTACGAGGTGGTCCATGGCGCAGCCCTCTGGTCATGTGTTTTGTTATAGAAAAACAAGTATAGGCAAGAGGATAGATTCAGCGCGGCACAGCTTTTTGTGGCGAGGGAGCTTGCTCCCGCTGGGGCGCGAAGTGGCCCCCTGCATTTTCCAGACAGATCGTATTGGCTGATTTTGCGACTGCTTCGCAGCCGAGTGGGAGCAAGCTCCCTCGCCACGGAAAACAAAGCCCTTAACAGTGCAGCAAAGATTATGTGTACAACTTTTTATATTTAACTGGAACAATCTCATACTTTTTTGAGAACATCCCGATCCCCGACGTGACTGCAATGCGTCACGGGGTCGCAGAACGACGTACTTAGTCTAATTTTCACAAGCGCAATTCATCATGTAGTATGCCGCAGCGCGCACTACATAACGTTGGATCGATGTCTGCCACAGGCGCAGTCGCATCCCTGAAAGCCCCGTCAGCAAGGCCTCAACGCCGTTGATTGGTCCTCACCCAGCCGTCAGAAATGGCATGCACTGGTCGCAGGGTTTGTGGTTTAAATGCCCAAGGCTTCATTGTTAAATTGAAGAGCTGAAAAGCGAAATAGCTGAGCAGAGTGAGGCAAGCAATGACTGAACACGTTCAAGTCGGTGGCCTGCAGGTCGCCAAAGTCCTGTTCGACTTCGTGAACAACGAAGCCATTCCCGGTACCGGCCTCACCGCCGATAAGTTCTGGGCCGGTGCCGACAAGGTCATTCATGACCTGGCGCCGAAGAACAAAGCCCTACTCGCCAAACGCGATGATTTCCAGGCTCGTATCGATGGCTGGCACCAACAGCGTGCCGGTCAGGCGCACGACGCCGTGGCCTATAAAGCCTTCTTGCAAGACATCGGTTATCTGCTGCCAGAAGCGGCCGATTTCCAGGCAACGACGCAAAACGTCGATGAAGAAATCGCCCGCATGGCCGGTCCACAACTCGTGGTTCCGGTGATGAACGCGCGCTTCGCGCTCAACGCTTCGAACGCCCGCTGGGGTTCGCTGTACGACGCGCTCTACGGCACCGACGCCATCAGCGAAGCTGACGGTGCGGAAAAAGGCAAAGGCTACAACAAGGTTCGCGGCGACAAGGTCATTGCCTTCGCCCGCGCCTTCCTCGACGAAGCAGCGCCATTGGCGGCCGGCTCCCACGTCGATTCCACGCACTACAAAATCGTTGACGGCAAACTGGTTGTCGCCCTCAAAGGCGGCAGCAACAGCGGCCTGCGCAACGATGCCCAGTTGATCGGCTTCCAGGGCGATGCTTCGGCACCGACCGCGATCCTGCTGAAAAACAACGGCCTGCATTTTGAAATCCAGGTTGATGCGAGCACCCCGGTCGGTCAGACCGACGCTGCCGGCGTCAAAGACATCCTGATGGAAGCCGCGCTGACCACCATCATGGACTGCGAAGACTCCGTCGCCGCCGTCGATGCCGATGACAAAGTGGTGATCTACCGCAACTGGCTCGGCCTGATGAAGGGCGACCTGTCGGAAGAAGTCGCCAAGGGCGGCAAGACATTTACCCGCACCATGAACGCCGACCGCAGCTACACCGGTGTCGACGGTAACGCGGTAAACCTGCACGGCCGCTCGCTGTTGTTCGTGCGCAACGTCGGTCACCTGATGACCATCGATGCGATCCTCGACAAAGATGGCAACGAAGTGCCGGAAGGCATCCTTGACGGTCTGGTCACTTGCCTCGCGGCGATGCACAACCTGAACGGCAATACGTCGCGCAAAAACACGCGCACCGGTTCGGTCTACATCGTTAAACCGAAAATGCACGGCCCGGAAGAAGCTGCGTTCACCAACGAGCTGTTCGGTCGCATCGAAGACGTGCTGGGCTTGCCGCGCAACACCCTCAAAGTCGGGATCATGGACGAGGAGCGTCGCACCACGATCAACCTCAAGGCCTGCATCAAGGCTGCGAGCGAGCGCGTGGTGTTCATCAACACCGGTTTCCTCGACCGCACGGGCGATGAAATCCACACCTCCATGGAAGCCGGCCCGATGGTGCGCAAGGCCGACATGAAGGCGGAAAAATGGATCGGCGCCTACGAGAACTCCAACGTCGATATCGGCTTGAGCACCGGCCTGCAAGGTCGCGCTCAGATCGGTAAAGGCATGTGGGCCATGCCCGACCTGATGGCGGCGATGCTCGAACAGAAAATCGCTCACCCGCTGGCCGGTGCCAACACCGCCTGGGTGCCATCGCCGACCGCTGCTGCACTGCACGCGCTGCACTACCACAAGGTTGACGTGTTCGCCCGTCAGGCCGAACTGGCCAAGCGTGCTCACGCGTCGGTCGACGACATCCTGACCATCCCGCTGGCAGTCAATCCGCAGTGGACCGCCGAGCAGATCAAGAACGAACTGGACAACAATTCCCAGGGCATCCTTGGTTACGTGGTGCGCTGGATCGACCAGGGCGTCGGCTGTTCGAAAGTGCCGGACATCAACGACATCGGCCTGATGGAAGACCGTGCGACGCTGCGTATTTCCAGCCAGCACATCGCCAACTGGCTGCGTCACGGCATCGTCACCGAAGAGCAAGTGATGGAAAGCCTCAAGCGCATGGCGCCGGTGGTGGACCGTCAGAACGCCGGTGACTCGCTGTACCGTCCGCTGGCACCAAACTTCGACAGCAACATCGCCTTCCAGGCGGCCGTCGAATTGGTGATCGAAGGCACCAAGCAGCCAAACGGCTACACCGAGCCGGTTCTGCACCGTCGTCGTCGCGAGTTCAAGGCTGCCAATGGCCTGTAACTGAGCGTTTACGCCGGACATGAAAAAGCCCTGATCGAAAGATCAGGGCTTTTTTATTGATCGCGCGTAAACCACCGTGGCGAGGGAGCTTGCTCCCGCTGGGCTGCGAAGCGGCCCCCTTCATTTGCCAGACAGACCACGTTCGCTGACTTTGCGACTGCTGCGCAGCCGAGCGGGAGCAAGCTCCCTCGCCACAACAGCACCCGCCAGCAGATGCAGTTAAGGCTCCATCCCCAACTCATGCTTGACCAACCCCAGCAGCTTGCCGGTATCGACGGGCTTGAGCAGGAAGTCCACCACGCTCAAATGCATCGCCGCAATCGCGTCTTTCACATCGGCATCGCCGGAAACGATGATGATCGGCATCGCCGCCCGAACAGACTCACGCACCTGGCGGATCAAATCCAGGCCATCGATATGTCCCATCCGCAGGTCCGTAATGACCAGTCCAATCGAGGGTTTCTCTTCCAGCATCTTGAGTGCGGTTTCTCCACTGGAGGCGGTCAGGCAGCGAATTCCGTCCAAACCCAGAATCTCTGACAACAGCTCTCGGGCGTCTTTATCGTCATCGACGATCAGCACCCGCTGCGGCGGCAGGTCAGGTTCCAGCATGACGGCACTGAGCGCCTCGCGCTCGGCGTCACTCAAAATATCGTGGTCGGACATGGCTTTCTCTACATGTTCAGTACAGTTCCCTAGCACAGTGGTGAGACATCGCTAAGCAGACCTCCAATGTGCACTTCGTCGGAAACTTTTCCAAGAGGGGAACGCAGAGGTTTTTCGCACATTTGCGTAAGTTTTTTCCGACGCTTCATCACGTTTACTGCCTACCTAGACTTACGTCCAATGGGCACCCCGGACGCAGGGGCCGACCATGGGTGAGTCATCCGACAACAACAAATCCAAAAAAAGACTGCGGTAATGGTTATGAGTAAAGCGGACGCCTTCACACAGGCAGGGAAAACCGCGGTGTTGCAGAACATCCAGGGCACTTTGCAATTCCTTCAGCGCTTCCCGCCTTTCAATCAGATGGAACACGCCCACCTGGCGTACCTGGTTGAGCAATGTCAGCTGCGTTTTTATGCGCCCGGCGAGAGCATCATCAAACCTGCCGACGGCCCGGTTGAGCATTTCTACATCGTCAAGCAGGGTCGAGTGGTGGGCGAGCGTCCACATTCGGCCAAGGGCGGTACCGAAACCACTTTTGAGATCACCACCGGCGAGTGTTTTCCCCTCGCCGCGCTGCTGGGCGAGCGCGCGACCCGCACCGAACACCTCGCCGCCGAAGACACCTTTTGCCTACAGCTGAACAAGCTCGCATTCATAAAGCTGTTCGCCCTTTCCGGCACCTTTCGCGACTTTGCCCTACGCGGCGTGAGCAGCCTGCTGGATCAGGTCAATCAGCAAGTCCAGCAAAAAGCTGTGGAAACCCTCGGCACCCAGTACTCGCTGAACACTCGCCTCGGCGAATTGGCCATGCGCCATCCGGTGACGTGCAGCCCGACCACCCCACTGCGGGAAGCCGTGACCCTGATGCATGAGCAGCAGGTCGGCAGCATCGTGGTGGTCGATGAGCATAAGGCGCCGCTGGGCATTTTCACTCTGCGCGATTTGCGCCACGTGGTCGCCAGCGGCATCGGTGACTTCAACGAAGCCATCGAGCGGCACATGACCCAGGCGCCGTTCTATCTGACCCCGGACCACAGCGCCTTCGATGCCGCGATTGCCATGACCGAGCGGCATATCGCCCACGTCTGCCTGGTCAAGGATCAGCGCCTGTGCGGGGTGGTTTCGGAACGGGATCTGTTTTCCCTGCAACGGGTCGATCTGGTGCACCTGGCGCGCACCATCCGCAGCGCCCAGCGCGTGGAAAACCTGGTGGTGCTGCGCGGCGAGATCGGCCAATTGGTCGAGCGCATGCTGGCCCACGGCGCCTCTTCGACCCAGATCACCCACATCATCACCCTGCTCAACGACCACACCGTATGCCGGGTGATCGAACTGACCCTGGCGGAGAAAGGCGACTCCGGCGTGCCGTTCAGTTGGTTGTGCTTCGGCAGCGAAGGCCGCCGCGAACAGACGCTGCACACCGATCAGGACAACGGCATTATTTTCGAAGCCCGGGACGCCGCCCACGCTGCGGAAATTCGCGGCAAATTGCTGCCCATCGCCCAACAAATCAATCACAGTCTGGCGCTCTGCGGTTTCACTCTGTGCAAGGGCAACATCATGGCCGGCAACCCCGAGCTGTGTTTGTCACGTGTCGAGTGGGCACGCCGCTTCGCCGCGTTTATCCGTGAAGCAACGCCGGAGAACCTGCTGGGGTCGAGCATTTATTTCGATTTGCGCGTGGTCTGGGGCAACGAGCAAAGTTGTGAACAGCTGCGTCGCGGGATTCTCGAACAGGTCGGCGACAACCGTTTGTTCCAGCGCATGATGGCCGAGAACGCACTGCGCAATCGCCCGCCCGTAGGACGTTTCCGCGAGTTTGTCCTGGCACGCAAAAATGGCGAGAAAGCCACGCTCGACCTGAAAGTCCAGGGTCTGACTCCATTCGTCGACGGCGCGCGATTGCTGGCACTGGCCAACGGGATCGAAACCAACAACACGCTGGAGCGCTTTCGCCAACTGGTGGACAAAGAGGTCATCGAGCCGCTGGACGGCGCGGCGTACGAAGAGGCGTATCACTTCATCCAGCAAACCCGCATGCAGCAACATCAGCTACAGACCCGGGAGAATTTGCCCTACTCCAACCGCGTCGATCCGGACAGCCTTAATCATCTGGATCGACGCATCCTGCGAGAATCCCTGCGCCAGGCCCAACGCCTGCAAAGCAGCCTGACCCTGCGGTATCAGCTATGAGCCTGTTCTCATGGCTGCGCCCGGCCGGGCCGATGCTGAATGGCGACCTGCAACAACGGCTGCAACGTTTACCGGCGGTGTCCAGTCTGGGTGAGTGCAACCTGCGTGATCAACGCTGGGTGGTGCTCGACCTGGAAACCACCGGGCTAAACCTGAGCAAGGACCGGGTGCTGTCCATCGGTGCGGTGGTAATCGAGGACGGCGCGATCGATTTCAGTCAGCAATTCGAACGCACCTTGCAATGTGCCGAACTGAAACTCGGCCCCAGTGTGTTGATTCATGGTCTCGGACCCAGCGCGATTGCTGCCGGCAGCGAGCCAGCCGAGGCGCTGCTTGAGTTCATGGAGTTCGTCGGCGACAGCCCGGTGCTGGCCTTTCATGCGCCATTCGACCAGCACATGCTCGGGCGAGCGTTGAAGGATCATCTGGGCTACAAGTTGCAGCATGCATTTCTGGATGTGGCGGACATCGCACCGATGCTGTGTCCGCAGGCCAACATCCGCGAGGCCGGGCTGGACGAGTGGATCGACTGGTTCAAGCTGGAAGTCTTCGAACGCCACAACGCCAGCGCCGATGCGCTGGCCACTGCCGAACTGGCACTGATCCTGTTCAGTCGCGCGCGCCAGCAGCAGATTCATAGCCCGTTGAACTTGCAGCAGCGGTTGAATCAGTGGAAGCGGCGGCAACAAACTCCTTCTTTCTAACCTCACATAACCCCTGTGGCGAGGGAGCTTGCTCCCGCTGGGCTGCGGAGCAGCCCCTAAACACTTCAAACCGTACCGCATTCTCCGATTTTGCGACTGCTGCGCAGCCGAGCGGGAGCAAGCTCCCTCGCCACAGATCGGTAATTAACACCAAAACTCACCCGACCAACGCCAATTGCTTTACCTCCCCCGCCTCTGACACAATCGCGAACAATTCTCGTTAGTTAACACTTCCCAAACGGTGATGCTGCGTGTCGTCAGTCCCAAGCCCTCATAGTGAGCTCGTCGGTGCGTTATATCGCGACCATCGCGGTTGGCTATTGGCCTGGCTACGGCGCAACGTCGCTTGCCCGCAACGGGCCGAAGACCTGAGCCAGGACACCTTCGTGCGCTTGCTGGGCCGTGAGGAACTGAAACTGCCACGCGAACCGCGGGCGTTTCTGGTAGCGATTGCCAAGGGCCTGTTGTTCGACTATTTCCGCCGCGCCGCGCTGGAACAGGCCTACCTCACCGAACTGATGCTGATTCCCGAAGCCGAGCAACCTTCGGTGGAAGAACAGCAGATGATCCTCGAAGACCTGAAAAACATTGATCGTCTGCTCGGCAAACTGTCGAACAAGGCCCGGGCGGCGTTTCTCTACAATCGCCTCGACGGCCTCGGCCACGCGGAAATCGCCGAACGCCTGGGCGTCTCCGTGCCCCGCGTGCGTCAGTACCTGGCCCAAGGCATCCGCCAGTGCTACATCGCGTTGTACGGTGAGCCGGTATGAGTCCCGTCAGTTCCAAACCGGTGTCGGCGCAGGTGCTCGACGCCGCCATCGCGTGGCAATTGTCGCTGGATTCCGACAGCCCGGTGGAGCGCGAAGAGTTCGCCAAATGGCACGCCGCCCACGAGGAACACGCGCGTGCCTGGCGCCAGTTGGGCATGCTCGATCAACGTTTCAGCGTCGCCAGCGGTCCGGCCCGCACGGCCCTGCTGCAATCGCGCGAAAGCATTCGCCGGCGGGTACGCAATCTCGGCAGCGGTGTGGCCAGCGTGGTCGCGGTGATTGGCCTGACGCTGTTCGCCGCTGACCGTTACTTGCCGCTCGACTATTGGCTGGCAGACCAGCGCACCGCCACCGGTGAACAACGCACCCTGCGCCTGAACGACGGCACGCTGATCAACCTCAACACTCACAGCGCCGTGGACGTGCGTTTCGACGAGAAGCAGCGGCTGGTCGTTCTTCAGGAAGGCGAAATCCTTGTCGAAACCGGGCATGGCGACGCCCGGCCATTCATCGTCGAGACCCGTGAAGGCAGCATGCGCGCGTTGGGTACGCGGTTCCTGGTCAAGCGTGAAGAACAAGGCACGCGTTTGAGCGTGTTGCAGTCGGCGGTGGCCGCCCATCCGCAGTCGAACCCAGACGAATTGATTCTGCGCGAAGGCCAGCAAATGCTGATCCGCAATGATGGGTTGGGGCCGGTGACCGCGCTCAACCTCGGTGCGGATGCCTGGACACGCGGCATGCTGGTGGTGGACAACGCGCGGCTGGAAGATCTGATCCACGAGATTGGTCGCTATCGCCCCGGGCATTTGGGCGTCGCTCCGGAAGTGGCCGACCTGCGGATCACCGGCAGTTTCCCGCTGCGGGACACCGATCTGGCGTTGAGCGCGCTGTTGCCGACCCTGCCGGTACAGATTGAACAGCGCACTCAATGGTGGGTGACGGTGGCGGCGAAGACTGAAGCCAAGCCCTGAGTACAAGCGAAACCCTGTGGCGAGGGAGCTTGCTCCCGCTGGGTCGCGAAGCGACCCCCTGCATTATCCCGCCAGACCGTAATCGCTGATTTTGCGACTGCTGCGCAGCCGAGCGGGAGCAAGCTCCCTCGCCACAACTGTGCCTGCTGAATTATTAAATCGAAATTATTTTCATCCAGCCCTATCACTTTTTGATTTTCGTCCGGCACCTAGGCAATTGAGAAGTATTCCCTTTCAGGAGCCGCTGTATGTCCCGTTCGCTAGACACCTTGTTGCGCCCCAGTTTGTTGGCGGTTGCCATTGCCCTTTGCACCCCTTTGGCCAGCAGCCAACTGATCGCCGCTGAACAGGCATCCAGCGTTCGTGCTTACAACCTGCAGGCCGCGCCTTTGGCCAATACGCTGAACCAGATCGCCAGTCAGGCCGGTGTGGCGCTGTCGCTGAACCCATCGTTGGCGGCGGGCAAGACGTCGGCTCCGGTCAATGGCCAGTTCGACGCGGCCGGCGCCCTGCGCGAAGCCCTGCGCGGCACCGGTCTGCAGCTCGAGCAAAGTGGTACCGGCACTTACAGCCTGGTGGCCGTGCCCGAGGGCGCGATGGCCCTGCCGGCGACCAGTGTGATTGGTGTGGAAGACACTGAAAGTGCTTGGGGGCCGGTCGAAGGTTATCTGGCCAAACGTACGGCAGCCGGGACTAAAACCGATACGGCGCTGGCCGAGGTGCCTCGTTCAATTTCTGTCGCCACCCGTGAACAGATGCAGGACCGCGCCGTACAGAACCTGGATGACGCCGTCCGCTACATGCCCGGTGTCGTGGCCAGCAGCTACGGCAGTGACAGCCGTGCCGAGTGGCTGAAAGTCCGCGGATTTGAACCAACTCAATTCCTCGATGGCTTGCCGCTGCCCAAGGGCACCTACGCCATGCCCAAAATAGAAACCTGGGACCTTGAGCGAGTGGCCTTGCTGCGGGGTCCTGCATCATCGCTTTACGGTCAGACGCCTCCTGGCGGCTTGCTTGACATGGTTAGCCGCCGCCCCGAAGAACTTGCCAGCAACGAAGTGCAACTGCAGGTCGGCAGCCATGAGCGCAAGCAGATCAGCTTCGACAGCACTGGCCCCCTCGATGACCAAGGGCGTTTTCTTTACCGTGTCAGCGGCGTGGTGCGAGACAGCAACACCACCATCGAGCACACCGACGATAAACGCTACAACATCGCTCCCAGCCTGACCTGGAACATCGATCCCGATACCAAACTGACGTTCCTCAGCCAGTACAACCGTGACGATACCGGGATCACCAGCCAGTTCCTGCCGTTGCAAGGTACCAAGCTGTCTACGCCTGCCGGCGAGGTGAAGTATCACAAGAACCTCGGCGATCCAGAGTGGGAGTTCTACGACAAGACTTACTACGCTTTGGGTTATGCGTTTGAGCACCGGATGAACGACGTTTGGCAGTTCCGTCAGAACCTGCGCTACACCAAAAGCGATCTGTCTTTCCAAGGCATCACCTCTGGCGGGTTTTTCGGTTCGGTCAGTGACGACGGCACCTTGTCCCGGGGCGCCAACGTCGTCAACGAAGACATCAGCCAATTCGCTGTGGATAACAACTTCCAGGCCGATTTCGACACTGGCGTGATCAGGCACACCCTGTTGCTGGGCCTGGACCACCAACGCGTCAACACCAATTACAAATGGCTGTTCGGCAGCGCGCCGACCAGCAATATCATCACCCCGATTTACGGCCAGGACTTCAGTAACGTCAGCTACACCGCGTTCAACGATTACAACCAGAAGACCCATGACACAGGCCTGTACGTTCAGGACCAGATGGCCCTCGACAACTGGCGCCTGACGCTGGGCGGCCGTCAGGACTGGCTGCACACTGACTCGACCTTCTACAACGTGAACGATGCCAAGGACACCCGCGACGATAACGCCTTCACCGGCAACGCTGCCCTTAGTTATGTGTTCGATTCCGGCTTCACGCCGTACATCTCTTACGCGGAGTCTTTCCAGGCTGAAGCCGGTGGTGCGAATGGAGAAGCCTTCAAACCGGGCACTGGCAAGCAATACGAAGTGGGTATCAAATACCAGCCTCCGGGTATGGACATGCTGTTCACTGCGGCGGCCTATGACCTGACCCGCAAGGACATCGTGCTCAGTGACACACTGGGCGTTTCGCGTCCACTGGGTGAAGCCAAGGTGCGTGGTTTCGAACTGGAGGCGACCGGTGACGTCAACGAAAACCTCAAATTGACGGCCGCGTATACCTACGCCAATACCAAGATGACCAAGGTCACCAGCCCTTTGGACAAAAACCGCCCACTTCCACTGACGCCGGAAAACCAGGCCTCTGCGTGGGCTGATTACACTTGGCACACGGGCGTGCTGGATGGTTTCGGACTCGGATTCGGCGTGCGCTATATCGGAGAAACCGACAACATTGCCATCGGCAGCATGGCCTTCGTGCGCGATAAATCTGACGGCCATAGCGATTCGTACACCGTCTATGACGCAGCGGTCCATTACGACCTGGGCCGTCTGAATAGCTCCCTCAAAGGCGTTAGTGTTGCCGTTAATGCCAATAACGTGTTCGACAAGGAATACATCTCGACGTGTGACGGTTTCTATTGCTACTACGGCGACCGTCGCAATGTCTTGGCCAGCGTTAACTACAAGTGGTAATGGCATGACCTGACATGCCCCACGACCTGGCCGCCCTCGAAGGGCGGCTTTGGTGTTTCTGAAGGCTATGAAATGAAAAGTAAAACAATTCGCCGCTGGTCCGCCGTTCACACCTGGACCAGCCTGATTTGCACGGTGTTCCTGCTGATGCTGGCGCTGACCGGCCTGCCGTTGATCTTCCACCACGAGATCGACCACTTGCTGGGCGATGCCGCCGAGTTGAAGCAAATGCCGGCGGACACCCCGCAGCTGAATTTGCAGCAATTGGTGCTGGCTGCTGAAAAGCATCGTCCCGGTGAAGTGATGCAGTACTTCGGTTTCGACGAAGACGAGCCCAATGCCGCGATCGCGATCATGGCCGCCACGGCCGGTACAGAGCCGAACTCTTCCCACACGTTCATGCTCGACGCCCGCACCGGCGAAGCACTGGAGATGCCGTCGGCCAATGGCGGCTTCATGATGCTGATGTTGCGCCTGCACGTGGACATGTTCGCCGGGCTGCCGGGCAAGTTGCTGCTGGCGTTCATGGGGATTTTGTTCGTGGTGGCGATCGTCTCCGGCACGGTGTTGTACCTGCCGTTCATGCGCCGTTTGAAGTTCGCCACCGTGCGCCAGGACAAATCCACCCGCCTGCGCTGGCTCGACCTGCATAACCTGATCGGCGTCGTGACCCTGACCTGGGCTTTGGTGGTCGGCGTCACTGGTGTGATCAGTGCCTGCGCCGACCTGTTGATCGCCGCGTGGCGCAACGACAGCCTCAGCGCGATGGTCGCGCCGTACCGCGATGCACCGCCGCTGACACAACTGGCGCCCGCCACCCGCTTGCTCGACATCGCCAGGGAAGTCGCTCCGGACATGCAACCGGACTTCATCGCCTTCCCCGGCACACGGTTTTCCAGCGAGCACCATTACGCGGTGTTCATGAAAGGCAGTACACACCTGACTTCGCACCTGCTGACGCCGGTGCTGATCGATGCCAACACCCTGCAAGTCACCGCCGTGGCCGAGCGTCCGTGGTACATGGATGCGATGGGCATGTCGCAGCCGCTGCACTTCGGTGATTACGGCGGCATGCCGATGCAAATCCTCTGGGCGACTCTGGATGTGCTGACGATCATCGTTCTCGGCAGTGGGGTTTACCTCTGGGTGGTGCGGCGCAAGGCGGCAAAACCAGTCCTGGAAAAAGCGGAGAGCGTGGCATGAGGCCTCGGCAGTCGAATTTCTGGAAGGTGTTTGCCACGCCCACCGTCATTGCTCTGTTCAGCGCAGCGGGGTTGTTTGCCGCGTTGCTCGGCGATGGCATCTGGGATGCGCTGAGCTGGCTGGGCTTGGGTATCCCGGCCGTTCTTGCCCTGCGCGGCCTCCTCCAACGCCACTAACCTTCACCTGTAGGAGCTGCCGAAGGCTCGGGCCGCGTTCGGACGATCTTTTGATCTTGATCTTAAAAAACAAGATCAAAAGATCGCAGCCTTCGGCAGCTCCTACAGAGTCAAACGCCCCCGCCTGTCGCCTCCCCACGTCACCCCTCTGACATATTTGTTGACACTTTCCCCCTTGCACTTCTATAAAGACGCATGTTGTACGACAACCTACAACAACAGCTGCACCCCATAACTCCAAAAATAAAATGACGGTGATGTGATGAAAGTCAAAGGCATCCGCTGGTGGATGGTCGGTCTGGTGACGGCCGGCCTGATGGTCAACTACCTGGCTCGCAATACCCTCTCGGTGGCCGCTCCCACCCTGATGAGCGAAATGAACATCAGCACCGAGCAGTATTCGCACATCGTCGTCGCGTGGCAGGTTTGCTACGCGCTGATGCAACCGGTGGCGGGTTACATCATCGATGCCATCGGCACCAAAATGGGCTTCGCGATTTTTGCCTTTGCCTGGTCCGTTGCCTGCGCAATGGCGGCCATGGCCAGCGGCTGGCAAGGGCTGGCATTTTTCCGTGGCCTGCTCGGGCTGACGGAGGCGGCGGGCTTGCCGGCCGCGGTCAAGACGTCCACCGAATGGTTCCCGGCCAAAGAGCGCTCGGTGGCCATCGGCTGGTTCAACATCGGTTCGTCGATTGGTGCCGTGCTCGCACCGCCACTGGTGGTCTGGGCGATTTTGCACAGTGGCTGGGAACTGGCGTTCCTGATCGTTGGCGGTCTGGGTGTGGCCTGGACGTTCTTGTGGATGGTGCTCTACAAACACCCGCGCAATCAGAAGCTGCTGGGTGATGAAGAGCGCGAGTACATCCTCAGCGGCCAGGAAGATCACTTCAAAGACCCGGCTACCAAGAAAGGCAGCTGGAAGAAAATCATCGGCAGCCGCAACTTCTACGCCATCGCCAGCGCGCGGATTCTCTCCGAGCCAGCTTGGCAGACGTTCAACGCGTGGATTCCGCTGTACCTGATGACCGAACGGCACATGAACATCAAAGAGATTGCGATGTTCGCCTGGTTGCCATTCCTCGCTGCCGACCTTGGCTGCGTGCTCGGCGGCTACCTGAGCCCGTTCTTCCACAAGTATTGCAAGGTCTCGTTGTTCACCTCGCGCAAAATGGTCCTGCTATTCGGCGCGTCCTGCATGATTGGTCCGGCATGCATCGGCCTGGTCGCCAGCCCGTACACCGCGATTGCGCTGCTGTGCGTCGGCGGTTTCGCTCACCAGACCTTGTCCGGCGCGCTGTATGCGATCACCTCTGACTCGTTCGGCAAAAACGAAGTGGCCACCGCCACCGGCATGGGCGGCATGTTCGGTTACCTCGGCGCCGCAGCATTTACTTTGGTGTTTGGCGTGATGGTGACCAAGATCGGCTACAGCCCGCTGTTCGTGGTGCTGGCGATCTTCGACATCATCGCCGCGTTCATCGTCTGGACGGTTGCCCGTGAGCTCAAACCTCAACAAGCCGGCCCAGATCTTCAAGCTGCAGTTCCAGCCAGCTAAACCACAACCCCTGTAGGAGCGAGCCTGCTCACTCCTACAGGGGAGTTTGTGGTGTTGAGCTATCGGCTCAACACGCTATGCTGCCCGACATTGCCACCGATCGAGACGTTGCCATGTCCGCCCCGAGCATGACCCTGTACCACAACACCCTTTCCCCCTTCGTTCGTAAAGTCATGGTGCTGCTGCACGAAACCGGTCAACAGGACCGCGTAGCCCTGCAAAACTGTGTGCTCACGCCGGTCGACCCGGACCAGGCCCTGATCGACGACAACCCCCTGAGCAAAATCCCCGCCCTGCGCCTGGCCGACGGCAACGTCATCCACGACAGCCGGGTGATCCTCGACTACCTCGACCACCAACATGTCGGCAACCCGCTGATCCCCCGCAACGGCTCCGCCCGCTGGCGCCGTCTGACCCTGGCCTCCATGGCCGACGGGATCATGGACGCCGCTGTGCTGGTGCGCTACGAAATCGTCCTGCGCGCCCCGGAAAAACACTGGGACGCGTACCTCGACGGCCAACGCGACAAGATCCGCCGTGCCCTGGCGCACCTGGAAAAAGACGCGATTGCCGAGCTGACCAGCCATTTCGATGTGGCGGCGATCAGCGTGGCATGTGCCTTGGGTTACGTGGACTTGCGCCATCCGGACCTGGACTGGCGCGCGGCGAACCCGCAATTGGCGGCGTGGTATTTCGAGGTGAGCCAGCGGCCATCGATGATTGCGACGATGCCCAAGGTTTAAATTTTCGCGGATTGTCCCGGCCTTATCGCGAGAAGGCTCGCTCCTGCTTTTGAGCGCGCTCCCCTGTGGGAGCGAGCTTGCTCGCGATGGCACCACAACGAATCTAACGGAAACAATCCGGCAATCAGCGTCGCCAATACCCTTCCCTCCCGCTGGTCTTCGCGCAACCCCAGCGACCGGCTCATTGCACCGCTCCAATATCAAACTCCAATGGCTTGGCCGCTTTCTGCCCAACCCCATACCAATCGAGTTTCCGCGTCAGCACCATGAACACGCCGAGCAACCCGAACAGCAGCAGCGAGCCCATCAACAGCGCGTAATCCTCGGCACTCAACAAGCCATAAAGCAGCCCATACAACGTCGCCAATCCCGCCGAAAAACTCAGCCCGTGTCGCACGCTGCGCAACACGTGACAAACGTAAAACCCGATCAACAACACGCAACCGCTGGCCGACAACAGATACGCCAAGGCAAAGCCGATGTGCTCGGACAACGACAACAACAGCAAATAGAAGAACGCCAGCGCTACCCCCACCAATGCGTACTGCACCGGGTGCACCGCGAGGCTTTTCAGCACTTCAAAAAGGAAGAAGCCAGCGAAGGTGAGGACGATGAACAGCAACGCATATTTGATCGCCCGATCACTCTTCAAATACTGATCCACCGGATCGATAAAGCTCACGCCGAAACTGCGGCTGTTCAGCGAATCGCAACCGCCACGGGAGACGCAGCTGTTCAAAATTTCTTGCAGGTTGGTGGAGAAAAACGATGTCTGCCAGTTGGCGGTGAAACCCTGATCGGTGATTTCGCGCTGCGCGGGCAAGTAGTTGCCGATGAACCTCGGATGCGGCCAGTTGGCACTCAGCGAAACCTTGCTGGTCTTGCCCACCGGCAGGATTTGTAATTGGCCGGTGCCTTGCAGTTTCAAGTCGAAACCGAAGGCCAGTTCGGTGACTTGCTTTGGGTCCACGGCCGGCAGGGTCACATGGACGCCCTCGCCCAACCAGCCAACCTGACTGCCGGGAACGAAGTCCAGGCTCTGGCCGTTGAGTTCGAGTTTTAACGCGTTTTCGATGCCGCGAATGTCGCTGATACCCACGGCCAGAAACGGCTGGTCGAATTGGTAATCGGCGAAGTCTTCCTTGATGCCCAGTTGAGCCGGCAGCGAAAAATGCCCGCTGATGCGGTTATCGGCATGGAACAATCGCGCCTGATAGATGCCCCGCGAGCGCAATTCCGTCTGCACGGCGCCGTCGAGTTCGAAGCGCTCCGGCAGAAAGTACAGGCGCCCGCGCTCCTCGCCGATTTCCTGATATCGCTTGTTGGTTTTTTCGTGGGTTTTCCAGGTGCGCACGACTTTGCGATACGGCACCACCATCAGCGGCCCACTCAATTGCTGGCTGTAACTGGAACTGCGGGCGATGTCTTCGAGCACGCCGTCGCGCAGTTGCTGCCGGTCCTGGATTACCCCGTTGATCATCAGCAACGGGATCAGCAACAACAGAATCAGCAGGGCGATCGCCCCGAGTTTGAGGGTAAGGCTGCGGTTCATGGGACTCTCCCTGTTTTCGATGGGGAAAGTCTGATGGGGCCGTGTGGGGGATTTGTGGAGAGAATGTGCAGAGTGTGTGGAGTTCGGAAAAGATCGCAGCCTTCGGCAGCTCCTACAGGTGCACATCGATCCCAGCAGGCGCTGCCGAAGGCTGCGATCTTTAGCGTATCGAAGGCAAACGCAAACTGACTTGGACACCGCCAACTACATTACCGACCGTAAGACTCCCACCATGCAACTTGACCACTTCCTCGACAAAATTAAGCCCAAGCCCAGTGCTTTTGCGCCCACTGTCAGGGCGAGGCAAAGAGTAGAAACGTTCGCTCAAACGCGGCAATGCATAGTCGGGAATCGGCTCGGCCTGGTTGAACAGTTTGAACTCGACTTGCTCACCGATCCGCTCAGCGGTGAAACGCAGCACGCCTTGAACCGGCGTGAAATCCAGCGCGTTGTCCAGCAGATTGCCCAGCGCCTGACGCAACAGAAACGGTTCGCCGATCAACGCCAGTTCCGATGCAATTGTTTGCTCTACCCGCAACTGTTTGCCTTCAATCCGCGCCGCTTGTGCGTTCAACAGGCCGTCCACCAAAACCGCCAATGGCACCGCTACCCGCTCCTCAAGCCCTTGGCGCTGCTCGACCTGTGCCAGATTCAGCAGCCGCTCGATCAACTGCTGCATGCGCGCACTTTCGCTGTCGATGTTGCCGACAAACCGCTGCCGCTGCGCCAACGGCATTTCGCTTTGCAGCAACTCCGCCGCACCGCGAATCGCCGCCAACGGACTTTTCAGTTCATGGGTCAAGGTGTGCACGTAACGCTCGACGTAGGCCTTGCCTTCAAGCTGCGTGCGCATCTGTTCCACCGCCGTCGCCAATTGCTCCAGCTCGCCGCCACGGTAATGCGGCACTTCGACCCGTCGGCCCTCGCTCACGGCTTGTGCATAAGCGGTCAACCGTCGCAATGCCCGGCTCAACCACCACGACAACAGTGCGCCGAACAATAAGCCAAGGCCGATCAGCCCGGCGCCGTATGCGAGCAACCGGCGTTCCGTGCGATCCACATAAGGCTGCAACGAGCTGTTGGGCTTGGCCACGGTCACCACGCCGATGATTCGCCCGTTGTCGCGAATCGGCGCGCCGACGTGCATCACTGAGGACGTCGCGTCATCGGGATCACTGCGTGTCGAACGCGCGCCATACTCGCCGCGCAGGGTCAGGTAAACGTCGTTCCAGCGCGAATAATCTTGCCCCAGCGCTGCGCCGCTGGAGTCCAGCACCACCACGCCTTTGGCATCGGTGACATAGATGCGGTGGTTGACCTGATTCTTCGGCAAGCCCCAGATGTTCGCCGCCGGTTGTCGCTCACCGTAGGCCCGGAGCAGTTCGGGCCAGCGGTTCTGATTCAGGGTGCCAGCCTTGAAATCATCACGCAGGATTTCCGCCATCAGGTTGGCGGTGTCGACCAGGGTTTCCTCGGTGGACTGGCGCACGCCCGGGCGAATTTCTTCCATCACCGTGTTGAGCACGAAGTAGCCGGTCAGGCCGATGAACAGCACGTAGACCAGAAAAATCCGTATCCCCAACGGCATCAGCTGTGCCCCGGGCTGTAGCTGTAACCAAGGCCGCGATGGGTCTGGATTGGCTCGGCGTCGGCCTTCACCCGTCGCAACTTGGCGCGCACGCTCTTGATGTGGCTGTCGACGCTGCGCTCGTACCCGGCATCGGCGGCCACGCCCAGCGCGTCGAGTAACTGTTCGCGGCTGAAGACGCGTTCGGGCTGATCGAGCAGACATTGCAACAAGCGGAATTCGTGACGGGTCAGGCTCAGCGGCTCGCCGCGATAGCTGATTTGCACTCTTTCATTGTCGATGCGAAACAGCGCAGACGCCGGCTCGGCGACAGCCCGCGGCACCATGCGTTTGAGAATTGCCCGGACCCGCGCTGCTACTTCACGAGGGCTGAAGGGCTTGACCACGTAATCATCAGCACCGATCTCCAGGCCCACCACACGATCGATTTCGCCATCCCGCGCACTGAGGAACATCACCGGTACTTCACTGAAACGCCGCAACTGCTTGCAGGTTTCAAAGCCGCTGATATCCGGCAGACCGATGTCCAGGATGATCAGGTCCGCCGGGGTCTGCCGCTGATGCTCCAGCGCCGCCGCGCCGAGGGTCAGCCACGTCGTGGTGAAACCCTCGCCCTGCAAAGCGAAAATCAGGGTGTCGGCAATCGCCGCTTCGTCTTCGACAATCAGGATATGAGGCATGGCGTCCGGGCGTGGAGGTTGAGTGGGCGAACGGTGACTCAAGGGAGAATCGGCGTCAATCCAGCTGAGCAGATGAATGGTCCGGTCTGTAGTACCTAGCAGTTCTGATAGTAGGCAATGGCTGAAAACGGGTTGATGCTGTTAATCCGCCCTTTCGGAACTGATACGGAGATTGGTCAATGTCTACACACTCGCGCACAACGATACTGTTGGTAACCGATCATCAGCACTCAGTGATAAGTGCCTTGGCCGCAACGCGTCCTCAGTACATCGCCTATACACCTTATGGTCATCGTCCGGCGGAAAATGGCTTGATGAGTCTGCTTGGGTTTAACGGTGAACAACCAGATCCGCTGACCGGACATTATCATTTGGGGAACGGTTATCGGCAGTTCAATCCGGTTTTGATGCGGTTTAATAGTCCGGATAGTTGGAGTCCGTTTGGGGACGGAGGGATTAATTCTTACGCTTACTGCGAGGGTGACCCTAGAAATCGGAGTGACCCAACAGGACATGTATACGTATTTAACGCCTTAAAAAATCCAATATCCAGTATATCCAATCAGTCAAAAACCATTTCACGACCGGACCTTAACCGTAAGCGTGCTGGTTATTCCTCTTCTCCAATCACAGCAAGCGCTTCTACAACGAAAAAAAAATACAACGACAGCATCATCGACATTAAATATCACCGATATAAATACCGCCGTTTCGAAAATTCACCATAGCGAGCCAATTGCTCAAGTCATCGGTAGCTACACGGACAAACTCAATATTGGAAATCTTAAAGAAAGCAAACTTCTTTACACTAACGCACTGAAAAAATATCCGTTCACGCCCCTCCGTAAAACACCGATTATATATGTACCTGATGTAGCGACTCCTCAATGGACAGCCAATGGGCAGCTGGATGTCCATCACTTCGATGTATCGATATCAATTTTTAGGAATATGGCGCCCGTCCATCCTGAAGGTCACAGGTTTTCAGTTCTCGCAGATATACAAGAAATCAGACGAGCTAACTATATTCGGCAAAATACAGGTATAGATCTCCTTAAATAGCTCGTGTAGGTGTCCTTGAAAAATCAACAATCCGGCTTATCCGCCGTAAACCTTCTCGCCGGGTTCACCGCCGCGCCAAACTCACGCAGTGCCTTGGCGCCGATCAACAGTGGGTAGTTAAAGCTGCTGCGGTCAGTCAAGTTGACCTCGACGGTGCGTTTCACATTGCCCAGGCACAATTCCAGATCGACCACCGGACGCTTGGTGGGCGCGGCGGTGTCTTCATCTTCGTCTTCTTCGGAGCGGGTCTTGATCTTGCTGATCCGCGCGACCTTGTGCTCGTAAACCTTGTTGCTCGCATCTTTGGTGGCGAGGCGGAAACGCACCCAGTCTTCGCCGTCGCGGGTGAAGGTTTCGATGTCTTTGGCCGACAGCGACGCGGTCAGCGCGCCGGTGTCCATTTTGGCCTTGAGCACTTCGCCGCCGATTTCCGGCAGGGCGATGTATTCGTAACGCCCGTACAGGGTTGGTTCGGCGGCCATGACCGGCAGGGCCAAAAGGGAAAGCAATGCGAGGAGCGATTTCACGTGATGGGTGTCCTTGGAAATGAGGGGGCAATGGCCAAATTCTAGACCGCAACAAACAACGATAGTTGGGCCGCCATGTACCTTTGTGGCGAGGGAGCTTGCTCCCGTTCGGCTGCGCAGCAGTCGTCATGCGTGGTAATGAGACCGCATTGAATGGGGTTGGGGCCGCTTCGCAGCCCAGCGGGAGCAAGCTCCCTCGCCACGGGATACTCAGTGCGCTGCAAGCCTAACGCTTCCAAGGTGAAACATTCGTCACCAGCGATTTGGCCTGTCGCGCGAAGCTGCTTATCATGTCGCGCCCAAAATGCTTCCAAGAGTTTCTTATGCGCCGCCTGCTCACCGGCTGTTTCGTTACCCTGCTGCTGTTGCTCAACACCCTGGTTCTGATCGGACCTTTGATGGTGTTTGCCCTGCTCAAACTGGTCCTGCCTGGACGCTTTCGTGATTACGCCTCGTGGTCGGTGATGTGGATCGCCGAAACCTGGTCGGAAATCGACAAGCTGATCTTCCGCCTGTGCATCCCCACCCAATGGGACATTCGCGGCGGCGACGATCTGCGTCGTGATACTTCGTACCTGGTGATCAGCAACCATCAATCCTGGGTCGATATCCCGGCGCTGATCCAGACGCTGAACCGGCGCACGCCGTTTTTCAAATTCTTCCTCAAGAAAGAACTGATCTGGGTGCCGTTCCTGGGCCTGGCGTGGTGGGCGCTGGATTACCCGTTCATGAAGCGCTACTCCAAGGCCCTCCTGGCGAAGTATCCGGAGCTGGCCGGCAAAGACCTGGAGATCACCAGGCAAGCCTGCGAGCTGTTCAAGCGTCAGCCCGTGACGGTGGTCAATTACCTGGAAGGCACTCGCTACACAACCGCAAAAAGCGCTCAGCAGCAATCACCGTTTACTCACTTGCTCAAGCCCAAGGCGGGCGGCGTGGCCTTCGTGCTGGCGGCGATGGGCGAACAACTGGATGCGATTCTCGACGTGACGGTGGTATATCCGCAGCAGGCGATTCCGGGGTTCTGGGATTTGATCAGCGGCAACGTGCCGAGGGTCATCATCGACATCAAGACCCGCGAACTCGACCCGGCGTTGTGGCAGGGCGATTACGAAAACGATCCGCTGTTTCGGGAGAAAATCCAGAACTGGGTCAACCAGCTCTGGATCGAGAAGGACCGGCGCATCGACGCGTTGCGCGCCGAAAGCCGCTGATCAGCTACCAATACCGGTGCTGGTGCCGGTGCCAGCACCCCAGATTCCGCCAAGGCTTTGCAGCAACGAACCACCGACGCCTTGCTGACCGAGGTATTGCAGGATCACCGGGGCGAACTGGCCGATCATGCCAGTGTCCATGCCCAGGGCACTGAAGGCGTTGTTCAGGTCGTTGGTGTCCTTGACGTTGCCCAAGGCGTTATCCAGCCCGGCAGCCTTGCCGTTGGCGCCGAGCAACGCAGCAAGGGCACCCAGCTCACCGCCGCCCGACAGCTTGTCGATCCCCGGTACACTTTTGGCCAGTTCCGAATAGTCGGTCGAACTCAACTGATTCTTCGCCAGCCCCAACATCGCCCCGGCGCCGCCGACGGCCTGCTGGGGCGTCACATCCAACTGGGTAAGTGCGCCCAACAGGTCCGCCGTTTCGGAGGTCGGCGCGGCCTTTGTCGCTGCGTTGTCGCCCTTCATCCCCGCAATGGCGTTGGCCGCATCGCCCAAGCTGAACTGTGCGAAGGCCGGGCTGGCCGCCAGGGACATGAGTGATGCCAGTGCAAAACCGCGTGAAATCTTCATTCAGACATCCTCTTGCGTCATGAAAAACGCCCGGTTGGCGAGCGCAAAGCTGCCGATTTGACCGGTCAGGCGCGGGCATGTTCCTCAGGCGCCCCGCCATTTCCCGCCCGCTCGTCACAAAACAGCCACCCGGCCAGCGACCCTATCAGATCTGCTAGTAGGCAACCTTGATCCGTTGCGCCACAGTAACGCCAGATTGGAGAAAGATGCTCAGGAGCCCTCCATGCCACCTGGTCGCGAAACGTTGCTCTGCCACTACCACTACGACCCGCTGGATCGACTGGTGGATTGCATGCCTGCGGCGCAAGCCACCACCCGGCGCTTTTACCTGAAAGATCGGCTGGCCACCGAGATTCAAGGCGTGGTGCAGCGTTCGATCATGCAGCATGACGATCAACTGTTGGCGCAGCAGCAGCAGCGTCAGAGCAGTGTCGTCGAAACTCACTTGCTCGCCTCTGATCAACAGCGTTCGGTGTTGAACGTACTTGCCGTCGCTCCCCCACATCCCATTGCGTACACGCCTTATGGTCATCGCCGGGCAGAGAACGGCTTCCTCAGCCTGCTCGGCTTCAACGGCGAACGACCGGATCCGGTGACAGGGTGTTATTTATTGGGGAATGGTTATCGGGCGTTTAACCCGGTGTTGATGCGGTTTAACAGCCCGGACAGTTGGAGTCCGTTTGGGGACGGCGGGTTAAATGCGTATGCGTACTGTGTAGGGGATCCGGTGAATCGCATGGATCCTACCGGTCGCTTTCCCTCATTCCCCAGTGGCTATAACCCGTTGAAGGGGTTCAGAAACATGCTGCGGCGCAGAACGCCAACACACCGAAATGCGCCGCTGCGCGCAAGTACGACAGCGTCAAGTTCACACCTGACTAACGCTTCGGAAACAAATGCCCCGCAAACGACCAAGGACATGACCATTGCATCCCAACAAGAAACGATCAAATCACAACAAAAAACAATCGCGTCCCAACAAAAAAATCTTGATTCAGCAGTAACGACAATAGAACAAGGCAGAGTCGTTGTACGTGATTACCAGAAAACAATTGCTCAACAGCAGGAATACATAGCTCAACAGCAAGCTAAAATAGACGACCTGATGTCTGACCTCGAGTTTGCAATACAAACCAACCCCGCCAGCTCCAGGGACGTGGCAGATATTACAGCCGTTTATGGCCCGCCCTCGCAGCAAAGCAGAGGAATCCCCGCAAATTACAATCAGCGTGCTAATACCGCTATCCGTAGACAGTAACGCTGACCACCTCAAATTCAGTAAACAAAAGAGGGCAACCTATAGGCTGCCCTCTTCTACCAATACCTCTAACCCTTACGCCGCACTAAACATCTTATGCGGATCAATCACAAACTTTTTCGGCACGCCCGCATCAAACTCACCATAACCCTGCGGTGCCTGATCCAGGCTGATCACCTGAACCCCCACCACTTCGGCAATGTTGATCCGGTCCCACATGATCGCCTGCATTAGCTGGCGGTTGTACTTCATCACCGGGGTCTGGCCGGTGTGGAAGCTGTGGGATTTGGCCCAGCCCAGACCGAAGCGAATGCTCAGGCTGCCCATTTTCGCGGCAGCGTCGACAGCGCCCGGGTCTTCGGTGACGTAGAGGCCTGGGATGCCGATTTTGCCGGCAACCCGAACCACGCCCATCAGCGAGTTGAGCACGGTGGCCGGGGCTTCGTGTTTCACGCCGTCATGGCCGTGGCCGCGGGCTTCGAAGCCTACGGCGTCGATGGCGCAATCCACTTCCGGTTCGCCGAGCAGTGCGGCGATTTGTTCGTGCAGTGGCGTGTCCAGGGACAGGTCGGCGATTTCGAAACCCTGCGCCTTGGCATGGGCCAGGCGAATGGTGTTGACGTCACCGACGATCACCACCGCCGCGCCCAGCAGGCGAGCGGAAGCGGCAGCAGCGAGACCAACCGGGCCGGCACCGGCGATGTACACGGTGCTGCCTGGGCCAACGCCGGCCGTTACGGCGCCGTGGTAACCGGTTGGCAGGATGTCGGAGAGGCAGGTCAGGTCACGGATTTTTTCCATGGCCCGGTCGCGATCCGGCAGTTTCAGCAGGTTGAAATCGGCGTAAGGCACCAAGGCGTATTCAGCCTGACCGCCGGTCCAGTCGCCCATATCGACGTAACCATAAGCACCGCCCGGACGCGCCGGGTTAACACTCAGGCAAACGCCGGTGTGCATTTCCTTGCAGGAACGGCAGCGCCCGCATGCCACGTTGAACGGCACGGACACCAGGTCGCCGATTTGCAGGTTCTCGACGTCGCTGCCCTTCTCGATCACTTCACCGGTGATCTCGTGGCCCAGCACCAGGCCGGTTTGCGCGGTGGTACGGCCGCGCACCATGTGCTGGTCGGACCCACAGATGTTGGTGGAAACCACGCGCAGGATGACGGCGTGTTCAATCTTCCTGCCGCGCGGGTCCTGCATTTTCGGATAGTCGATTTTCTGTACTTCGACCTTGCCAGCGCCGAGATACACCACACCACGATTGCCAGACATGCTTTCACCTCGCTGTTGTTTTTATGGAACCGCGTTGCCCAGGCAGGCAGCGCGTTAAGTGCTCGGGTATAGATGCTGTTTCTTGTGTTGCTTGTAAGGGCCTCATCGCTGGCAAGCCAGCTCCCACAGTGGGCGGGGGTGTACACAAATTCTGCATACGACATAAATCCCTGTGGGAGCTGGCTTGCCAGCGATAGCAATCTAAAGAACGACCGTACGATTGGCGTTCAAAAACACCCTTCGCTCAATGTGATAACCCACGGCCCGGGCCAATGTCAGCCCTTCGATGTCCCTGCCCTTGGCGATCAAATCTTCCGGGTAATGACTGTGGTCGACCACCTCGACGCCCTGGGCGATGATCGGCCCTTCGTCGAGGTCGTTGTTGATGTAGTGCGCCGTGGCGCCGACCAATTTCACACCCTTGTTGTAGGCCTGGTGGTACGGCTTGGCGCCCTTGAAACCCGGCAGCAGGGAGTGGTGAATGTTGATCGCCTTGCCATCGAGTTTGCGGCACAGCTCCGGCGACAACACCTGCATGTAACGCGCAAGGATCACCAGCTCGGCGCCGGACTCTTCGATCACTTGCAACACCTGACGCTCCTGCGACGGCTTGTCATTCGGGTCCAGCGGGAAGTGGTAGTACGGAATCTGGTGCCAGTCCGCCAGCGGCTTGAGGTCCGGGTGGTTGGAGATCACGGCGGCCACGTCCATCGACAATTGGCCAATGCGCTGGCGGTAGAGCAAGTCGTTGAGGCAGTGATCGGCCTTGGAGACCATGATCACCACTTTCGGCCGATAGTGCGGCGGCGTCAGCTCGAAGACCATGCCGAAGGATTCGCCACGTTCGGCCAGCCCTGCGCGGAATGATTGTTCGTCGAAGCCGTCGGGCTGACGGAATTCCACGCGAATGAAGAAGCGACCCGAGAGCCGGTCATCGAAGGAATGGTGTTCGGTGACGTAACAGCCCTGCTCGAACAGAAAGCGGGTTACCGCGTCCACGGTGCCGAGGACGCTGGGGCAGTCGGCGGTCAGAATCCATGTGTCTGGGGCGCGGCTCATAGTGCGGTGACTCCTGTTGCTACATCTGTGATCAGAGATAACTCTGTGGCGAGGGAGCTTGCTCCCGCTGGGTTGCGAAGCAACCCCAAAATCAGCGACCGCATGCCTTCAGGAAGGAATGCGGAATCAAGGTTTACGACTGCTGCGCAGCCGAGCGGGAGCAAGCTCCCTCGCCACAAAAGCAGTCAGCGACGTCACTGTGTTACGCCTGAACGCTAAGGCCAAACTCGGCAGAAGCATCCTGCAACCACAACCACCAGTAATCCGAGAAGCTGCGGCGGATCAGCAATTCCCAAGTGTCTTCGGCGGTGTGGCGGATCACCAGTTGCGACTTGGCGAACACCGTGCCGACCGCTTTGCCCACCGGAAAACTGTTCGGGTGTACGTCATAGCTGGTGGACTTCATCAAGACCTGGCGCACGCTCGGGCCGCTCAGTTCGAGGATCTGCTGGCCACCGCTGACGTTGACGATCTGGATGTGCAGGTCGCCCAGCGCTTCACGCAATTTTTGCTCGGCGGCGAACTCTTCGCCGGTCGGCACGATCAGCAGCCACTCATCCGGGCCCATCC
This sequence comes from Pseudomonas sp. GL-RE-29, assembly GCF_019947275.1. Taxonomy (NCBI): domain Bacteria; kingdom Pseudomonadati; phylum Pseudomonadota; class Gammaproteobacteria; order Pseudomonadales; family Pseudomonadaceae; genus Pseudomonas; species Pseudomonas sp. GL-RE-29. The sequence continues at coordinate 137,272 of NZ_JAGYGD010000004.1, forward strand.
ATTGCAGGCTGGTTTCACCTTTGACGATGACGGTCAGTGCGCCCGGCAATTCGATGCCGAGGGCCTTGTGCACGCCGGCGGCGAACGCAGCATCGTGGCCGTCGCCACGAATGGTCAGGTGGCCCAGAAGCTTTTTCTCACGCACGGTCACACCGGCGCTCTTGCGCCCCTTGCCCACCAGGCTGGCGAGGTCGGCGTGATGCAGCGACGATTCGGCCTTGGCCCCGGTGGTTGGGCGTTGTTGGTAAACATTGGCTGCGGTCATAAAGCACCTGTTCCTGAATTCTGTTGATGGTGCGGTTGCCTCCTGTAGGAGCCGGCTTGCTGGCGATCCGGACGACGCGGTGTATCAGGTGCACCGTGTTTTCGTTCATCGCCAGCAAGCCGGCTCCTACAGACATCACCACATCCTGCAATCACACGTTCTGCCGTTCGCCTTTCGGATCGAAGAACACCGAAGAAACGATTTCCGCCTCGATCACGCTGCCGTCCGCCAGCGGCGCAAACACACGCTCGCCCATGCGGTTCAGGCCGCCCTTGACCACGCCCATGGCAAACGAATAGCCGAGGGAGTTATGGGCATAGCTGGAGGTCACGTGACCGACCATGGTCATCGGGATCGCCTGCTTGGTGTTGAACACCAGTTGTGCACCTTCCGGCAGCCATTTGTTCGGATCGATCGGCTTCAGGCCAACCAGTTGCTTACGCTGATCACGCACGCAGTCTTCGCGATTCATGCCGCGCTGGCCGATCCACGAGAACGGTTTGGTACGACCGACACACCAGCCCATGTTCAAGTCGTCAGGCGTCATCGAGCCATCGGTATCCTGACCGACGATAATGAAACCCTTCTCGGCGCGCAGTACGTGCATGGTTTCGGTGCCGTACGGGGTCAGGTTGTACTTCTTGCCGGCGTCGACGATTTTCTCGAGCACGCCCATCGCATAGTCGGCTTGCACGTTGACTTCGTACGACAGCTCACCGGTAAACGAAATCCGGAACACCCGCGCCGGCACGCCACCGACCAGACCTTCTTTCCAGGTCATGAACGGGAACGCTTCGTTGCTCAAATCGATATCGGTGACTTCGCTGAGCAGCTTGCGGCTGTTCGGCCCGGACAGGGTCATGGTTGCCCAGTGATCCGTCACGGAAGTGAAGTACACCTTCAGGTCTGGCCATTCGGTCTGCTGGTAGATTTCCAGCCATTGCAGTACGCGTGCAGCGCCGCCGGTGGTGGTGGTCATCACGAAATGGTTATCGGCCAGGCAAGCAGTCACGCCGTCGTCGAACACCATGCCGTCTTCTTTGCACATCAGGCCGTAACGCGCCTTGCCCACGTCGAGCTTGGTCCAGGCGTTGGTGTAGATGCGGTTGAGGAACTCACGCGCATCGGGACCTTGAATGTCGATCTTGCCCAGAGTCGAAGCGTCCAGCAGGCCGACGCTGTCGCGCACGGCTTTGCATTCGCGCTTGACTGCGGTGTGCATGTCTTCGCCGGATTTCGGGAAGTACCAAGGACGCTTCCACTGGCCGACGTCCTCAAACTCGGCGCCATTTTTCAGGTGCCAGTGATGCAGCGCAGTGAAACGCACCGGCTCGAAGATGTGCCCACAGTGACGACCGGCCACGGCGCCGAAGGTCACCGGCGTGTAGTTCGGGCGGAACATGGTGGTGCCCATCTGCGGGATGGTCACGTTCAGCGAACGGGCGGCAATGGCCAGGCCATTGACGTTACCGAGCTTGCCCTGATCGGTGCCGAAGCCCAGTGCGGTGTAGCGCTTGACGTGCTCGACCGACTCGAAGCCCTCGCGGGTCGCCAGTTCGATGGCGGCGGCGGTGACGTCGTTTTGCAGGTCGACGAATTGCTTCGGTGCACGAGCGGTGTTCTTTTCATGAGGTACCTGGAACAGCGCCAGAGTTGGCTCTTCCAGACGCGACAAGGCTTTCGGCAAGGTCGCTTCGACCACCCCGAAACCGGCTTCGCTGGCCGCGCGCACGCCACCTTCAAAACCATCGGCCAGGGAATCGCCGAGGCCGTAGACGCCGTTGATGCCACCGACGCACACGCGTTTTTGCGGTGCTTCACCCGGTACGAAACCGAGGATGTCTTCACGCCAGGTCGGCTTGCCGCCCAAGTGCGAAGCCAGGTGCACCACCGGGCTGTAACCGCCGGAACTGGCGACCAGGTCACAGTCGAGCCATTCGCCAGGGCTGGTGACTTTGTGCCCTTTCACATCAATTGCGGCAACGCGGGCAGCGGTCACGTGCTTGCTGCCACGGGCCTCGATCACGGCGCTGCCGGTGAGGATGCGGATGCCTTTGGCGCGTGCTTCTTCCACCAGCGCACCACGCGGATTGCTGCGGGCGTCAGCAATAGCGACCACTTGCAGGCTGGCATCGAGCCAATCCAGCGCCACGCGATAGGCGTGATCGTTGTTGGTCGACAGCACCAGTTTTTTGCCCGGTGCCACGCCGTAGCGGCGCACATAAGTCGAGACAGCACCGGCCAGCATGTTGCCCGGCACGTCGTTGTTGCCGTAGACCAGTGGACGCTCGTGAGCGCCGGTCGCCAGCACCACACGCTTGGCACGAACACGGTGGATGCGCTGACGCACCTGGCCAATCGGTGCGCGGTCGCCGAGGTGATCGGTGAGGCGCTCGTGAATGGTCAGGAAGTTGTGGTCGTGGTAACCGTTGACCGTGGCGCGTGGCAACAGCAGCACGTCAGGGGTGTTCTTCAGCTCGGCGATGACGCTGGCGACCCATTCCACGGCAGGCTTGCCGTCGAGGCTTTCGCGGGAGTCGAGCAGGCTGCCGCCGAACTCTTCCTGCTCATCTGCGAGGATCACACGGGCACCGCTGCGTGCGGCCGCCAGTGCAGCGGCCAGACCAGCAGGGCCGGCACCGACGATCAGCACGTCGCAGTGCTGGTTCATGTAGTCGTAGGTGTCCGGATCGTTCTCGGTCGGCGAGCGGCCAAGACCTGCGGCCTTACGGATGTACTTCTCGTAAGTCATCCAGAACGATTGCGGGTACATGAAGGTTTTGTAGTAGAAACCCGGCGGCATCAGCTTGCCGCCGACCTTGCCGAGAATCCCCATCATGTCGTTGTTCACGCTCGGCCAGCCGTTGGTGCTGGTGGCGACCAGGCCTTGATACAGCGCCTGTTGCGTAGCGCGTACGTTCGGAATCTGCGTGGCTTCGGTCGCGCCGATCTGCAGCACTGCGTTCGGCTCTTCAGCGCCAGCAGCAAAGATGCCGCGGGGACGGGAATACTTGAAGCTGCGACCGATGATGTCGACGCCGTTGGCCAGCAGTGCAGCGGCCAGTGAGTCGCCTTCAAAGCCTTTGTAGCTCTGGCCGTTGAAGGTGAAGCTCAAGACTTTATTGCGGTCGATCCGTCCGCCGTTGGACAGGCGATTGATCTGGCTCATACCTTCTCTCCCAGAGCCGTGGTGGCCGCTTTCGGGCTATCGGTCTTGTCGGTGAATTGTGGCTTGGTGCCGATCTTGTAGGTTTCGAGAATCTCGTAGGTCACGGTGTCGCGGGTGGCGTTGAAGTACTGACGGCAACCGGCGGCGTGGATCCACAGCTCATGGTGCAAACCGCGCGGGTTGTCGCGGAAGAACATGTAGTCGCCCCACTCCTCGTCGGTGCAGCTGTTCGGGTCCAGTGGACGCGGGATGTGCGCCTGGCCGGATGCATGGAATTCCTCTTCGGAGCGCAGTTCGCCGCAGTGAGGACAGAAGATATGCAACATGGGGATTTCTCCTGTTAGTGGGCAACCGCAGCAGCGCCGTGTTCATCGATCAACGCACCGTTGTGGAAACGGTCGATGGAGAAAGGTGCGGCCAACGGGTGCATTTCACCCTTGGCCAGGCTTGCGGCAAACACGTTGCCCGAGCCAGGTGTAGCCTTGAAGCCGCCGGTGCCCCAACCGCAGTTGAAGAACATGTTCGGCACCGGGGTTTTCGAAATGATCGGGCAGGCATCCGGGGTGGTGTCGACGATGCCGCCCCACTGGCGGTTCATGCGTACGCGGGACAGCACCGGGAACATCTCGACGATGGCCTGGATGGTGTGCTCGATCACCGGGTACGAACCACGCTGGCCGTAGCCGTTGTAGCCGTCGATACCGGCGCCGATCACCAGGTCGCCCTTGTCGGACTGGCTGATGTAGCCGTGTACGGCGTTGGACATGATCACGCTGTCGATAATCGGTTTGATCGGCTCGGACACCAGCGCTTGCAGCGGGTGGGATTCGATCGGCAGACGGAAACCGGCGAGTTTGGCCATGTGCCCGGAGTTACCGGCAGTGACCACACCGACGCGCTTGGCACCGATGAAGCCCTTGTTGGTTTCGACGCCGATGCACACGCCGTTTTCCTTGCGGAAACCGATCACTTCGGTCTGCTGGATCAGGTCCACGCCCAAGGCGTCAGCGGCACGGGCAAAGCCCCAGGCCACCGCATCGTGACGGGCCACGCCGCCGCGACGCTGGACGGTTGCGCCCATCACCGGGTAGCGGGTGTTTTTCGAGCAGTCGAGGTAAGGGATCTCGTCCGCCACTTGCTTGGCATCGAGCAGTTCACCGTCGACGCCGTTGAGGCGGTTGGCACTGACCCGACGCTCAGAATCACGGATGTCCTGCAGGGTGTGGCACAGGTTGTAAACGCCACGCTGGGAGAACATCACGTTGTAGTTCAGGTCCTGGGACAGACCTTCCCACAGTTTCATCGCGTGTTCGTACAGGTGCGCCGACTCGTCCCACAGGTAGTTGGAACGAACGATGGTGGTGTTGCGCGCGGTGTTACCGCCGCCCAACCAGCCTTTCTCGACCACAGCGACGTTGGTGATGCCGTGTTCCTTGGCCAGGTAGTAAGCGGTCGCCAGACCATGCCCGCCACCGCCGACGATGACCACGTCGTAGACCTTTTTCGGGGTCGGCGTGCGCCACATGCGCTGCCAGTTTTCGTGGTGGCTGAGGGAGTGTTTGAAGAGGCCGAAGCCCGAATAGCGTTGCATAGTCATTTACTCCAAAACCGCGCTCAGCGATAAACCGGGAAGTCCGCGCACAGTGCCGACACTTGCTGGGCGACATTGGCCTCGACATCGGCGTCGCCGAGGTTGTCGAGGATGTCGCAGATCCAGCCAGCCAAGGTCACGCACTGGGTCACCTTGAAGCCGCGCGTGGTCACCGCCGGGGTGCCGATGCGCAGGCCGGAGGTCACGAACGGCGACTGTGGATCGTTCGGGACAGCGTTCTTGTTCACAGTGATATGCGCGCGACCGAGTGCTGCATCCGCGTCTTTGCCGGTGAGGCCCTGACGAATCAGGCTGACCAGGAACAGGTGGTTGTCGGTGCCGCCGGACACTACATCGTAGCCGCGTTTGATAAATACGCCGGCCATCGCCTGGGCGTTGTCGATCACTTGTTGCTGGTAAGCCTTGAAGCCTGGCTCCAGCGCTTCCTTGAAGCACACGGCTTTACCGGCGATGACGTGCATCAGCGGGCCGCCCTGGGCGCCGGGGAATACCGCAGCGTTGAGCTTCTTCTCGATCTCTTCGTTGGACTTGGCCAGGATCAGCCCGCCACGTGGACCGCGCAGGGTTTTGTGGGTAGTGGTGGTGACCACATCAGCGTACGGCAGCGGGTTCGGGTACAGGCCAGCGGCGACCAGACCGGCCACGTGGGCCATGTCGACGAACAGCAGCGCGCCAACCTTGTCGGCGATCTGGCGGAAACGCGGGAAGTCCAGCGTCTTGGAGTAAGCCGAGAAACCGGCAACGATCATCTTCGGCTTGCACTCGACAGCCAGGCGCTCGACTTCGTCGTAATCGATCAGGCCGGTCTTGGTGTCGATGCCGTACTGCACGGCGTTGTACAGCTTGCCCGAGGACGACACTTTGGCGCCGTGGGTCAAGTGACCGCCGTGGGCCAGGCTCATGCCGAGGATGGTGTCGCCCGGCTGGATCAACGCCAGGTACACGGCGCTGTTGGCCGAGGAACCGGAGTGTGGCTGGACGTTGGCGTAATCGGCGCCGAACAGTTGCTTGGCGCGCTCGATGGCCAGGGCTTCAACCTTGTCGACGTGTTCGCAGCCACCGTAGTAGCGCTTGCCCGGATAGCCTTCGGCGTATTTATTGGTCAGGCCGCTGCCTTGCGCTTCCATGACGCGCTTGCTGGTGTAGTTCTCCGACGCGATCAGCTCGATGTGATCTTCCTGACGTTGCTCCTCGGCATTCATCGCCGCCAGCAGTGCATCGTCGTAACCCTGGATCTGGTCTTGCTTGCTGAACATCGCGTCTCTCCCAGCGGCGGCGGTGCGCCTTTCGTCTCGGTGAGGCACGTACCTTTCGGCAGTGCCCTTTGATAGCGATGGTATGACTGGCTTGGACAGATCAAATGCCTACGGGCGCCACGCAAAGGTGCGTTTACGACATGGCGGGAAATGGCATGTCGAACACAACTCTTAAATCAGCGAGAAACCCTGTGGGAGCTGGCTTGCCAGCGATGGCGGCGTCACATCCAGCATTGATGGCGGCTGACCCACCGCTATCGCTGGCAAGCCAGCTCCCACAAGGTCATGTGGCGATGTGGCGGACGAGCAGCAACAGAAGGAAATGCGCGGGATAGAGCGCATAGGCCCAACGCCGCATCGGTGGTGGTTTTACGTCATGGAGGTGTCGCAACAAGAACAGCCCCAGCCATGGCGCAATCAGACAAGCGACGATGGCGGGAATGGCCGCGTGGTTACCTAGCCGTGCGGCGTAATACAGCACCTGCCACTGATTGGCCGCCAGACAGATCAGCCCCGGCAATAACGCGAAATACCACGGCCGCTGGATGACCAGCAGCATCGCCAACGGCAACAACACCCCGAAGAAACCGAACATCAGTGTTTGCGTGAACAGCGCCGCCAGTAACAAGGCGACTGCCGCCAGCAACCGCGATTGCAGGGTTGGCTGCTGCCAACCTCGCGCCACCAGCAGGCCGAGGACCAAAGTGGGCATTACGTTCAGCGTATCGAGCTCAGGAATGAACATTCGGTAAGGAATTTCACTCACCGCGCTAAACAGCATTAACCACCCCAGATAACGCCACTGCCCGCCCGTCGTCACTGTGGACGCGCGCGCCAGATTCGCCGCCATCGCCAGGCAGAACCACGGAAACGCCAGACGCCCCGGCACATACAACAAATCGACGGAATAACCGACATATCGCAGGTGATCGAGCACCATGCTCAGCAGCGCCAGCCACTTGAGCAAATCCAGTGCACCGTCGCGCTGCTTTAAGTCCATAGCCATGTGCATAATTGCCCGGCATCCTTGTATTTTTCTGACAGTGACATCCCGTGTGCTCCCCGGACGATCTTCGGTAAAGTGCGCACCCTCATTGACCACGAGACGCTTCACCATAGGCGTCCCGACCACGGAAGCAGGCCATGACCGACAAGAGCCAACAATTCGCCAGCGACAACTACTCCGGCATTTGCCCTGAAGCCTGGGCTGCCATGGAGCAGGCCAACCATGGCCACCAGCGCGCATACGGCGACGACGAGTGGACCGCCCGCGCGTCCGACGATTTCCGCAAATTGTTCGAAACCGACTGCGAAGTGTTCTTTGCCTTCAACGGCACCGCTGCCAACTCGCTGGCGCTGTCGTCGCTGTGCCAGAGTTACCACAGCGTGATCTGCTCGGAAACCGCCCACGTCGAAACCGACGAATGCGGCGCCCCGGAATTTTTCTCCAACGGTTCCAAACTGCTGATCGCCCGCACTGAAAACGGCAAGCTGACCCCGGAATCGATCCGCGAAGTCGCGCTCAAGCGCCAGGACATCCACTACCCGAAACCCCGCGTCGTGACCCTGACCCAGGCCACCGAAGTCGGCAGCGTCTACACCCCGGACGAAATCCGCGCCATCAGTGCCACCTGCAAAGAGCTGGGCCTGAACCTGCACATGGACGGCGCACGCTTCTCCAACGCCTGCGCATTCCTCGGCTGCTCGCCAGCGGACCTGACCTGGAAGGCCGGCGTCGATGTGTTGTGCTTCGGCGGCACGAAAAACGGCATGGCCGTGGGCGAAGCGATTCTGTTCTTCAACCACAAACTGGCCGAAGACTTCGACTATCGCTGCAAGCAGGCCGGGCAACTGGCCTCCAAGATGCGCTTCCTCTCCGCGCCTTGGGTCGGGATCCTGGAAAACGGCGCCTGGCTTAAATACGCCCATCACGCCAACCGCTGCGCGCAATTGCTGGCCGAATTGGTGAGCGATATTCCGGGCGTGGAGCTGATGTTCCCGGTGCAGGCCAACGGCGTGTTCCTGCAACTCTCGGAACCGGCCATCGCCGCCCTGACCGCCAAGGGCTGGCGCTTCTACACCTTCATCGGCAACGGCGGCGCACGCTTCATGTGCTCGTGGGACACCGAAGAAGAACGCGTGCGTGAATTGGCCAAAGACATTCGTGAAGTAATGTCGCACTGATTTCCCGCAACCTACGCCGATCCCCGTGGCGAGGGAGCTTGCTCTCGCTCGGGGGCGCAGCCGCCGTAAAACCCGCCATGCGGTCTGCCTGACAGACCGCATTTTCAGACGTTGGGTCTGCTTCGCAGCCCAGCGGGAGCAAGCTCCCTCGCCACAATGACCTTTTGCGCCTGAAGACATCGTCTACATTGTTTGTCGAGCCTCCGCTCACATAACAATAAGCAGGAGCGTACGCATGTCATTGCAAGGCAAAACCCTGTTCATTACCGGCGCCAGTCGCGGGATTGGTCGTGAGATCGCGCTGCGAGCCGCGCGTGACGGGGCCAATATCGTGATTGCAGCGAAAAGCGCCTCGCCGCATCCCAAGTTACCCGGCACGATTTTCAGCGTGGCCCAGGAAGTCGAAGCCGCCGGCGGCAAGGCGCTGGCCCTGCAAGTGGATGTGCGCGATGAAGACGCCGTGCATCAGGCCTTGGCCCAGGCCAACGAACATTTCGGCGGCATCGATGCGCTGGTCAACAACGCCGGGGCCATCAAGTTGACCGGGGTCCAGCACGTTGAACTCAAGCGCTTCGACCTCATGCACCAGATCAACACCCGCGCCGTACTGTTGTGCAGTCAGGCCGCGCTGCCCTATCTGAAAAAGTCCGGCGGACACATCCTCAATCTCTCGCCGCCGCTGAATCTCGCCACCAAGTGGTTCGCCCAATACAGCCCGTACACCGTGACCAAATACGGCATGAGCATGCTGACCCTGGGCATGAGCGAGGAATTCAAGAATTACGGGATCAGCGTCAATTCGCTGTGGCCGCAGACCATGATTGCCACGGCGGCGATCGAGTTTCAGCTAGGGTCACGGGAGTCGTTCAAGCATGCGCGAACGCCGGCGATCATGGCTGATGCGGCGCACATCATTCTGAGTAGCGCGAATCGCAGCCTGACCGGGCGGTTGCTGATTGATGAGGAAGTTTTGCGGGAGAACGGCGTGACCGAGTTCGATCATTACCGATTTGAACCCGACAGCGACGACAAGCTGATGCCTGACCTGTTTATCGACTGAACGCATTCCCCTGTAGGAGCTGTCGAGTGAAACGAGGCTGCGATCTTTTGATCTTAAAAAATCAAGATCAAAAGATCGCAGCCTTCGGCAGCTCCTACAGGGGTTAGGTGTTTAGAAATCGATGCGAACGTCGCCCTTCGGCACGCTGCAGCACGACAGGATGTACCCTTCGGCCTCGTCTTCCTCGGTGATCCCGCCGTTGTGTTCCATCTCCACTTCGCCGCCCAGTTTCAACACTTTGCAGGTTCCGCAAATGCCCATGCCACAGGCCTTCGGAATCAGCAGACCGGCCTTGGAAGCCGCCGCATGAACGGTCTCGCCCGGCGCCACGCGAATGCTCTTGCCGGAAGCGATGAACTCGACTTGATGCAGATCCGCCGCATCGACTTCCGGGGCATCGGCGGCTTGTTCGGCTTGTTCCACGGCGTCGGCGCGGGCTTCTGGCGGCGTCGCGCCAAACGACTCCTCGTGATAGCGCTTCATGTCGAAGCCAGCGCTCTCCAGCAGGCGCTTCACCGCGTTCATGTACGGCGTCGGGCCGCAGCAGAACACTTCGCGCTCAAGGAAGTCCGGCACCATCAGTTCCAGCATCTTGTGGTTCAGGTAACCGCGATAACCGGCCCACGGCTCGCCCAGACCATGCTTCTCGCAGATCAGGTGCAGGCTGAAGTTGTCGATCCGCGACGCCATGTGTTCCAGCTCGCGGTGGTAGATGATGTCTTTGGGCGAACGGGCGCTGTGGATAAACGTCATGTCGACGTTGCCGTTGGTGTCGTAGAACCAGCGCGCCATGGACATGCATGGGGTGATCCCTACGCCGCCGCTCAGGTACAACACTTTCGGGCTCGGGAAGTCGATGGCGTTGAACAACCCGACCGGGCCGTGTACCGCCAGCTCCTGGCCTTCGTGCAGGGTGTCGTGCAACCAGTTCGAGACCTTGCCACCCGGCACGCGCTTGATCGTCACCGAAAAGCTGTACGGTACCGAAGGCGAGCTGGAAATGGTGTACGAGCGCATGATCGGCTGGCCTTCAATCTCCAGCTCCAGCGTGACGAACTGCCCCGGTTTGAAGAAGAACAGGATTGGCTGATCGGCCATAAAGCAGAAGGTGCGCACATCCCAGGTTTCCTGGATGACTTTGACGCAACGGACGATGTGTCGACCATTGGCCCAGGTCTGGGTGGTTACCGGGTTCAGGAAGCTGTTGGACATGCTGATCTCCACGGCCGACTGTCGGCCTTCATGTTGGCGATTCTGCGTATAGCGCGAACCACCCATTTACCTATCTGCGACATTCACATGCTTATCGCGACCAGCCCCCAACTACCGGGGGTTGCGCGTCGGGAACAGATTGCATCATGTCGCCCATGGATAAGGTTCTGGCCAGCGCCGGCCCCACACTCGCCTCATACCAAGACACATTCCTTACACCTTGCGTAGCAACCCAAAGCAGCACACCTGATTAGCCACTTTCGCCGGCCACGCAGATGGCCATGAGGATTAAATCGATGGACGTCACTACTACCCTGAGCCTGGGCGATCCGCTGGAACCCGCACGCAAGGCCACCGCGCAGATGCTGCAAGAGCGCGAGCGCACGTTCTCCCTGCCACAGCCGTTCTACTCGGACGAGCGCCTGTTTGATATCGACATGCAGGAGATTTTCCAGAAAGAGTGGTTGATCGCCGGCATGACCTGCGAGATCCCGACCAAGGGCAACTACCTGACGCTTCAGGTCGGCAAGAACCCGATCATCGTGATCCGTGGCGCCGAAGGTGTAGTGCACGCGTTCCATAACGTCTGCCGCCACCGTGGCTCGCGCCTGTGCACCAGCGAAAAAGGCAAGGTCGCCAAACTGGTCTGCCACTACCACCAGTGGACGTACGAACTCGACGGTCGCCTGCTGTTCGCCGGCACCGAAATGGGCGCCGACTTCGACATGAAGCAGTACGGCCTCAAACCGGTGAACGTGAAGACCGCCGGCGGCTACATTTTCATCAGCCTGGCGGAGAACCCGCCGGCCATCGATGACTTCCTGTCGACGCTTAGCCATTACATGGAACCGTACGACATGGAAAACACCAAGGTGGCGATCACCACCACCTTGATGGAAAAGGCCAACTGGAAACTGGTGCTGGAAAACAACCGCGAGTGCTATCACTGCAACGCGTCGCACCCGGAACTGCTGAAAACCCTGCTGGAATGGGACGACGTCACCGACCCGCGCGCCGACCAGGCGTTCAAGGACCACGTGGCCGCCTCCGCCGCTGCCTGGGAAGCCGAGAAGATCCCTTACGCCCACGCCAGTTTCGGCCTGCGTAACCGCATCGTGCGCATGCCGCTGCTCAAGGGCACCGTGTCGATGACCCTGGACGGCAAACAGGGCTGCGCCAAACTCATGGGCCGCATCAAGAACCCGGACCTCGGTTCGATGCGCATCCTGCACCTGCCGCACTCGTGGAACCACTGCATGGGCGACCACATCATCGTGTTCACCGTGTGGCCGATCAGCGCCCAGGAAACCATGGTCACCACCAAGTGGATCGTGCACAAGGACGCGGTCGAAGGCGTCGACTACGACGTGGAGCGCATGCGCCAGGTCTGGGATGCCACCAACGACCAGGACCGTCGCCTGGCCGAAGAGAACCAGCGCGGGATCAACTCCACTGCGTATCAGCCGGGGCCTTATTCCAAGACCTATGAGTTCGGTGTGGTGAACTTTGTGGATTGGTACAGCGAGCGTCTGTTGAGCAATCTGGGGGCTGAGCCAGCGCCTTATCTCAAAGGGGTTCCGGTTAGCGGCTAAAAATCAAAAGCATCGCGAGCAAGCTTGCTCCTTGGTTTGGGTCGTTCACAGAATGTGTGTACCACTCAGGTTATTTGTAGGAGCAAGCTTGCTCGCGATAGCGTCAATCCTCGCAATACATCCCCATCTGACTCGCCACTAATTTAGAACTGTACGAAATATGACCTATTCCGTTCAGCGCTATGCCCTGCGCGCCTCTCAGCCTTCCGCAAACAAGTTATCAACACCTCCACCCACAGCAAATGGGGACAAGTGTGGAAAGGCTGAAAACTTTCTTCACAGAAACCGAAGAAAATCCGTGACTTATCCAGAATTAACGTTTTCAACAGCGACTGATCATTAATTGATCAAACCGCTACAACTCACGGATTTAGTGGCCTGCAGAGGATCGCGAACACCTTATCCACAGAAGCGCCAACAGACTTTGGGTACAACTTCGGCGTCTCTGTGGAAAACCGTTGAAAGCCGCGAATTTTCTACGCCTGCGGAGGTTTTACCCACTCGAAACGACACTTTGGTCAAGTTTTAACCAGAAGTCTGAAAGGCTCGATTCATAAGGCCTGCAGCGGTAAGCGAACATCTTATCCACAGAAGCGCCAACAGAGATTGGGGGCAAGTATGAACACCCAGAACCCTTTCCCCTCAGGAAAAAGCATTGGAAAACCGCAAGTTACGCTGGTTGTTTTTTGATCTAACGCTTACGGGCCGCGGTTTGCATGGGCCGTAGCGAGGGGCGAACATGTTATCCACAGAAGCGCTAACAGGGATTGTGGGTAAACAGCTCGGGCAACGCTGAAAATGTTCAAACTCGGTTCAAGCAGGATCGACCCGTCTTCAGCCGGGTATCGCGCATTGATCCAGACGACCAGCGCACAGTAAAAATGAGCTCAACGAAATCTTTAATTCCTGATAGTCATGGTTTCATGTGCTAGAGACTTCTCAACGGCCACATTAAACTGCTTGGGCGGTTGAACGACCGATGGAGAATCTCCCAAACCCAGGATATTTTTGACGTTATCCTTTACCGTTTTCCACAAATGGTTACTGTGGAATGCGTTCTTGAGCGCAACAGCTCCGCGCGTCGCCGCACCAGCCAACAACGCTGTTGTCCCGGTAGCGTTGACATAGGCTCCTGCGGAGTATCCCGCTATCTGCATGGCTGCTCCGACAGCACTGCCAACGGAACCGGCGAGACTGATACGGGTAGCGCCTAAAGCCACTCCTGAAACCTTGGGCCCCAGGATCATGCCAATCGGAACCACCGAGTGCAGCGCGACGGTCAGGCCTCGCTGAACCAATGGAAGAAGAGGCCATTGACCCGTTGGATCCGAGTAGTTGACAGGGTCACCCTGACAATAGGCATAGGCATTCACCCCGCCCTTCCCAAACGGACTCAACCGATCCGGGCTGTGAAACCGCATCAGCAACGGGTTATAGACGCGATAGCCATTGCCCAGGTGATACCACCCGGTTGATCGTTCCTTGAGCTGCCCATTGAATCCCAGATGCGTCGCTGCCTGGCTAACGCCACTCTGCAAACCATGGGGGGAATAAACGAAGGGATTCGAACCACGCTGATCCAGTTCGCCGAGAACGCTTTGCTGCACGTCACTGGTCAGCAACAGGATTCGGGAGTACAGCGGCACTGCTGCGGGCGAGTGCTTTACACATTGAATCGAGAGGGAGTTGGGCATCGACAGCGTCCTTGAGAAGACCTGAATAACCCGCCATGCCTGTCTGTTTCTGGCCCGCAAACGCCCTGGCCCTGCTGGTGAAGGAGGGTATTAACTCTGCGATACCCTAACAAACAAACTGCAACGCCAACACTATCAGTTCTGCTAGGGGTCCGCCCGTTACGGAGCCTCCCGCTAAGGCCGATACATCAAATAAGCCTCACCGGTGACCCGAATCATCGGATGCGGCGTGATCTGGCAGGTATCGACAATACGAAAGCCATGGCGCTCATAGAAACGCCGGGCGCCGGTGTTGGCGGCATAGTCGATCAGGCTCAGGCCATTGAGCCCGAGCTGGCTGGCGCGGTCGTAAGCGTAGGCAAGAAACTGCTTGCCCAGCCCCTGATTTCGCCAGCCCTCGTGCAGTGCCAGGCTGGAAATGTAGAGTGTGTCCGGGATTTCCATCTTGGCATACGGCGCCAGCACCGGATCGGTCACCGGCGCTGCAAACGGGTCGTGACGCATCACGTAACTGTGCAGCATGCCAATGATGTTCCCGCCCGCCTCGGCGATCAGGCAGTTCTGCCAGGAGAAATCCACACCGTCACGGGCGTAACGGAGTGCACCGACGTCCAATAGCTCCTGGCCGGGCTCGGCCCTGGCTCCAGATGTAATCCGCAGCACCCTCCGATGAAATCTGGAACAACCGCGCAATCTCTCGCGCATCCGCGCGCACTGCCGAGCGAAATTCAACTGCCATTGCTTTTCCTTGTGGGATTGCTCGCGGTAACAAGCCAACCTCCATGCAGGAGCTGCCGAAGGCTGCGATCTTTTGATCTTGCTTTTAAAAAATCAAAGTCTAAAGATCGCAGCCTTCGGCAGCTCCTACAGAAGCATCAGCGGACCACGCCTTCTTCGATCAGCAACTTGAGGATGGCCTCGGCCCCCGCCTGCGCCGTCACGCCCTTGAGCACTTGCCCACCGCCGCCGCTAGCCTTGGCCGTCGCCGCTTTCATTCGATCGGCGCCGCTCTTGGCCTTGATCACCTTCAAGCGTTTAGGCCGTGGTTTTGCTGGTTGCAGGGTCGCGACCGCCAGCAGTTCATCGTTGACGATCTCCACTTCATCGGCCTGCAACACCCCCCGTCGGGCCGGACCGTAGGCGCTCTGCCGAGGCTTGGGCGCTGCGTTATCCACAGTCGCGAGGAACGGCAAACGAACCTTCAAGCGACGGCGCTGACCACGGGGCAAGGCTTGCAGCACCAGCGCCGAAGCGCCGTCGATGGACTCAACCTGTGCCAGCCCCACCACCAGCGGCCAACCCAGACTTTCCGCCAACAGGAACGGCAACATGCCCGAGCCTTCACCGGTTTCCGCCTGGCTGCCGGTCAGCACCACTTGTGCCCCGGCATCACGCAAATACGCGGTCAACGCCGGCAACGCATCGGCGCCCTCCGGTTGTTCCAGCACGTGCAACTGCTCAAGCCCCATGCCCAGATAAGCGCGCAACGCAGGCTCGGCGACGTCGCCGGCATGCAGCACCTGCAAGTTATCCCCAGCCAGTTGCAGACCCAGCTCCACCGCCCTCGCATCCTGTTCCGCGCGACGTGGCCGGCCGGAAGTCGGGTGGGCACCAATGGACACCAGGCTGATGATTTTCGTGCTCATAACCCTTTCCTTCCCTTAAGCCGCATCGCGCTTGGCGTCGTTGCGGTAAGCCGCTACCGCATCGATCAAGGCTTGAAGAATCTCGGCGCTTTCGCCGATCACCGACAGGTCGGCCCGTTTGATCATGTCGCAGCCAGGGTCGAGGTTGATCGCCACCACCTTGTCGCAGGCACCGATGCCTTGCAGGTGCTGGATCGCCCCGGAAATCCCCACCGCCACATAGACGCGAGCGGTGACCCAGGTGCCGGAGGCGCCGACCTGACGATCGCGAGCCATGAAGCCGTCGTCCACCGCCACGCGGGACGCACCTTCGGTGGCGCCCAACGCTTCAGCCGTTCTGTGGAAAAGTCCCCAGTCCTTGACCCCGTTCCCGCCAGAGAAAATGAACTCGGCTTCGGCCATCGGAATCGCCGCCGGATCCACCGCCACCGCGCCCAGATCCTCAATGCGCGACAAGCTGCGCGCTACGGCTGTGGATAACTCCACCGGCAAGGCTTCGTGTCGGGTTTCGCTGACGGGTTCGGCACATTCGACGGCAGCCAGAATCAGCCGAGCGACCGGGCGGGCCAGGTCTTGCAAACCGGCACCAGCACGGCCGATGCACTCTTCGTCTTTGACCTGCCAGACCCGCGTAGCCGGACGTTCGCCCAGGGCCGCGGCAAAGCGTCGACCGAGTTCGCCGCCACCGGTGCGGCTGTCAGGGAGCAACCAGTGACGTGGACTGAACTGGTTATCCACAGCCCGCAAGCCCTGGACCCGTTGCTCCGGTGCATAACCACTGAATTCCTCGCCTTCCAGCACCAGCAAGCGGTCGACGCCAGCGGTCGCGAAGGCGCTCTCTTTGTGTTCGCCGAAGACCACGACCAACACCGCGCCGTCGTTGCCAGCCAATTGATGAGCCAGACCGAGCAAGTCACGGTCGTGGCTGCTCAAGCGGCCACCGACCATGTCCGGTACAACGCTGATGTAAAATGCCGGTGCGGGCACTTGATGCAATGGCAACTGAACTTCGACGGCGGCCGAGCGTTTGCTCGTGCCGCCCTGCTGAGCGCCACTGCGGTCTATGCGTTTAATGCCGTTGGGACCGATAAAACCGATGCCATGGGGATTCTTGCGGATGACGCCGTTCGGTCCCATCCAGCTGTGCTGCGCCGGTTGCATGGCCGCGTGCAGCGGATGCAGGCGGTTACGGGCGATCCATTCGGCGCGGGGGTCGCGGCGGATAATGTCGCTCATCAGTGCACCTCCGCTGGTTCACGTTTGGCCGGGGTGGTCGACTTCGGCGCTTCGTCTTCGAGCAACGCGTCGGCCACCAGTTCGGCGATGTCCTTGATCAGTGGCCGAGGTTCGACCACGCCTTCGAGCATCGCCGTGCACTGTGGACAACCCACGGCCACCAGTTCGGCTCCGGTCTCGCGGATGTCTTCCATGCGCATGTCGGGGATCCGTTGCTTGCCCGGGATGTCGGTGATCGGCGCACCGCCACCACCGCCGCAGCAGCGCGAACGGAATCCGGAGCGTTGCATCTCTTTCACTTCGATCCCGAGTGCGCGCAGTACTTCGCGCGGTGCCTCGTACTCGCCGTTGTAGCGGCCGAGGTAGCACGGGTCGTGATAGGTCACGCTGTTGCCTTTGTGTTGGCCGAGGTTCAATGCGCCGGCACCGATGATTTCCGCCATGTAGGTGCTGTGGTGCTGCACCAGGTAGTTGCCATCGAATGCGCCATATTCGTTTTTCAGCACGTGGAAGCTGTGCGGATCGCAAGTGACGATGCGGTTGAAGCTGTATTTGGCCAGGGTCTGGATGTTGCGCTTGGCCAGCAACTGGAAAGTCGCTTCGTCGCCCAGGCGTCGGGCCACGTCACCGCTGTCACGCTCTTCCAGACCAAGTACCGCGAAGTCGACCTTTGCTGCTTTCAGCACTTTGACGAAGGCGCGCAGGGTGCGCTGGTTGCGCATGTCGAAGGCGCCGTCGCCGACCCAGAACAGCACGTCGACGGATTTCTTCTCACTCATCAGGTTGAGGTTCAGGTCCGCCGCCCAGTTCATCCGTCCGCCCGGTGCGAAACCGCCCGGGTTGTCGGTAGCGATCAAGTTCTCCAGAACTTCCGCGCCCTTGTTCGGTGTGGCGCCTTTTTCCAGAGTCAGATGGCGGCGCATGTCGACGATGGCATCGACGTGCTCGATCATCATCGGGCATTCCTCGACGCAGGCGCGGCACGTGGTGCACGACCACAGCGTCTCGGCATCCACCAGACCATTGACGATCGGCTGATGCGGGTTGCCCGCGTGTTCGCCGATTGGCTTGCCGGGATACGGACTGCCGGCGAACTTGGCGTCGGTGCCACCGGCGAGGCCGACGACCATGTCCTGAATCAGTTTTTTCGGATTCAACGGCTGGCCGGCGGCGAAGGCCGGGCATGCCGCTTCGCATTTACCGCACTGCACGCAGGCGTCGAAACCGAGCAGCTGGTTCCAGGTGAAATCCTTGGGTTTTTCCACGCCCAGCGGTGCGCTCGGGTCATTCAGGTCCAGCGGTTTCAAACCGGTGGAACGGCCACCGCCAAAGCGCTCGGCGCGACGGTGCCAGGCCAGGTGCAGGGCACCGGCGAAGGCGTGCTTCATCGGCCCGCCCCAGGTCATGCCGAAGAACAATTCCGACACGCCCCACAGCACGCCAATGCCGAGAATCGCCGCGACCAGCCAGCCACCGAAGTTTTCCGGCAGGATTCCGGCCACCGGCAGGGTCAACAGGAAGAACGATGCCGAGAACGCCAAAAGACTTTTCGGCAGGCGCATCCACGGGCCTTTGGACAAACGGCTTGGTGGGTTGCGCCGACGCAGGTACATAAAGATCGCACCGACGAACATCACCGCCGACATCAGCAGCAGCGCGTAACCGAGGATGCGGTTATGCAGGCCGAAACCGTGCACCAGAATCGCCAGCACAATCGACGCCACCGCACCGCCCGCCGTGGCGACGTGGGTGTTGGCGATGTACTTGTCCCGCGCGACCACGTGGTGCAAGTCGACCATGTAACGCTTGGGCATGGCGAACAGGCCGCCGATCAGGTCGACCTTGGAGGCCCGGCCCCGGCGCCACATGGCTACCCGCCGCAACGCGCCGAGAACCGCAAGGCCCAGGGCAGCGAACAACAGGATTGGAAGAAGGGTGTTCAACATGGTGGAGCTCCCAAAGACCTCGGGGTCGTGTGCGTGCCGGTAAGAGCAACGCACCTACTTGTGGCGAGGGAGCTTGCTCCCGCTGGAGCGCGGAGCGCTCCCAAAACAGCCGCAGTTGCATATCTGATGCACCTCGACTGCAGGTTTTGGGGCCGCTTCGCAACCCAGCGGGAGCAAGCTCCCTCGCCACAGGTGATGGTGGTTATCCGCTAGAAATCCTTGCACAACCGCAACGCGTCGTAGATGGCCGCGTGCACGTTGCGCTGGGCCACGCAGTCGCCGATGCGGAACAGCAGGTAGCCGTCACCGCTCTGCTCAAGGCATGGCTGCGGCTTGATCGCGAACAAGGCTTCGACGTCGATCTGGCCTTTGTTGCGCGAGCCTTCCTTCATCGCGTAGTAGATTTCCTCGTCCGGGCGCACACCGTTTTCGATGACCACCTGGTCCACCACCCGCTCCTCTTTGGCGCCGGTGTATTCGTTTTCCAGCACCGCCACCAGCTTGTCGCCTTCGCGGTAGACCTTCTCCAGCATCATGTCGCCGGTCATGATCACCTCTTTCGGGTACATGCTGCGGTAGTAAGTCGGGAACGACGTACCGCCAATCGCGACGCCCGGCTTGATGTCGTCGGTGACGATCTCGACCTGGCTGCCCTTGTCGGCGATGAAGTCGGCGGTGGACATGCCGGTAAATTCGCAGATGGTGTCGTAGACCAGCACGTTCTTGCCCGGTGCAACCTTGCCGTCGAGGATGTCCCAGCTGCTGACCACCAGGCCTTCAGCCGCGCCCCAGTGTTCGTTCTGCTCGATGAACGGATGACCGCCGACAGCCAGCACCACCACGTCCGGACGCAGGTCCATGATGGTCGGCGCATCCGCCGCGGTACCCAGGCGCAGGTCGACTTTCAAGCGCGCCAGTTCCAGTTGATACCAGCGGGTGATACCGGCGATCTGGTCCCGTTGCGGCGCTTTCGAAGCGGTGGTGATCTGCCCGCCGATGAATTCTTTCTTCTCGAACAGTGTCACGTCGTGGCCACGTTCGGCAGCCACGCGAGCCGCTTCCATCCCCGCAGGACCGGCACCCACGACCACCACTTTGCGCTTCACGCCGGTGGTTTTTTCGATGATGTGCGGCAGCCCCATGTATTCACGGGAAGTCGCGGCGTTCTGGATGCACAGCACATCCAGACCTTGATACTGACGGTCGATGCAGTAGTTGGCGCCGACGCACTGCTTGATCTGGTCGATCTGGCCCATCTTGATCTTGGCGATCAGGTGCGGGTCGGCGATGTGCGCACGGGTCATGCCGACCATGTCGACGTAGCCGCCTTCCAGAATACGCGTGGCCTGGTTCGGGTCCTTGATGTTCTGCGCGTGCAGCACCGGAACCTTGACCACTTCCTTGATGCCGGCAGCCAAGTGCAGAAACGGCTCCGGTGGATAACTCATGTTCGGAATCACGTTGGCCAGGGTGTTGTGGGTGTCGCAACCCGAACCCACGACGCCGAGAAAATCCAGCATGCCGGTGTCGTCGTAATACTTGGCGATCTGCTTCATGTCCTCATGGGACAGGCCGTCCGGGTGGAACTCGTCGCCACAGATACGCATGCCCACGCAGAAATCGTCACCGACCTCGGCGCGCACGGCTTTCAACACTTCCAGACCGAACTTCATGCGGCCTTCGAAACTGCCGCCCCACTCGTCGGTACGCTTGTTGACCCGCGGGCTCCAGAACTGGTCGATCATGTGCTGGTGCACCGCCGACAGTTCGACGCCGTCCAGGCCACCGGCCTTGGCGCGGCGTGCTGCCTGCGCATAGTTGCCGATCACCCGCCAGATCTCTTCCGGCTCGATGGTTTTGCAAGTGGCACGGTGCACCGGCTCGCGCACACCGGACGGCGACATCAGCGTCGGCCAGTTGAAGCCGTCCCAACGGGAGCGACGGCCCATGTGGGTAATCTGGATCATGATCTTGGCGCCGTGCTTGTGCATGGCATCGGCCAGATTCTGGAAGTGCGGAATGATCCGGTCGGTGGACAGGTTCACCGAGCTCCACCATTCCTGCGGGCTGTCGATGGCTACCACGGACGAGCCGCCGCAGATCGCCAGGCCGATCCCGCCCTTGGCCTTCTCTTCGTAATACTTGACGTACCGGTCGGTGGTCATGCCGCCGTCGGTCGCGTAGACCTCGGCGTGCGCGGTGCTGAGCACGCGGTTGCGGATGGTCAGTTTGCCGATCTGGATCGGCTGGAACATTGCTTCGAAAGCCATGGCGGGTTCCTCGACTTACAACGGCTTGACGATGAACAAGCCGTCTTCGTGGCCCTCTTCGGAGCCACCGTAGACTTGCTCGGCCACGGTGCGAATCTGGCTGCCGCGAGCGGCGAGGATCTGGTCCATCGCGCCGGCAAACCAGCCGGTGAACATGTAATCAACCTTGCGCCCGACCTTGCCGTACACGTACACGAACGCCGAGTGTTCGAGCTTGACGCTGGCGGTACCTTTGTCGAGGTCGATGTCCTGGATCTTGAACAGGCCCCAGCCGCGTTGCGACAGACGCTTCATGTAGTGTTCGAACACCGCAACGCCTTCCAGGCCGTGGCATTCAGCTTCTTTTTCACACCAGTGCCAGGCGGACTTGTAGCCAGCCTTGTAGAGGATGTGGGCGTAGGCTTCGGCGCCCAGCACTTCCTCGATGCCCATGTGGTTGTTGACGAAGAAATGGCGCGGTACGTACAGCATCGGCAGGGCGTCGGAGGTCCAGACACCGGTTTCGCTGTCGACTTCGATAGGCAATTGCGGGGCGATCTTGGCCATGGAAACTTAACTCCAGAAAAATTTTGGTGTTGCCCCCGGCACGGACGGCCGGGGGAAAGGATTCAGAAGTGCGGCGGCTTATTCGCCCCAAACGTCTTTCAAAACATTGACCCAGTTCTCGCCCATGATCTTGCGCACCACACGCTCGGAATGGCCGCGCTTGAGCAGGGTTTCGGTCAGGTTCGGGAACTCGCCGACGGTGCGGATGCCCAGCGGGTTGATGATCTTGCCGAAGCTGGTCAGGCGGCGGGCGTAGCCCTTGTCGTGGGTCAGGTATTCGAAGAAGTCCTGGCCGTGGCCCTGGGTGAAGTCGGTGCCGATGCCGATGGCGTCTTCGCCGACGATGTTCATGGTGTATTCGATGGCTTCGGCGTAGTCGTCGATGGTCGAATCGATGCCCTTGGCGAGGAACGGCGCGAACATGGTCACGCCGACGAAACCGCCGTGGTCGGCGATGAACTTCAGTTCTTCATCGGACTTGTTGCGCGGGTGGATTTTCAGGCCCGACGGCAGGCAGTGGGAGTAGCACACCGGCTTCTTCGATTCGAGGATGACTTCTTCGGAAGTCTTGGAACCGACATGGGACAGGTCGCACATCACGCCAACGCGGTTCATCTCGGCGACGATTTCACGACCGAAGCCCGACAGACCGCCGTCGCGCTCGTAGCAACCGGTGCCGACCAGGTTCTGGGTGTTGTAGCACATCTGCACGATACCGACGCCCAGCTGCTTGAACACCTCGACGTAGCCGATCTGGTCTTCAAACGCGTGGGCGTTCTGGAAGCCGAAGAGGATGCCGGTCTTGCCCTGCTCCTTGGCCTTGCGGATGTCGGCGGTGGTGCGCACCGGAATCACCAGGTCGCTGTTCTCGCGGATCAGTTTCTGGCTGGCGGCAATGTTGTTGACGGTGGCCTGGAAGCCCTCCCACACCGACACGGTGCAGTTGGCTGCGGTCAGACCGCCCTTGCGCATGTCTTCGAACAGCTCACGGTTCCACTTGGCAATAATCAGCCCGTCGATAACGATACTGTCGGCGTGCAATTCGGCTGGGCTCATCAGGCTGTCCCCTTATTAGCGATTCATGCGCCGAATCGTCTGCCGGCGCTTTGGGGCCAGCATATGCCTGAGCACCGGGGCGACCGGGTGCAAAAACGACAGGGGGTTTGCCGAAAGCGTCAATCTGCGACAAAGGGTCGTCGCCGGGCGCAATCAGCGCCCTGTTCAAGGCCCCGCGCTTGGGCCAGAATTCGCCGCATTACTAAATTTGGGGCGATGTAATGAAATCGATCTTCCTGGTTTTGGCACTGATGGCGACTGGCGTACACGCGGCTGAAGAAGCCGACGACAACCCCTGCGACAAAGTCGAAAACGACATCCAGACCCTGGAATGCTCGGCCTTCAGCAAAACCACCGCCGAAGACCTGCTGAGCGAAAACTACAAAAGCCTGAACGAGCGCATGCAGTCGCTCTACGGCAAGAACCCGTCGCAACTGACCGACATCACCGCCAAAATCAAAGCCGCCCAGCAACAATGGCTGAAAACCCGCGACGCCGATTGC
This sequence comes from Pseudomonas sp. GL-RE-29, assembly GCF_019947275.1. NCBI lineage: Bacteria > Pseudomonadati > Pseudomonadota > Gammaproteobacteria > Pseudomonadales > Pseudomonadaceae > Pseudomonas > Pseudomonas sp. GL-RE-29. The sequence continues at coordinate 160,519 of NZ_JAGYGD010000004.1, forward strand.
GCCGTCGAAGCCTTCCCGGCCACAGCGGGCAGCAAGGCGTTCACGATTGCGCAGAATGATTGCGTGGCACGGATGAGTGATGAGCGGTCGGAGTTTTTGGAGTCGATTGGGCAGGAGTAACCACAAAGGATGGAAAACAGCATGATCCCTCACGAAGTTGTCAGCCGCATTGTCGATGGAGCGCTGCCAGTACGCGCCTGGCGCGAACACTTGAACCTTACACAGGATGAAGTGGCCAAACGCATGGGCATCTCCCAACCGGCCTTCGCCCAGCAGGAAACGGTCGCAAAGCCGCGCAGAGCGACTCGCGAGAAAATCGCGGCGGCTTTTGGCATCAACGCCAGTCAACTTGAGCTGTAAGCTTCACGCCTTCAGCCAGAAAAGGGATTCAACATGAAAGTCTGCGGCATCGAAATCAAAGGCAGCGAAGCGATCATTGCCGTGGCCGACCTCGAAGGCTCGGCGCTGAGCCATGTAGCGCTCGCCACCAAGAAAATTGCCCTCGACGATGACGACGAAGCCGCCAACGTCAAAGTCTTCGCGGCTCAGGTTGCTTCGTTCGTGCGCGAGAATTCGATTGATCGGATCGCGATAAAAAAACGCAGCAAGAAAGGTGAGTTTGCCGGTGGGCCGACGACGTTCAAGATCGAGGGGGTTTTCCAGTTGCTGGAGAATTGTGAGGTGACGCTTTTGTCGCCACAGACGATCAATGCGCAAGCCAAGAAGCACGGTTTTGAGCCGCCGACGACGTTGAACAAATATCAGCATGAGGCGTACAAGGCGGCGTGTTCGGCGTTGATGAAGAAATAACCGCAACACATCCTGTGTAGGAGCCGGCTTGCTGGCGATGAAGCCAGTGGCATCATGGTGATCTTTCGTTTGCCATCGCCAGCAAGCCGGCTCCTACAGGTTCCCCGGGTGTTTATGCTTTCGCGGTACGCCGATCCTCTCGCGGACAACGCTCAAACTTCGCCCGATAACTGCGGGTGAAATACGATGGCGATTCAAACCCGCAGGCAATACTCACTTCCAACACGCTCATGTCGGTCTGTCGCAGCAACTGCCGCGCTTTTTCCAGCCTTAATCGCAGATAGAAATTGCTCGGTGTGTCGTTGAGATGCAGACGAAACAGCCGCTCTAGCTGCCGCCGCGTCACCTTGATCGATTCCGCCAATTCCAGCGTACTCAACGGCGGTTCGCTGTGTTGCTCCATCTCACCGATGACCTGCACCAGTTTCTTGTTGCTGATCCCATATCGCGTGGCAACTTCCATGCGCTGGTGGTCTTTGCGCGGGCGGATGCGCCCGAGCACGAATTGCTCGCTGACCTGGATCGCCAGTTCCGGGCCGTGGGCCTGGGCGATCAGATCCAGCATTAAATCAATGGAAGCGGTACCGCCCGCAGAGGTAATACGCCGACGGTCGATCTCGAACAGCTCCTGGGTGACGCTGAGCTGCGGATAGGACTCCTTGAAGGCGTCGATGGCTTCCCAGTGCAGGGTCAGGCGATGGCCGTCGAGCAGGCCCGCCTCGGCGAGGATGAAACTGCCGGTGTCGATGGCGCCGAGGGTCACGCCTTCGTTGTCCAGCCGCCGTAGCCAGTGTTCCAGCGCTGGAGTGGTGAACTTCAACGGCTCGAAGCCGGCGACCACCAATAATGTCGCTCCTTTTTTCAACGGCTCCAACGCTGCATCGGCGTTAACCGACATGCCGTTACTGGCCAAAACCGCGCCACCATCGGCGCTCAGCACATGCCAGCGATACAGCTCACCACGAAAACGATTGGCGACCCGCAGCGGCTCGATGGCCGAGATAAATCCAATGGCCGAGAAACCCGGCATCAACAAGAAATAGAAATCCTGGGACATGGAGCGTACTCGATGGCACGTAACGTGAGGACGGGTAGCGTGAGGATGTTGATACGCCACTTGCCACAGGCATTCAAGAGGACAGGTCGCTGCAGTGCAAGTGCTGGTCGCCGCAGTGCGCTTTCATGGCTGATTTGCTGCGTAACGTGTCATCACCGGCGCATCAGACGCCGGAACTCACAATAATGAAACTGCCGAGGAACCTGAGAATGAAACGACTGATCAGCAGCTGTGTTCTTGCACTCAGTGGTACCGCTTTGCTGAGCGCCAGCGTCATGGCCGCCGAACCCGCCTCTTGCCAGAATGTGCGCATGGGCGTGGTGAACTGGACCGACGTCATCGCCACGAGCGCGATGACCCAGGTATTGCTCGATGGCCTCGGCTACAACACCAAACAAACCAGTGCGTCCCAGCAAATCATCTTCGCCGGGATTCGCGATCAGCGCCTGGACCTGTTCCTGGGTTACTGGAACCCGCTGATGACCCAGACCATCACCCCGTTCGTCGACGCCAACCAGGTCCAAGTGCTTGAAGCGCCCAGCCTGAAAGATGCCCGCGCCACCCTCGCCGTTCCGACCTACCTCGCCGACAAAGGCCTGAAAACCTTCGCTGACATCGCCAAGTTCGAAAAAGAACTGGGCGGCAAGATCTACGGCATCGAGCCGGGCTCGGGCGCCAACACCCAGATCAAGGCGATGATCACCAAGAACCAGTTCGGCCTCGGCAAGTTCCAGTTGGTCGAGTCCAGCGAGGCCGGCATGCTCGCCGCGGTGGATCGCGCCGTGCGCCGCAAGGAAGCCGTGGTGTTCTTCGGCTGGGCGCCGCACCCGATGAACGTCAACGTGCAAATGACCTACCTCACCGGCAGCGAAGACGCCCTCGGCCCGGACGAAGGCATGGCCACGGTGTGGACCGTCACCGCGCCTAAATACGCCGAACAATGCCCGAACATCGGCCGCCTGCTGAGCAATCTGACGTTCACCGCCGAAGATGAGAGCCGGATGATGCAGCCGTTGCTGGATCACAAGGACGCCTTCGAATCGGCAAGGCAATGGCTGAAAGACCATCCGCAAGACAAGCAGCGCTGGCTCGAAGGCGTCACTACCTTCGACGGCAAACCGGCGGCTGAAAATCTGAAACTGACCAGCAAGTAAACCTCATTTGAACCACCGACTCGCAGCCCGACAGGGCTGCGAACGGGACCACTACGCCTGAAGGAAACCGCCACATGAACCACGACGTCATCATCACCTGCGCACTCACCGGTGCTGGCGACACGACCGCCAAGAGCCCACACGTGCCGGTCACCCCGAAACAGATCGCCGCTGCCGCCGTGGAAGCCGCCAAGGCCGGCGCCACCGTGGTGCACTGCCACGTTCGCGACCCGCAAACCGGCAAGTTCAGCCGTGACGTGGCGCTCTACCGCGAAGTGATGGAGCGCATCCGCGAGGCCGACGTCGACATCATCGTCAACCTCACCGCCGGCATGGGCGGCGACTTGGAAATCGGCGCGGGCGAGAGCCCGATGGAGTTCGGTCCGAACACCGATCTGGTCGGCCCGCTGACCCGCCTGGCCCATGTCGAAGAATTGCTACCGGAAATCTGCACCCTCGATTGCGGCACCCTGAACTTCGGCGATGGCGACACCATTTACGTCTCCACCCCGGCCCAGCTGCGTGCTGGCGCCAAACGCATTCAAGAGCTGGGCGTTAAGGCCGAGCTGGAAATCTTCGACACCGGTCACCTGTGGTTCGCCAAGCAGATGATCAAGGAAGGCTTGCTCGACAACCCACTGTTCCAGCTCTGCCTGGGCATTCCATGGGGGGCACCGGCGGACACCACCACCATGAAAGCCATGGTCGACAACCTGCCGGCCGATGCCGTGTGGGCCGGCTTCGGCATCGGTCGCATGCAAATGCCGATGGCGGCGCAAGCGGTGCTGCTGGGCGGCAACGTTCGGGTCGGACTGGAAGACAACCTGTGGCTGGACAAGGGCGTGCTGGCGACCAACGGCCAACTGGTCGAACGCGCCAGCGAAATCCTCAGCCGCCTCGGCGCCCGCGTACTGACCCCGGCTGAAGGCCGCAAAAAAATGGGCCTGACCCAACGCGGCTGAGCCCCACACAACAAAACCTGTAGGAGCTGCCGAAGGCTGCGATCTTTTGATCTTGTTTTTTAAAAAGCCAAAGTCAAAAGATCGCAGCCTTCGGCAGCTCCTACAGGATTCAGCGAATCTTTTAGGACGCCACAATGACCTTCATTACCGATATCAAAACCTTCGCTGCGCTGGGCAGCGGCGTCATCGGCAGCGGCTGGGTGTCTCGCGCCCTCGCCCACGGCCTGGATGTGGTGGCCTGGGACCCGGCGCCCGGTGCCGAAGCCGCCCTGCGCAAACGCGTGGCCAATGCATGGGGCGCGTTGGAGAAACAAGGCCTGGCACCCGGCGCCTCGCAAGATCGCCTGCGCTTCGTCGACACCATCGAAGAATGCGTGCGCGACGCCGACTTCATCCAGGAAAGTGCTCCGGAACGCCTGGAGCTGAAACTGGAACTGCACAGCAAAATCAGCGCGGCGGCCAAGCCTGATGCCCTGATCGGTTCGAGCACCTCCGGCTTGTTGCCGAGCGAATTCTACGAGAGCGCCACGCACCCGGAACGCTGCGTTGTCGGCCATCCGTTCAACCCGGTTTACCTGTTGCCATTGGTGGAGGTGGTCGGCGGTAAAAACACTGCGCCGGAAGCGGTTCAAGCAGCGATGAAAGTCTATGAATTCCTCGGCATGCGCCCGCTGCACGTGCGCAAGGAAGTGCCGGGGTTCATCGCCGACCGTTTGCTCGAAGCGCTATGGCGCGAGGCCTTGCACCTGGTCAACGACGGCGTGGCGACCACTGGCGAAATCGACGATGCAATTCGTTTTGGCGCGGGTCTGCGCTGGTCGTTCATGGGGACGTTCCTGACCTACACTCTGGCCGGCGGCGATGCCGGCATGCGCCACTTCATGGCGCAGTTCGGCCCGGCGCTGCAGTTGCCGTGGACTTATCTGCCGGCGCCGGAACTGACCGATAAGTTGATTGATGACGTGGTGGATGGCACCAGTGATCAACTCGGCAAGCACAGCATTTCGGCATTGGAGCGCTATCGTGATGACTGCCTGCTCGCGGTGCTGGAGGCAGTGAAGACCACCAAAGAGAAGCATGGGATGGCGTTTGCCGAATAACCGCAGTCACCTGTGGCGAGGGAGCTTGCTCCCGCTCGGCCGCGCAGCGGTCGTAAAACCAGTGAATGCGATCTGTCTGTTATGCCGCGTTTCGAGGTTTTGGGACTGCTTCGCAGTCCAGCGGGAGCAAGCTCCCTCGCCACAAATGTGTATGCCAGCAACTATCTGTGGAGTGCTTTATGCCCACCCTCACCACCTACCAGACCAGAATCATCCCCGACTGGGTCGACTACAACGGCCACCTGCGCGACGCCTTCTACCTGCTGATTTTCAGCTACGCCACCGATGCGTTGATGGATCGCCTCGGCATGGACAGCAACAACCGCGAAGCCAGCGGTAATTCACTGTTCACCCTGGAACTACACCTCAACTATCTGCATGAAGTGAAGCTCGACGCTGATGTCGAAGTGCGCACGCAGATCATCGCCCACGACGCCAAACGTCTGCACCTCTATCACAGCCTGTATTTGATAGGCGATGACAAGGAGCTGGCAGGCAACGAGCAAATGCTGCTGCACGTCGACCTCGACGGACCGCGCTCCACGCCGTTCAGCGAAGTAACGTTGGGCAAGCTGCAAGCCATCGTCGCTGAGCAAGCCGATCTGCCAACCCCTGAATACATCGGCCGAGTAATCGCGTTACCACCCCAAAAATAACAAGGAGATCGCCATTGAACACCGCCGCCGCTTTTGCCGACTTCCGTACTTATCCGTTGATCAGCGCGCTGACAGGCGTTGAGGCCATAGCGGATCGTGTTCTGGTGAAGTGGGCCGACGACCGTGTCAGCCCGTTTCATCATCAATGGCTGCGGGACAACTGCCCGTGCCCGCAATGCGTCTACACGGTGACCCGTGAGCAGGTGCTGGAAATCGTCGACGTGCCGGAAAACCTGACACCTGCCGAAACCCGCATCGATGCCGAAGGTTGCCTGTGCGTGCAGTGGCAGGACGATCACCTCAGCCGCTTCGATCCTGGCTGGTTGCGCGCCCACGCTTACGACGACGAGTCCCGTGCCGAGCGCCGCGCCGGCAAGGCGAAAGCCAAACTCTGGCGCAGTGATTTGCAGCTGCCAGTGTTCGATTACCAAGCGCTGATGAGCGACAACGAAGCCTTGTTGCAATGGCTGCTGGCGGTGCGTGACGTCGGCCTGACCCAGGTTCGTGGCGTACCGACCGAGCCCGGCTCCTTGAAGCTGATCGCCCAGCGCATTTCCTTCATCCGCGAGAGCAATTTCGGCGTGCTGTTCAACGTGCAATCCAAGGCTGATGCCGATAGCAATGCCTACACCGCGTTCAACTTGCCGCTGCACAGCGATCTGCCGACTCGCGAGCTGCAACCGGGGCTGCAATTCCTTCATTGCCTGGTCAATGATGCCGAGGGTGGCGAGAGCATTTTTGTCGACGGTTTTGCCATCGCCGAAGCGTTACGCCTGGAAGATCCCGAGTCGTTCAAGAGTCTCTGCGAGATCCCCGTGGAATTCCGCAATAAAGACCGTCACAGCGACTACCGCTGCCTGGCGCCGATCATCGCGCTGGATCCTTTGGGGCAGGTGTCGGAAATTCGCATGGCGAACTTTTTGCGGGGTCCGTTTGATGCGTCGGTGGAGCAGATGCCCAAGCTTTATCGTGCGTATCGACGGTTTATTGCGATGACCCGCGAGCCCCGGTTCCGGTTGATGCAAAGGCTCAATCCGGGCGAGTTGTGGTGCTTCGACAACCGCCGCACTTTGCACGCGCGCAATGCGTTTGATCCCGCCACCGGGGCGCGGCATTTCCAGGGGTGTTATGTGGATCGGGATGAGTTGTTGTCGCGGATCCTCGTTTTGCAACGCTAGACCGCGTCATCGTTCATCGCGGGCAAGCCCGCTCCCACAGGTTTTTGCGATCCCTGTGGGAGCGGGCTTGCCCGCGATGGCGTCCGAACAGGCAACACAAAATCCCGGATTCACAGGCAAAAAAAACCCCGATCAAGCCGTGACAGGATCGGAGCTGAGGAGGGTACTGTTGAGGAGCCGTTGCGCGAGGGTGACCAAACCTTCGTGAAGCGAGCTGGGTCCAGTGTGCCGACTCTCTTCGCAGGCAAATAGCCCGAAAACGACCTGTTCATAGTCATTGCGGCCATTGCGACAAATCGCCCTTGCCGCCACTCCGTGCCACTACCAGAATCGAGCCACGACACCGTTCCCTGAAGAAGGATTGCGTCATGATGTACGCCGATTTGATAGACCAGGAAGACCTGTTGGGCCAACTGAAAGCGTTGGGATTTCAAGTACCGAGCGGCGCCACGGCCGAGCAGGCTTGTGAATGTGCAGTGCGGGGTTTGAACATCGAACGGGCAACCGAGTTGCGGACCATGGTCAAGCAGATGTACACCAGCAGCGCGACCATCCTGCCGGCGGTACGTCAGGCCATCGACAAGCAGTTGCTGCCGGCGTTGGCGGAGTTTCAGCAGAGCCGTAGCGCCTGAGGGCCGAGGTGTAACACTCTGTGGCGAGGGAGCTTGCTCCCGCTCGAGCGCGAAGCGGTCGAAAACCCGGTAAATGCAACCTACCGGGAAGATCGCATATACCGGACTTGGGGCTGCTGCGCAGCCCAGCGGGAGCAAGCTCCCTCGCCACAAAAGCGCCTCTGCTTTAGAGCCTTACGCTGGCAAACGTCGACTCATTACGCGCTTGGCTCAGCGCCGACAACGGCCCGGACAACGGCGACAGCACCAGCGCTTGCGGCAGCGGCATCATCGCCACTTGCTGCGTGGTGTTGGACCCAACGCGCTCGTCACGCGGCGGAATGCCGAAGTATTCGCGGTAGCACTTGGAGAAGTGCGGCGTGGACACGAAGCCGCACACCGACGCCACTTCGATGATCGACATCGGCGTTTGCTTGAGCAGTTGCCGCGCGCGGATCAGGCGCAGCTTCAAGTAGTAACGCGACGGCGAGCAATGCAGGTATTTCTGGAACAACCTTTCCAGCTGACGACGGGACACGGCGACGTACACCGCCAGTTCGTCGAGGTCGATCGGCTCTTCGAGGTTGGCTTCCATCAGCGCAACGATTTCCTGCAACTTCGGCTGGTTGGTGCCGAGCATGTGCTTGAGCGGCACACGCTGGTGATCCTGTTCGTTGCGAATGCGCTCGTAGACGAACATCTCCGAAATCGCCGCCGACAGTTCACGGCCGTGATCGCGACTGATCAGGTGCAACATCATGTCCAACGGCGCGGTGCCACCGGAGCTGGTGAAGCGGTTACGGTCGAGGGTAAACAGGCGGGTACTCATGGCCACACGCGGGAAAGCTTCCTGCATCGCCGCCAGACATTCCCAGTGCACGCTGCAATCGAAACCGTCCAGCAGGCCGGCACAGGCCAGGGCCCAACTGCCGGTGCACACTGCGCCGAGGCGACGGGACTGACGCGCCTGGCTTTGCAGCCATGACACGTGTTCGCGGGTAACAGTGCGTTGAATACCGATACCGCCGCAGACAATCACTGTGTCCAGGGCGGGGGCTTTGTGCATGGAGGCATCAGGGGTGATTTGCAGACCGTCACTGGCCCAGACCTGACCGCCATCGACGGTGAGGGTGGTCCAGCGATACAACTCGCGACCGGACAATTGGTTGGCCATGCGCAGAGGTTCGACTGCGGAAGCCAGAGAAATCAGCGTGAAATTGTCCAGCAGCAAAAAGCCGATGGATTGAGGCGCACGGTTCTGGGGTTGGGCCCCGGAGTTGAACGACGTCATCGCGGTATCTCCTCACACAAAGCGGGTGATGGCCTCAGGCGGAGGCTCTTGTTATCGCCATCGTTCTCGCGTGGGAGACGGGCTTTGTAATGACAGAGCAATTGCCATGCCTAAATTTGAATGTGCGTTCAATAACTCCTAAAAACGACGTCGGAATGTGTCTATATAAGACACGCAGTGAGTAGGGGTTATAAGTGCCATCAGGCAAGGCAAACGTGCTGTCCCGTTGCGTGTGAGCAAATCGGTAGCACTTGTGGGAACAGGGCTGCGAGCAGCCCGTAAAGAGTGTCACCGCAGGCACAGGTGACGGATGGTCAGGCCGGGGAAGGACCTGATTTTGAAGTCAGTTACTTATCTGTGAGCGACGCGCCAAAAGGTGGCGCGCCTGGGATTGCGTGTTCACTTAGCGCGCAGTTTTGACTGGTCTCGGTTGGAAAAGTGCTTTCCGTGGCGAGGGAGCTTGCTCCCGCTGGGGCGCGAAGCGACCCCAAGATTTTTACGACTGCTGCGCAGCCGAGCGGGAGCAAGCTCCCTCGCCACAGGGTCTCAACACTCAACCGCGCTAACCGCCAATCCACCCCGCGATGTCTCTTTGTATTTGTCATGCATATCAGCACCGGTATCGCGCATGGTGCGGATCACCCGGTCCAGCGAGATAAAGTGCTGACCGTCACCGCGCAATGCCATCTGCGCCGCGTTGATCGCTTTCACCGCGGCAATCGCGTTGCGCTCGATGCACGGCACTTGCACCAGCCCGCCCACCGGGTCGCAGGTCAGACCGAGGTTATGTTCCAAACCAATTTCCGCCGCGTTGCACAGTTGCTCCGGCGTGGCGCCGAGGATTTCCGCCAGCCCCGCTGCTGCCATGGCGCAAGCCGAGCCGACCTCACCCTGGCAACCGACTTCGGCGCCGGAAATCGAAGCGTTTTTCTTGCACAGAATCCCGACCGCTGCCGCGCCGAGGAAGTAGTCGACGACGTTGGCGTCGGTCACGTCTTCGCTGAACTTCATGAAGTAGTGCAACACCGCCGGAATGATCCCCGCCGCGCCATTGGTCGGTGCCGTGACCATGCGCCCGCCGGCCGCGTTTTCTTCGTTGACTGCCAGGGCGAACAGGTTGACCCATTCCATGGCGCTAAGCGTGGAGCCGATCACGTTGGGTTTATTCAGCTCCTGCAAACTGCGATGCAGCTTGGCCGCGCGCCGACGCACATTCAGGCCGCCAGGCAATATGCCCTCGTGCTTGAGGCCGTGCTCGACGCAATCCTGCATGGCGCGCCAGAGCGTCATCAGGCCGCTGCGAATTTCTTCCTCACTGCGCCAAACCTTCTCGTTGGCCAGCATCAATTCGGCCACGCGCAGGTTGTGCGTTTTGCACAGTTCCAGCAGCTCGGCGGCGCTGGAAAAATCGTACGGCAATACGGTGCGATCAAGGTCAACGACGCCGCTTGAAGCCTGGGCTTCGTCGACGACAAAACCGCCGCCGACCGAATAATAAGTGTCGCGATGCAACTCACCGTCATCGCCTTCGACAATCAGGGTCATGGCGTTGGGATGGAACGGCAGGTTTTCGTCGATCAGGCGCATGTCCCGAGCCCAGATGAACGGCACTGACACGCGACCGTCGAGCAACAGGGTGTCGGTTTCGCGCAGGGTGGCGATGCGAATGCCGATTTGCGACGGATCGATCGCATCCGGCCACTCGCCCATCAGGCCCATGATCACCGCGTTGTCGCTGCCGTGGCCGATACCGGTGGCGGACAACGAACCATAGAGCTGAACTTCGACGCGCCGCACTTGCTCAAGCAACCCCCGCTCACGCAAACCCTGCACGAACAGCGCTGCCGCCCGCATAGGCCCCACGGTGTGCGAACTGGAAGGGCCGATGCCGATTTTGAACAGGTCGAAAACACTGATAGCCATTACTGCCGAACTCCTGGATGAGCCTGATCCAGACGCAAAAGCGCCCGGTGGCGGAGCTGCTACGCTCAAGCTGCAATCCGCCGAGATGGCCGCATCATCAGGCTTTTGTCATGTCGTTCGACGTCTCACACCGACGCACTCATGCCCACTAACGCCGCGTGCGTTTTGCGCCATGTTTTCGCCGTTTTTTTGCGAATCAGAAGGGGAAATGGGGCTGAAAAAATCTGTAAACGACGTCACTGACACTGGATACGACCATCCCTGTACTGGTTACGACGCACCCTGTAGGCGTCAGATTTTCACTGGTACATGATCGTATCGACTCGATTGCAAGGCGCCGTGGTAGAGATGTCTCCAAAACGCCATCCAACCGCAACCTATAAGTGCGGTGGTCCAGTCGGAACACTGCCAAAAAAAACACCAAGGAGTCCATCCATGAAAGGTTCCCGTTCGTTGTTGTTGGCCGCCATGCTTAGTCTGCCGGTTCTGGCGCAAGCCGCCGAACCGGCCCAATGCAGCACCGTAAACTTCTCCGATGTCGGCTGGACCGACATCACCGCAACAACCGCGACCACCAGCGTCGTGCTCAACGCCCTCGGCTACAAGACCAAGACCACCATGATTTCCGTGCCCGTGACCTACAAGTCCCTGGCCGACGGCAAGAACATGGACGTGTTCCTCGGTAACTGGATGCCGACCATGGAAAACGACATCAAGGCCTACCGCGATGCGGGCACCGTGGAAACCGTGCGCACCAACCTCAAAGGCGCCAAGTACACCCTCGCCGTCCCACAGGCGCTGTACGACAAAGGGCTGCATGATTTCGCCGACATCGCCAAATTCAAGAAAGAACTCGACGGCAAGATTTATGGCATCGAACCCGGCAACGACGGCAACCGCCTGATCCAGAGTATGATCGACAAGAACGCCTTCGGCCTCAAAGACGCCGGTTTCAAAGTCGTCGAGTCCAGCGAGGCGGGCATGCTGTCGCAGGTCGACCGCGCGCAGAAACGCGACACCGCCGTGGTGTTCCTCGGCTGGGCCCCGCACCCGATGAACAAGCGCTTCAAGATTCAGTACCTGACCGGCGGCGACGACTTCTTCGGCCCCGATTTTGGCGCCGCCACCGTCGCGACCAACACCCGCAAAGGGTACGCCTCGGAATGCAGCAACGTCGGTCAGTTGCTGAAGAACCTGGAGTTCACTGTCGACATGGAAAGTGAACTGATGGGCAACATCCTCGACGATAAAATGAAGCCTGACGCGGCCGCCAAGGCCTGGCTTAAAAAGAACCCCCAGGTGCTCGATACCTGGCTCGCTGGCGTAACCACCATTGACGGTAAACCAGGCCTGGAGGCCGTGAAAGCCAAGCTGGCACCTTGAATTAGGGAGCATCGCTTACGCCGGGCGGCTCGCGCCGTCCGGGCTGTTTATTTCCTTGCATGCGGACGTTCACTACCATGCTGATTGATCAGAAAATACCTCTAGGCCAGTACATCGCAGGCTTCGTTGAATGGTTGACGCAACACGGCGCCAACACCTTCGACGCAATTGCCGTGTCACTGGAAACGATGATCCACGGCGTGACGTTTGCGCTGACCTGGTTCAACCCGCTGGTCTTGATCGGCCTAATCGCAATACTTGCCCACTTCATCCAGCGCAAATGGGGGCTGACCGCCTTCGTCGTTGCCTCATTCCTGCTGATCCTCAATCTGGGGTACTGGCAGGAAACCATGGAAACCCTCGCCCAGGTGTTGTTCGCCACCCTGGTCTGCGTGGTCATCGGCGTACCGCTGGGTATCGTCGCCGCGCACAAACCGATGTTCTACACCATGATGCGTCCGGTGCTCGATCTGATGCAGACCGTGCCGACCTTCGTCTACCTCATTCCTACCCTGACCCTCTTCGGTCTGGGTGTGGTCCCCGGTCTGATCTCGACGGTGGTGTTCGCGATTGCCGCGCCCATCCGCCTGACCTACCTGGGCATCCGTGATGTCCCGCAAGAACTGATGGACGCCGGCAAGGCCTTTGGCTGCTCGCGACGCCAGCTGCTTTCGCGAATCGAACTGCCCCACGCCATGCCAAGCATCGCGGCCGGCATCACCCAGTGCATCATGCTGTCGTTGTCGATGGTGGTGATCGCGGCACTGGTGGGCGCCGACGGCCTGGGCAAACCCGTGGTCAACGCACTGAATACCGCTGATATCGCCCTGGGCTTCGAAGCAGGCCTGGCGATCGTACTGCTGGCGATCATGCTCGACCGTATCTGCAAACAACCCGACGCCAAAGTAGGGGGTGACGCATGAGCATAATTCGCTTCGAAGACGTCGACGTAATTTTCACCAAGGATCCGCGCGAAGCCCTGAAGCTTCTCGATCAAGGTTTGACTCGCAGCGAGATCCTGAAAAAAACCGGGCAGATCGTTGGCGTCGAAAAGGCCAGCCTTGATGTCGAAAAAGGTGAAATCTGCGTGCTGATGGGCCTGTCCGGCTCCGGCAAATCCAGCCTGCTGCGTTGCATCAACGGCCTCAACACTGTTAGCCGCGGCAAGCTGTACGTCGAGCACGAAGGCAAGCAGATCAACATTGCTTCCTGTACCCCGGCGGAACTGAAAATGATGCGCACCAAGCGCATCGCCATGGTGTTCCAGAAGTTCGCCCTGATGCCTTGGCTGACGGTGCGCGAGAACATCAGTTTCGGCCTGGAAATGCAGGGCCGTCCGGAGAAGGAACGCAAGAAACTGGTCGATGAAAAACTCGAACTGGTGGGCCTGACCCAATGGCGCAACAAGAAACCCGATGAACTCTCCGGTGGTATGCAGCAACGTGTGGGCCTGGCCCGTGCGCTGGCGATGGACGCCGACATTCTGCTGATGGACGAACCGTTCTCGGCACTCGACCCGCTGATCCGTCAGGGCCTGCAGGACGAACTGCTGGAACTGCAACGCAAGCTGAGCAAAACCATCGTCTTCGTGAGTCACGACCTCGATGAAGCGCTGAAGCTCGGCAGCCGTATCGCGATCATGAAAGACGGCCGGATCATCCAGTACAGCAAGCCTGAAGAAATCGTCCTCAACCCGGCGGACGACTACGTGCGGACCTTCGTCGCCCACACCAACCCGCTGAACGTATTGTGCGGTCGCAGCCTGATGCGCACCCTGGACAACTGCAAACGCATCAACGGCTCGGTGTGCCTGGATCCGGGCGGCGATTCGTGGCTGGACCTGGCGGAAGGCAACACCATCAAGGGGGCACGCCAGAACGGTTCTGCGCTGGACCTGCAAAACTGGGTACCGGGCCAGGCAGTTGAAGGTCTGGGCCGTCGGCCAACGTTGGTCGATTCGAACATCGGCATGCGCGATGCGTTGCAGATTCGCTATCAGACCGGCAACAAACTGGTGCTGCACGACAACAACCATGTGGTCGGGATTCTTGGCGACAGCGAGCTGTACCACGCGTTGCTCGGCAAGAACCTGGGCTAAGGCAACAGACACAAAAACGCCGCGAGAGGATCGCGGCGTTTTTGTTTAGAGCAAAGATCAAAAGATCGCAGCCTTCGGCAGCTCCTACAGGGGACCGCGATCAAATGTAGGAGCTGCCGAAGGCTGCGATCTTTTAAAGCTGACGCGATGCCACTGAAACACCGCGCCACTCACAACTTAGCTATACACCCGGCCAAGGAGCTGCCGATGGCTTTCAAACTGATCGAGCACGTCACGGGTGATCTGATCCTGGGTGAAACCCATCAAGTCGTAGTCCTGGCTGCCGTTGTGCAGGTACACCTCGGCGCGGTAGTAACGCTGACGCGCCTCATCGGATTGAGCCGATTCGGTCGGCGTCGCCAGATAACCGTCCAGGCTGACTTCGTAGACAAACGGGTTGCCCTCCTCCATCTCGACCCGCACGCCCATGCAACGCTTGGACTTGCCCAGCAACGTCTGCACTTCCAGGCCCTGCGCACGCATTTGCGTGGTCGCATCCTGCAAGGCCGGGCTCACGTGCTTGTCCATGAAACGCTGCACCACCGATTGGCTCGGTTGCAGGTCCAGTTGGGTCAAACGCTCGCTGAAACCACGACGTCCGCGCGCCGCCAGCTCGGCTTGTTCCTGTTCGATCTGCACGTCCTGGCGCATGGCCTTGTGCAAGCCAAACATGAAGTACACCAGCACCACCGAGAACGGCAGGCCGGCCAGCACCACCATGGTTTGCATGGCTTCGAAGTTACCGGCGAACAACAGACCGATGGTCACCAGGGTGATCACCACCGACCAGAAAATCCGCAGCCAGTGCGGCGCATCTTCATCGACATTGCCGCCCTTGCAGGAAAGGTTGGCCATCATCACCGCGCCGGAATCCGCCGGGGTCAGGAACAACACGAAACCTACGAAGATCGATACACCGATCACCACCTTCGACGCCGGGTAATGTTCCAGCAATTGGTAGATCGCCATGGACGGCTGTTCCAGCGCCGTTTTCCCAAGCTCCACCGCACCATGGTTCATCACCAGGTCCAGGGCCGAGTTACCGAAGATCGACAGCCACGCCAAAGTGAAACCCAGCGGAATCAGCAGCACGCCAGCCACCAGTTCACGCACCGTACGGCCACGGGAAATACGCGCGATGAACATGCCTACGAATGGCGCCCAGGAAATCCACCAGGCCCAGTAGAACAGGGTCCACAGGCCCAACCAGCGGTCAGACTTCTCACTGTCGCCTTCGTACACATAAAGGTCGAAAGTCTTCAGCACCACGCCGTTCAGGTAATCACCGACGTTTTGCACAAAGCCGTTGAGCAGGTGCAGGGTCGGGCCGAACAACAGCACGAAAATCAGCAGTCCACTGAACAGCACGATGTTGAGGTTGGACAGACGACGAATGCCGTTTTCCACACCCGACACGGCAGCGATGGTCGCCACGGTGCTCATCACGATGATCACAATCAGCAGGTTGGTGTTGCTGTGTTCCATGCCGAACAGGTTTTCCAGCCCCGACGACACTTGCAGCGAACCAATCCCCAGGTTGGTCACCAGGCCCAGCAGGGTCACGAACATGCCAAAGCCGTCCACCGCATGTCCGGCCGCGCCCTTGACCCAACGCTCGCCCACCAGCGGATACAACGCCGAACGCAACGCCAGCGGCTGGTTATGACGGTAAGCAAAATAGGCAACGGCCAGACCGACCAGCGCGTAGATCGCCCAGCCATGCAGGCCCCAGTGCAGGAACGTCAGCTGAACCGCCTGACGCGCCGCGAGGTTGCTGGCGGCAACGCCTTCCGGCGGGTTGAAGTAATGGTCCAGCGGCTCGGAAGCACCAAAGTACAGCAGCGAAATGCCGATACCCGACGAGAACAGCATCCCCGCCCAGGCGCCGTAGCTGAAGTCCGGGGTGTCGTCCTTGCTGCCCAGTTTCAGTTTGCCGTAGGACGAAAATGCCAGGCCGACCACAAAGATCAGATAGGCGGCAATCACCACCATGTAGTACCAGCCGAAGCTGCGGGACAGCCAGGCTTGCGCCGTACCGAGCAGTCTGCCGGCCTCTTGCGGGGCGATGATCAGAATGGCGGTCAACAACAGAATCAACGCGGTAGAGGTGTAGAACACCCAACCGTTGACCGTCACCTTCTCGGGTGGGGTCTTTATTAGCGAGGCAGAACTCATGGCACAGATGCTCCGGGCAGTGCGAGAGAAGAACGCAAGACAAACGGGTTACCCGACTAATCGGTTAGTGGGCAGCCGACCAGTGGGTGATATAAAGACACCCCGAAAAAAGCCCGAAGCCCTGGGAGCGCCGTGGCGTACAGGTTTCGAGCCGTTTCGGATGTCGGTTTGTCGCCATTTACATGTAGGAAAAATCTGTAAGCAGCGACGATTTGTCGCAGATCTTATTCTTTGTTGATTGAACGTTCAATCAAAACAAAATAGACTGGCCCTCAAGCCGGTAGCCGTTTTACGTCTGCCGGAAGGCCTAAGGAGATGTGCAAGATGCCCAAGGTCGGTATGCAACCCATCCGTCGCCAGCAATTGATCGAAGCCACATTGCTGGCGGTTGATCAGGTCGGAATGGGGGACGCCAGCATTGCGCTGATCGCCCGTTTGGCCGGTGTCTCGAATGGCATCATCAGTCATTACTTTCAGGACAAGAACGGCCTGATCGCTGCCACGGCGCAGTACCTGATGAGTGTCCTCAGCGAGAACGTCACCGCGCGCCGTCAGGCGCTGAAGGACGACAGCCCGCGGGCTCACCTTCAGGTGATCATCGAAGGCAACTTCGACGCCAGCCAGGTCAATGGCCCGGCAATGAAAACCTGGCTGGCCTTCTGGGCCACCAGCATGCACCACCCGTCTTTGCACAGGTTGCAGCGGATCAACGATCACCGTCTGTATTCCAACCTGTGCTGCCAGTTCCGCCGCGTATTGCCGCTCGATGATGCGCGCAGTGCAGCCCGCGGCCTGGCAGCCCTCATTGACGGTTTGTGGTTGCGCGGTGCGCTGTCGGGAGACGCTTTCGACACCGAGCAGGCGCACCAGATCGCTTACGAATACATGGATTTCCAACTGGCCAAGCGGGTGAGTTAGAGCACACATAAACGCTCAACCCCCGAACCGCCACTGACCAGCGCCGCCAACGCTTTACGGCACGCCCCAGTGGTCAACGCCAACCACTTATGCACTTGCGAGGACTTTATGGCCCGTTTCGAACTGCAAAAACTCTACATCGACGGCGCGTACAGCGACGCCAGCAGCGACGCCACCTTCGAAGCCATCAACCCGGCTAACGGTGAAGTCCTCGCAAAAGTACAACGTGCGACCAAGGAAGACGTCGAGCGCGCTGTGGTCAGCGCCGAAAAGGGCCAGAAAATCTGGGCCGCGATGACTGCCATGGAGCGTTCGCGCATCCTGCGTCGTGCCGTGGACATCCTGCGCGAGCGCAACGATGAACTGGCCGCCCTGGAAACCCTGGACACCGGCAAGTCGTACTCCGAAACCCGTTACGTCGACATCGTTACCGGCGCTGACGTGCTGGAATACTACGCAGGCCTGGTGCCAGCCATCGAAGGCGAGCAGATTCCGCTGCGTACCACGTCGTTCGTCTACACCCGTCGCGAGCCACTGGGCGTCGTCGCGGGTATCGGCGCGTGGAACTACCCGATCCAGATCGCCCTGTGGAAATCCGCTCCGGCCCTGGCGGCCGGTAACGCGATGATCTTCAAGCCAAGCGAAGTCACCTCGCTGACCACTCTGAAACTGGCCGAGATCTACACCGAAGCCGGCCTGCCAGCGGGCGTGTTCAACGTCCTGACGGGCAGCGGCCGTGAAGTCGGCACCTGGCTGACCGAGCACCCGCGCATCGAGAAAATCTCGTTCACCGGCGGCACCGACACCGGCAAGAAAGTCATGGCCAGCGCTTCGAGCTCTTCGCTCAAGGACGTGACCATGGAACTGGGCGGCAAGTCGCCGCTGATCATCTGCGACGACGCCGACCTCGATCGCGCCGCCGACACCGCGATGATGGCCAACTTCTACAGCTCCGGCCAGGTCTGCACCAACGGCACTCGTGTGTTCGTACCGGCGCACTTGAAAGCCGCTTTCGAAGCGAAGATTGCCGAGCGCGTCGCACGCATCCGCATCGGCAACCCGGAAGACGAAAACACCAACTTCGGTCCGCTGGTGAGCTTCGCCCACATGGAAAGCGTGCTGGGCTACATCGCCAAGGGCAAGGAAGAAGGCGCCCGCCTGCTGTGCGGCGGCCAGCGCCTGACTGACGGCGAATTCGCCAAGGGCGCGTTTGTCGCGCCGACCGTGTTCACCGACTGCACCGACGACATGACCATCGTCCGTGAAGAAATCTTTGGCCCGGTGATGGCGATCCTGTCGTACGAAACCGAAGAAGAAGTGATCCGCCGCGCCAACGACACCGACTTCGGCCTGGCCGCCGGTATCGTCACCAAGGACCTGAACCGCGCCCACCGCGTGATTCATCAGCTGGAAGCCGGTATCTGCTGGATCAACGCCTGGGGCGAATCCGACGCGAAAATGCCGGTCGGCGGCTACAAGCAGTCGGGTGTCGGCCGTGAGAACGGCATCAGCTCGCTGAACAACTTCACCCGCATCAAATCGGTACAGGTCGAGCTGGGCGATTACGCCTCGGTGTTCTGATCTAACGGGGTTCTGGAGTTGCGGCCCTTTGTGGCGAGGGAGCTTGCTCCCGCTGGGCTGCGAAGCGGCCCCAACTCCAGACACCGTTTTTATTCAGACCGAACACGGTCGCTGAATCTGCGACTGCTACGCAGCCGAGCGGGAGCAAGCTCCCTCGCCACAAATGGATGGTGCATCGGCGACCGCGACCTGAACCAACTTCAAAGAGGGTGCATTCAATGTCCCAAGAATTCGATTACATCATCATCGGTGCCGGCTCTGCCGGTAACACCCTGGCGACCCGTCTGACTGAAGACGCCGGCGTCACTGTCCTGCTGCTCGAAGCCGGTGGCCCTGACTACCGTTTCGACTTCCGCACACAAATGCCGGCGGCGCTGGCGTTCCCACTGCAAGGTCGTCGCTACAACTGGGCCTACGAAACCGACGCCGAGCCGCACATGGACGGTCGCCGGATGGAATGCGGTCGCGGCAAGGGCCTCGGCGGTTCTTCGCTGATTAACGGTATGTGCTACATCCGTGGTAACGCCATGGACTACGACGGTTGGGCGAAACTGCCAGGCCTGGAAGACTGGTCCTACCTGGACTGCTTGCCGTATTTCCGCAAAGCGGAAACCCGCGACATCGGTCCGAACGACTACCACGGTGGCGACGGCCCGGTCAGCGTGACCACGCCAAAAGCCGGTAACAACCCACTGTTCCACGCCATGGTTGAAGCGGGCGTGCAGGCGGGTTATCCGCGCACCGAAGACTTGAACGGTTACCAGCAAGAAGGCTTCGGTCCGATGGACCGCACCGTGACGCCGAACGGCCGTCGTGCTTCCACGGCTCGCGGTTACCTCGACGTGGCCAAAAAGCGTTCGACCCTGACCATCGTCACCCACGCCCTGACCGACAAGATCCTGTTCGACGGCAAGCGTGCGGTCGGCGTGCGTTACCTGGTCGGCGACGCTGAAGAGCGCGTTGAAGCCAAAGCGCGCAAGGAAGTGCTGCTGTGCTCCGGCGCCATCGCGTCGCCGCAGATCCTGCAACGCTCCGGCGTCGGCCCCGCCGAACTGCTGAACAAGCTCGATATTCCAGTGGTCCACGACCTGCCGGGCGTCGGTGAAAACCTGCAGGACCACCTTGAGCTGTACCTGCAATACGCTTGCACCCAACCGGTTTCCCTGTACCCGTCGCTGCTCTGGTACAACCAGCCGGCCATCGGTGCCGAGTGGCTGTTCAACGGCACCGGCATCGGCGCCAGCAACCAGTTCGAGGCCGGCGGTTTCATCCGTACTCGCGAAGAGTTCGAATGGCCGAACATCCAGTACCACTTCCTGCCGGTGGCGATTAACTACAACGGCAGCAACGGTGTGAAAGAGCACGGTTTCCAGGCGCACATGGGCTCCATGCGCTCGCCAAGCCGCGGGCGCATCCAGGCCAAGTCGAAAGACCCGCGCCAGCACCCGAGCATCCTGTTCAACTACATGGCCACCGAGCAGGACTGGCAGGAATTCCGCGACGGCATCCGCCTGACCCGTGAAATCATGCAGCAGCCGGCACTGGACGCTTTCCGTGGTCGCGAAATCAGCCCGGGCATCGACGTGCAAACCGATGAGCAGCTGGACAAGTTCATCCGCGAACACGCCGAAACCGCGTTCCACCCGTCCTGCTCGTGCAAGATGGGCACCGACGAGATGGCCGTGGTCGATGGCGAAGGTCGCGTGCATGGCATGCAAGGCCTGCGCGTGGTCGACGCCTCGATCATGCCGATCATCACCACCGGCAACCTGAATGCACCAACGATCATGATCGCCGAGAAAATCGCCGACAAGATCCGTGGCCGCCAGCCGTTGCCGCGCAGCACTGCTACGTACTATGTGGCGGGTGAAGCGCCGGTTAAGGGCAAGCCAATGCGGGAAGTGAGCCAGATCGCTCCGTAACGGCTCTCGCAATTGATTCAAAAAAAACCGCCAACCTTTCCGGGTTGACGGTTTTTTTTGGCTAATTCAAGCTGCTTACAACAAACAACAACACTCGCACCAAGCAACTAAAAACATCTATTACTCGAAACAAAATTCGTTACACATACACTCACACTAACTTAGAAACCTCCATTAATATTCGCGTCCAGTTCAAACAGGACTCGAGCAACTTAAATGGAGAAAAAAATATGCTCAACACGGAGTTTGCAAAAAAACCAAGTTACTTCAGAGACAAAATATCCGAAGAACAAGCGATCACCTTGGACTTCAGCTATATGGTGGGCGTTGTTGAGTCCTGGTGGGAAAAAAACAACCAATACGACACGCACATCTTAAAAACACAGCTAGTTAACCTTTTTCTAACTTATCTGCGCACGGAAGATACCGTCTACTTCGACAAAGTGGGGTTGGCTAACGGATGCGCGGCCGTCCGTATTAAAAATGTATTCAACCTGGACTCGCCAAAACTTGCTTTAACCGTGCACGAGGCTCTGTCTGACCTGTTTTACCTCACTGACATCAAATACGAATACGAAGAACACAAAGCACTGTATCTCAAACCCTCCGCGGAAATACATCGGGAGTGGGGCAATGGTCATGGCGATATCACACCGCATTCTGATGACTTATATGAAGAGCTGAATGTTGATTTTCTGGCCCTGACTGTTTGCAGGGACGTCACGAAAACTCCCACCGCCTATTATTTCCCAGCTGATCTATTGCGTGATTTAAACGACGACGATATACGCGAGTTATTGACGATGCAGGCAACGTTCATTTCCGGTAAAAACGTCAGCGGCTTAAAAAAACGAGTCCGTCGCGTAGTTGAATATTCCGAAATCTACGGTTTTCTTTTTTCGCTGGATTTCCGAATTGATGCAGAGAACGGTGAGCGGATGCGCGCTGAAAATGGTGGCCAGCACGTCCTGGACAAAATCCGCGCTGGCCTGCCAAACGCCAAACACAACGTTTCGACAGCTGAAACCGGCACGTTCCTTATCGTAGCCAACCACAAGATACTGCATGCACGCCCGATGCTGAATATCGATACCAACGAAGCTCGGGAACAAGCGCAACACTCGACATTCAATACAACGCCTCGATTGTTGTTTCGAAGCAAGGGCCCTAGAAAGCAATATTTCCCGCTGGATGAAACATTCTCAACCCGAGAGGCCCATTGATGACGGCTACAGATACATCCACTCGTCCCGTGGCCGTTGACGTCTTTATTGAAGGTGCACGGGATGCAATCACCTTTGGTGTCGCGTTTATTTTTTTGTACCTATCGATAGGTATTTTAAGTGCAACGCAATCACTAACACTCAGCCAGACACTTGCAACGACACTTTTAATATTCTCCACCCCCCTGCAGTTTTTACTAATTCAAAGCTATAACGATGGATGGATATTGCTTCCTGTCATCATGGCACTCAATGCTCGCTTTGTATTACTTTCCGCGACCCTTGCCCCCTATATAAGAAGCACTTCCACCACAAAAACCATGGCCGCCTTGATTCTGATCACGCCTTCGATATTCACAGGGTGTGTTACTCGATTCAAGCAAAAATCCGATCACGCCTTCGCCTACATGATCGGCCTTGGCCTTCCCATTTTCGGTGTCTCAATCATCTGCACCTACATCGGCTTTATCACCGGTGCCAAACTCACCTCACCCGTCATCTATGCGGCGATGACTCTTCTATTGCCGCTGCAGTTTACCGCTTTGGCGGGCAAGCACTGGCCTCATTACCCGGAAGTATCGAGTTACTGGCTTGGCTTCATCGGTGCGCCACTACTGGTTTATCTGTTCAAGGACTACAGCATGCTCTGCACGCCTTTTATCATCGGCGGACTGATCGTCCTGATTGAAAACACTTACAAAAAAGAGGCGGCGTAGCTTCATGACAATTTGGCTCCTTATTGCATTCTCCGCCGCAACCGCCTTCGCCTTTCGCGCCCTTCCCTTCGCCTTCAAGAACAGCACCGCACTCACGCAAACCCAAGGTTCTTTTTATCGGTTTATCAGCTACAGCGCACAAGCAATGTTGGGAGTCATCATTTATGACACAGCGTTCAACAAAAGGGATGCTCTGACCCTGATGCAGCAATTTGATACGCTGGATGCCCTGAAACTATTCTTGCTCGTCGGAACCTTCATCGCGGTCGCCAAAACAAGAAAAATCCTGCCTTCTTTTTTCGCCAGCCTAATCATTTATGTTGCTGCTTTCTTTTATCTGAACGGCTGAACGTGGCTCCCTGTACTGACGGCGGGATTGTTCGCGAGCAAGCTGCAATGGCTGCTCGCGAACTCAATCATCAGCCAACTCGTCATGCGCGCTCTCTATTTCGGAATCTTTTCCTCCATTGCTCCACCCTTGATCCTCCCCCCGCACAGGCCTAATCTAGCGCCACGCAATCGTTTCACCCCTCCCCTCGCAACACCGCTTCGCCGTCACTCCATACCAAGGAGGTTCCCGAATGTTCGATTTCCACCCCCAGCTCAAGCAGCGTTTTGCTGCCTTGCGCACGGGCGCTGAATTCTTTTCCCTGCGTTATGTGCGCGAGTCCGGGCAGTACCTGTCGGTGCGCAAGAACGTCGCCGAACCGCCAAGCCTGAGCCGTGACGAAGGCGCGATGCTGACCGCGCGCGTCAACGGCGTCGAAGCCTATGCCGCGACCAACGACCTGTCGCAACAAGGCCTGCAGGCCGCGCTCGAACGGGCCGAACAGCAAGCACGCAAGCTCAAGCCCCACGCCTTGCTCGACCTGCGCGAGCAGGCCGTGTCGAGTGATCGCGCCGACTATTTCTCGCCGAACCTCGACCAGCCCTTCCCGTCCTTGAGCGATTGCTACCAGTTGCTCAGCACCGAATCCGCCGCCGTGCCCAAGGACGAGCGACTGGTGAACTGGCAGGTGAGCATCGGTATCACTCATGTCGAGCAGATCTACCTCAACAGTGCCGGCGCCGAACTGCGTCAGGCCCAGCGCTTCGTCTTCCCCGGACTGGAGGTTACCGCCTACGACGGCAACGACAGCCAGACCCGAACGTTCGGCCGGGAAAACTTCGGCCAACAGGGTAGCTTTGATGTCATCAGCCGCTGCGGGCTGATTGGCGCAGGGGTAAAAATCGCCGATCAGGCGCTGCAATTGCTGCTGGCGCCGAACACTCCGCAAGGTCCTCGCGACCTGCTTCTGACGCCTGACCAGATGATCTTGCAGATCCACGAATCCATCGGCCATCCGCTGGAGCTGGACCGCATCCTCGGCGACGAGCGCAATTACGCCGGCACCAGTTTCGTCAAAGCCGAAGACTTCGGTCACCTGCAATACGGCTCGAAACTGCTCAACGTGACCTTCGACCCGGACATCCCCGAGCAGCTCGCCAGCTACGGCCATGACGACGACGGCACGGCCGCCAGCAAACAATTCCTGATCCGCGAAGGCCTGTTGCTGCGCCCATTGGGCGGTGCGCTGTCGCAATTTCGCGCAGGGCTCGATGGCGTCGCCAACAGCCGCGCCTGCAGCTGGAACCGCCCGCCCATCGACCGCATGGCCAACCTGAATATCGAGCCCGGCGACCAATCGCTGGAGCAATTGATCGGCAACATCGAGCACGGCATCTTGATGAGCACCAACCGCTCATGGTCCATCGACGATGCGCGCAACAAGTTCCAGTTCGGCTGCGAATGGGGCCAGTTGATCGAGAACGGCGAACTCAAAGGCGTGGTGAAGAATCCGAATTACCGGGCGATTTCCGCGCAGTTCTGGAAGAACCTCAGCGCCGTCGGCGATGCCAGTACCTTCAAGGTCCTCGGCACACCGAACTGTGGCAAGGGTGAACCGAATCAGGTGATCCGCGTCGGCCATGCTTCGCCGGCCTGCGTGTTCAGCAACGTGGATGTATTTGGAGGAGACGCCTGATGAGTACAGCAAAAACTCAGGCCGAGTCATTTAAGGCGTTGGTCGACGGGTTGCGCGAAGCCCTGCGCGAGCCGGAACAATTCACCCTAAGCTACGCCGCCGAGTCGTCGGCCTTCGTGCGTTTCAACCATGCCAAGGTGCGTCAGGCCGGGCAAGTGCAGCAGGCGAGCATCGGTTTGAAACTGATCAATGCGGGTCGCCACGCCGACCTCGACATCACCCTCGCAGGCGACCCGCTAGTTGACCTTCAGCGCCTGGCCGAAGGCCTGCAACAGCTGCGCGAAACCTTGCCGCTGCTGCCGCAAGACCCGTACCTGCTGCTCAACTACAACGGCTGGAAAAACCAGAACGTGCAGGAGCATCCGCTGCCGGACACTGAACAAGTGGTCGGCGAAATCACCAGGGCTGCTGAAGGTCTCGATCTGGTCGGGTTCTATGCCGCCGGTCCTATCAGCCGTGGTTTCGCCAGTTCTTCCGGTGCATTCGGCTGGCATCAGGCCAACAGCTTCAACTTCGATTTCAGCCTGTTCCATGAAAACGGCCAGGCAGTGAAAGCCAGTTACGCCGGGCACGACTGGAGCAGCGAAGGCTTTGCCAAACGCTTCCAGCAGGCCCGCGAGCAACTTGAGTTTCTGGGTCGACCGCTGCGCACTTTGGCGCCGGGTCAGTACCGCGCCTACCTCGCTCCGGCGGCGATGGAAGAAATCATGGGCATGCTGTGCTGGGGCGGTTTTTCCGCGCAGTCGATTGCCAGCAAAAGCAGTCCGTTGCAGAAGCTCTACGGTGGCGATCAGGCATTCAGCCCGCTGGTTTCGCTGGATGAAAAAGTCAGTGGCTCGCTGAGCCCGGCGTTTTCCGACGAAGGCTATCCGCGCAGTGATCTTGGGCTGATTGTCGAGGGCAAGGCCGGCGCGCAACTGGTCGGCTCACGCAGCGCCGCCGAATACGGTTTGACCGCCAACGGTGCCAGCGGCGGTGAGTCGCCAACAGCATTGAACATGCGGGCCGGGGATTTGCCAGAGGCAGACATTCTCAAACAGCTCGGCAGCGGTTTGTACATCAGCAACCTGTGGTACCTGAACTTCTCGGATCAACCGGCAGCACGTTTGACCGGCATGACGCGGTTTGCGACGTTCTGGGTCGAGAACGGCGAGATTCAGGCGCCGGTCAGCACCATGCGTTTCGATGACAGCGCGTTCAGCTTGCTGGGTTCGCAACTGGAAGCGTTGACCCAGGAGCGCGAGATGCTGTTGTCGGCGAGCACCTATAGCCAACGGGCGACGGCTTCTGCTTTGTTGCCGGGGGCGCTGGTCAGCAAACTAACCTTGACCCTGTAAACACAAGACCCTGTGGCGAGGGAGCTTGCTCCCGCTGGGCTGCGAAGTAGCCCAAAACCGGCAACAGCGGAATATCAGACAGACCGCATTCGCTGGATTCACGACTGCTGCGCAGCCGAGGGGGAGCAAGCCCCCTCGCCACAGGGACCGAGCAATTTATGACTCAGAGGTCCCATGCCCAACCGCCCGTCTCTCGATCCTGTCACCGCCCGCTGGGTGCCGTGGGTCGTCGCCATTGCCTTCTTCATGCAGTCCCTCGACGGGACCATCCTCAACACCGCCCTGCCGGCCATGGCCCGCGACCTGGCGGAAGACCCATTGCGCATGCAGGGCGTGATCATCGCCTACATGCTCACGGTCGCCTTGTTGATCCCGGCTTCAGGCTGGATCGCTGACCGTTTCGGCACCAAGAAAATCTTCTTCGGCGCGATCCTGCTGTTCAGCCTCGGCTCATTGCTCTGTGCGCTCTCGGAAAGCTTGAGCATGCTGATCGGCGCCCGGGTGATCCAGGGCTTGGGCGGCGCTCTGATGCTGCCAGTCGGGCGACTCGTAGTGCTGCGCGCCTACCCGCGCTCGGAACTGGTGCGAATCATGGGCTTCATCACCATTCCCGGCCTCCTCGGCCCGTTGATCGGCCCGACCATGGGCGGCTGGATGGTCGAGTATCTGACCTGGCACTGGATCTTCCTGATCAACTTGCCGGTCGGTGCGATCGGCTGCTACGCCGTGTGGAAATTCATCCCCGATCTGCGCGGCACCGAGCGCACCCGATTCGATAGCCTGGGTTTCGTGCTGTTCGGCGCGGCGATGATCCTGATTACCGTCGCCATGGAGGGCCTCGGCGAATTGCACCTGCCGCACCTGCGGGTGATGTTGTTGCTGTTCGGCGGCATGGCGTGTCTGGCGGCCTATTGGTTGCGCGCCGGGCATATCGAAAATCCACTGTTCGCGCCGTCGCTGTTCAAGACGAGGACTTTTGCCGTCGGCATCCTCGGCAACCTGTTCGCCCGCTTGGGCAGCGGCGCCCTGCCGTTCCTCGTGCCGTTGCTGCTGCAAGTGGCGCTGGGTTATTCGCCGTCCCAGGCCGGGATGAGCATGCTGCCGCTGGCCGCTGCGGCGATGATCGCCAAGTGGGTGGCGCGGCCGCTGATCGAGCGCCTGGGCTACCGCATCGTGCTGACAGGCAACACCCTGGCGCTGGGGATCATGCTGGCGAGCATGGGCCTGGTCAGCGAGCAGACGCCGTATTGGCTGCTGCTGTGCCTGCTGGCGATTCTTGGCGCGATCAACTCCTTGCAGTTCACCGCGATGAACACCGTGACCCTGATCGACCTCGACGACGCCAGCGCCAGCAGCGGCAACAGTTTGCTGTCGGTGGTAGCGCAATTGTCTTTGAGTCTGGGGGTGGCCTGCGCCGGTGCGTTGCTCGGCGGGTTTACCGCAGAGATCGGCAATGATGGCGTGGACACGGTTTTGGGCGCCTTCCAGCTGACATTTGTGACCGTGGGAATCATGGCGATGCTGGCTGCAACGATCTTCTCGCAGCTCTCAAAGAATGACGGACGGCGTGTTAAACGTCCGGAAGAGCACATAGAGCCTTAGGGCGAATGGCCATCGGACTGGTACACTGCGCGACATTTTGTTTTGCAGGCCAGTCCCGTGACCACCATCGCCACCGCTTTTAATACTTTGCCGCTGTCCGCCGCCATGCTGGCTAACCTCGACTCCCTCGGTTATGCCCAGATGACGCCGATCCAGGCGCAAAGCTTGCCGGTGATCCTCAAGGGGATGGACCTGATCGCCCAGGCCAAGACCGGCAGCGGCAAGACTGCTGCGTTCGGTATCGGCCTGCTGAACCCGATCAATCCGCGTTACTTCGGCTGCCAGGCACTGATCCTGTGCCCGACCCGCGAGCTGGCTGACCAGGTTGCCAAGGAAATCCGTCGCCTGGCCCGTGCCGAAGACAACATCAAGGTCCTGACCCTTTGCGGCGGCGTGTCCCTCGGTCCGCAGATCGCCTCGCTGGAGCACGGCGCGCACATCATCGTCGGCACCCCGGGGCGCATCCAGCAGCACCTGCGCAAGGGCTCGCTGGTGCTTCACGGCCTCAACACCCTGATCCTCGACGAAGCCGACCGCATGCTCGACATGGGTTTCTACGATTCCATCGAAGAAATCATCATGCAGTCGCCAGAACGTCGCCAGACCCTGCTGTTCTCCGCTACCTACCCGGTGGGCATCAAGCAACTGGCCTCGAAATTCATGCGCAACCCGCAGCAAGTGAAAGCCGAAGCGTTCCACGACGACACGCAGATCGAGCAGCGCTTCTACGAGATCTCCCCGGAAGAGCGCATGAGCGCCGTGACCAAGGTCCTCGGCCACTTCCGCCCGGCATCCTGCGTGGCCTTCTGCTACACCAAGCAGCAGGTCCAGGAAACCGTCGATCACCTGACTGCCAAGGGCATCTCCGCCGTCGGCCTGCATGGCGATCTGGAACAGCGAGATCGCGATCAGGTGCTGGCGATGTTCGCCAACCGCAGTACTTCGGTCCTGGTTGCCACCGACGTCGCCGCACGCGGCCTCGACATCGATTCCCTGGACATGGTGATCAACGTCGAACTGGCCCGTGATTCGGAAATCCACATCCACCGCGTGGGCCGTACCGGTCGTGCCGGTGAAAAAGGCATCGCGATCAGCCTGGTCGCACCGCCCGAAGCCCAGCGTGCACAGGCCATCGAACAGTTGCAGAAATCGCCGCTGACCTGGGATCAGGTCGACAACCTGACCAACCAGGGCGGTGGCCCGCTGCTGCCGCAGATGAGCACCCTGTGCATCGGTGCTGGCCGTAAAGACAAGGTTCGTCCGGGTGACATCCTTGGCGCACTGACTGGCGACGCGGGTATTCCTGGTGCTCAGGTCGGCAAGATCGCGATTTTCGACTTCCAGGCCTTCGTAGCCGTGGAACGCGGGATCGCCAAACAGGCCTTGCAGCGCCTGAACGACGGCAAGATCAAAGGCCGTTCGCTGCGCGTGCGGATCCTCTGATCGACTGTAGGAGCCGGCTTGCTGGTGATGAACGATGACGCGGTCGACCAGATGGACCGCAGCGTCTGCATCGCCAGCAAGCCGGCTCCTACAGGTTTTGCGTTGGTTTTAAAATTTTTGAGGACACCGTTTTGCGCTCTACCGAAGTCGTGATCATTGGCGCTGGCGCCGCTGGGTTGATGTGTGCGCTGACCGCCGCTGGGCGCGGGCGCAAAGTATTGTTGCTCGACCACGCGAATAAGGCCGGCAAGAAAATCCTGATGTCGGGCGGCGGCCGCTGCAATTTCACCAACATGTACACCGAACCGAGCAATTTCCTTTCGCAGAACGCGCATTTCTGCAAATCGGCCCTGGCCCGCTACACCCAATGGGATTTCATCGGCATGGTCGCCAAACACGGCGTGCCGTATCACGAGAAAAAACTCGGCCAGTTGTTTTGCGATAACAAGTCCAGCGACATTCTGGAAATGCTGCTGAACGAGTGCGATCAGGTCGGCGTCAGCCTGCACCTGGACACCTCGATCCAGACCATCGAGAAGCTCGAAAAAGGCTATTTGCTGGACACCACGCTGGGGCAGATCACTTGCGAATCCCTGGTGATCGCCACGGGTGGCCTGTCGATTCCGACTCTGGGCGCGACCGGCTTCGGCTATCAAGTGGCCAAGCAATTCGGCCACGACCTGTTGCCCACCCGCGCCGGACTGGTGCCGTTCACCATCACCGATCAGCTCAAGGAATTGTGTACCGAGTTGTCGGGGACGTCGGTGGATTGCCTGGTCAGCTGCAATGACCAGAGCTTCCGCGAGAACATCCTGTTCACCCACCGCGGCCTGAGTGGCCCGGCGATTTTGCAGATTTCTTCGTTTTGGGAATCCGGCGACACGGTGGAAATCAACCTGATGCCGGACCATGACGCGTCAGATTGGCTGCAACAGCAACAAGCCGAACGCCCCAACAGCGAACTGAAAACCCTGCTCGGTGAAATCTTCACCAAGAAGATGGCCAATTTGCTGGCAGACAACTGGTTCGTCTCCAAACCGATGAAGCAGTACACCCACGCGGAAATCGCCGCCATCGCCGAGAAACTGGCGAGCTGGAAAGTCGTACCGGCCGGCACCGAAGGCTATCGCACCGCCGAAGTGACTTTGGGTGGCGTGGATACCAACGAAGTGTCGTCCAAGACCATGGAATCGCTGAAAAGCCCTGGGTTGTATTTCATTGGTGAAGTTTTGGACGTGACCGGGCATCTGGGCGGCTTTAATTTCCAGTGGGCCTGGGCCTCGGGCTACGCCGCCGCGCAGTACGCTTGATAAACGAGCTTTGGTGGCGAGGGAGCTTGCTCCCGCTGGGCTGCGGAGCAGGCCCAAAACCTGTCTCCCGGTTTACCTGACACACCCAGTGCACAGGATTTACGACGGCTACGCCGCCGAGCGGGAGCAAGCTCCCTCGCCACAGGGTTCATTTCAAATGCGACATCTCCATCAGGAAGGAACAGATTTTGCTGTCAGATGTGATCGCCGCCATTGCGTCGGCGTCATTACTGGCTCAATTTAGCGTCATCGCCTCGGAAGGCCCTCGCACTTCATGTCATCGACCTCGTTTCGTCAGTCTTTGCGTCGCCTTTGGGCGCTGGATAAATTCAGCTACAGCGTGCGGGTGTTCATCGCCCTGACCGGCACCATGGCGTTGTGTTGGTATCAGGATGAAATGGGACTGCTGATCCCGTTATTCCTGGGGATCATTGCAAGCGCCCTGGCCGAGACCGACGACAGTTGGCAAGGCCGCCTCAACGCGCTGGCGGTGACACTGGTGTGTTTCGCAGTCGCCGCGCTGTCGGTCGAACTGCTCTTTCCCTACCCCTACCTCTTCATTATCGCCTTTGCCCTCGCCGCGTTCTGCCTGACCATGCTCGGTGCACTGGGCGAACGCTATGGTGCAATTGCTTCGGCGACGCTGATTCTGTCGGTCTACACCATGATCGGCGTGGACCAGCGCGGCGGCGCAGTCACGGATTTCTGGCACGAGCCGCTGCTGCTGGTGGCCGGTGCGGCCTGGTACGGCGTGCTGTCGGTGTTGTGGCAGGCGCTGTTTTCCAACCAGCCCGTACAGCAGAGCCTGGCGCGGTTGTTCCGCGAACTGGGTTTTTACCTGAAGCTGAAATCGTCGCTGTTCGAGCCGATCCGGCAGATGGATGTGGAGGCGCGGCGACTGGAACTGGCACAACAGAACGGTCGCGTGGTCGCAGCCCTCAACGCGGCCAAGGAAATCATTCTGCACCGGGTCGGCAACGGTCGGCCCGGCTCGAAGGTCAGTCGCTATCTGAAACTGTACTTTCTCGCGCAGGACATCCACGAACGCGCCAGTTCCTCGCACTATCCGTACAACGCTCTGGCTGAAGCATTTTTCCACAGCGACGTGCTGTTCCGCTGCCAACGCCTGCTGCGCCAACAAGGCAAAGCCTGCCGGGCGCTGGCCGAGTCGATCCAGATGCGCCAGCCGTTCATCTATGACGCCAGTTTCGCCGAAGCCTTGAGCGACCTGCACGCGTCACTCGAACACCTGCGCATCCAGAGCAACCCGGCCTGGCGCGGCTTGTTGCGCTCGCTGCGCGCACTGGCGGCCAACCTCGGCACCCTCGACCGCTTGCTCAGCGATGCCAGCAACCCTGACGCCCTGGCCGATGCCACCGACAGCAGCCTGCTCGATCGCTCGCCGCGCAGTCTCAAGGACGTCTGGATACGTCTGCGCACGCAGCTGACTCCGACTTCGCTGCTGTTCCGCCACGCCCTGCGTTTGCCCCTGGCCTTGAGCATCGGCTACGCGATGGTGCATTTGATTCACCCGTCCCAGGGTTACTGGATCATCCTCACGACGCTGTTTGTCTGCCAACCGAACTACGGCGCTACCCGACGCAAACTCGGCCAGCGGATCATCGGCACCGCCATCGGCCTGACCCTGGCCTGGGCGCTGTTCGACCTGTTCCCGAACCCGCTGATCCAGTCGTGCTTCGCCATCGCTGCCGGGGTGGTGTTCTTTACCAACCGCACCACCCGCTACACCCTGGCGACAGCGGCAATCACCCTGATGGTGCTGTTCTGCTTCAATCAGGTCGGCGACGGTTACGGACTGTTTTTGCCACGGCTGTTCGATACCCTGCTCGGCAGCCTGATCGCCGGCCTCGCGGTATTCCTGTTCCTGCCCGACTGGCAGGGTCGGCGCCTGAACAAAGTGCTGGCCAACACCTTGAGCTGCAACAGCATCTATCTACGCCAGATCATGCAGCAATACGCGGCCGGTAAAAGCGACGACCTGGCCTATCGCCTGGCCCGGCGCAACGCGCACAACGCCGATGCGGCGCTGTCGACCACCCTGGCCAACATGCTGATGGAGCCGGGGCATTTCCGTAAGGAAGCGGACGTCGGGTTCCGTTTCCTGGTGCTGTCGCACACGTTGCTCAGTTATTTATCGGGCCTCGGCGCTCACCGGGAAACCCTGCTACCGGCGGATGTGCGCGAGCATTTGATCGAAGGCGCCGGCGTGAAGCTGGCCAGCAGCATCGACGAAATCGCCCAAGGCCTGGCGAGTAAAACCCCGGTTGCGATCCAAAGCGATGAGGAAGAAGCGCTGGCCAACGAGCTGGAGCAAATGCCGGATGAAATCGATGAGGGTCAGCGACTGGTGCAGACGCAATTGGCGTTGATCTGCCGGCAACTTGGGCCGCTGCGCACGTTGGCGGCGCATTTGATCAAGGATACGAGTGAGGATTGAGATTTTCAGTGATTGCACTGGCCTCATCGCTGGCAAGCCAGCTCCTACAGTTAATTT
The DNA here is from genome assembly GCF_019947275.1 of Pseudomonas sp. GL-RE-29. Taxonomy (NCBI): domain Bacteria; kingdom Pseudomonadati; phylum Pseudomonadota; class Gammaproteobacteria; order Pseudomonadales; family Pseudomonadaceae; genus Pseudomonas; species Pseudomonas sp. GL-RE-29. The sequence continues at coordinate 193,508 of NZ_JAGYGD010000004.1, forward strand.
GCGTGCAGCACGGATCACCTGTAGGAGCTGGCTTGCTAGCGATGAGGCCATTAGCCCCACCACAACACCTACATCCCATGCTGCTTCATCAACCGCGCATAACTCCCATCCGCCTTCATCCTGGCAATTTCCCGGTCGAACCCGGCGACGATCTGCTCATGCTTCGGGTTCTTCAGGCTGACCAGAATGTGCAGGCTGTTTTCGCTCAACGGCTTGGGCAAAAATTCCACGGCATTGCGCACCTTGGATGATTCACGGGCCAGGTAATAGCGAGCAACGTACTCATCTTCCAGCGTCAGCTTGACCCGATCGGCAGCGACCATGCGCACGGCCATGGCAAAACTGTGCACCGGGATTTTCTGCAAGGATTCATCTTCATCGAACGCAGCCGAATAGGCATACCCGCGCACCACAGCAATCGGATAGGTGTGCAGTTGTTGCAGATTGTTGAATTCGATCGGTGCGTCTTTGCGCTTGAGAAAGCGCACGCGATTGAGCAGGTACTCGCCGGAAAACTGGCCGAGTTTTGTGCGCTCGTCGTTGTACCAGGCATTGACCAGCACGTCATAACGGCCCTCGCCTACTCCCAGCAACGCCCGCGCCCAGGGCACCTGTTCGAAATCACTGGCATAGCCGGCTCGCGCCAGTGCGGTGCTGACAATATCGGTGGCCAATCCACCGTTGAGCAGCGTGGCGTCGGTAAATGGCGGCCAGGCATCCGCCACCAGTCGCAGTTTTTCTGCCGCCGCGTTTTGAATCAGCAACAGCAATCCAATCAAAGCAAAGGCTCGATGCAATCGCGGCATGCTAGAAAATCCTTAGCGGGCGGGCTGCCCGACGTGTTTTCAGCCAAAACTCCAAGACCCCGTACCGGCACAACAAGGCACTAAACATTAGTTCATTGAAGCCACTGCACATCGCTCGATCCCAGATTACACAAAGAAGACAGCGCCGCGCGAAATGAATGATGGCATTTTGGTCTTTGTCACAGATTCCTTCGCCATAAAGACATCTAACGCCTAGGCGCTTAGTATCGAGGGACGTTTTCAGGGAATCAGAACATGACAATCGATTGGGTCTGCAAACACCATAGTGACCTGGGCAAAGAACAGCTGTACGCCATTCTGCAACTGCGGGCCGAGGTGTTCGTCGTCGAGCAAAAATGCATCTATCAGGACATTGATGGCCAGGATCTGGAAGGTGACACCTGCCATCTGATGGCGTGGGACGGGGATCGTCTGGTGGCGTACCTGCGCCTGCTCGACCCGGAGTTACAGGGCGGTGACGTGGTGATCGGCCGGGTGATCATTGCGCCTCAGGCCCGGCGTACAGGGCTTGGCCATGCGTTAATGGACCAAGCGCTGAAGCAGACTGAGAAGCGCTGGCCAGACATGCCGATCTATCTTTCGGCACAGGCGCATTTGCAGGGGTATTACGGGCGGTACGGGTTTGTGGTGGCGGGTGAGGAATATATCGAGGATGGCATTCCACACATTGGGATGCGTCGTTCCTGAGGGACGTATCGCTGGCAAGCCAGCTCCTACAATGATTGCGGGTGTATCGCATCGGAACCTGTAGGAGCCGGCTTGCTGGCGACGGCATCAGCGCAAATCTCAGGGATACTCCAACACCGCTTTAATCTGCCGCAAATTGCGCTCGATCCACCCCCGATCAATCGCCCCCCACTCGCGAATCCGATAGCGCCCGGCATGGTTGCGCGCGCCTTCTTCCTGCTCGAACTCGCAAACGATATCCAGATCCGCCAACGCAGCGATGGTGTCCTGGGCTGTACGCCGGGGCATGCCGGTGACCTCGGTCAAGGCCGGAACGCTGCTGGCCAGACCACTGTCGATCAGGTACGCCACGTACAAGCGGCGGTAGAAGCTGCTCTTGGTCTTGCTTACGTCCATCCACAAACTCCCGGTTTAAAAGATCGCAGCCTGCGGCAGCTCCTACAGGGTTCGCGTTCCAATGTAGGAGCTGCCGCAGGCTGCGATCTTTTGATCTTTATTGCATATCCCGCCAAGTCAGATACACCCGCACATCGAACTCCACTTGGTGATACCCCGGCAACATGTGATCGCACAGCTTGTAGAAGGCCTTGTTGTGATCCGACTCTTTGAAATGCGCCAACTCGTGCACCACGATCATTTTCAGAAAGTCCGCGGGCGCTTCCTTGAACAGCGAAGCGATTCGAATCTCCTTCTTCGCCTTGAGCTTGCCGCCCTGCACACGCGAGATCGTGGTGTGCAGGCCGAGAGCCCGGTGGGTCAGGTCCAGACGGTTATCGAACAACACTTTGTCGATGGCCGCGGCGTTGCGCAGGTATTCCTGCTTGAGATCCAGCGCATAGGTGTACAACGCCTTGTCACTCTGCACCCCGTGTTTTTCCGGGTAACGCTGACTCAAGTAATCGCCCAGCCGACCTTCGGCGATCAGCTGGCGCACCTGGTCCTGCAATGAAGCGGGATAGGCCTGGAGATATTTCAACACGGTCATCGCAGCGGCAACACAAGTCACGAAAAGGTCGCCAGTGTAGCGAATTCAACGGGGCAGCGCGCTCCAGTCGAAGGGCTGTACGAAGTCGCCGATGTCTTCAGCCATCATTGGCCGCGCCACCAAAAATCCTTGCACATATTCGCAGCCATTGGCTTGCAGCCAATCGTACTGCGCGATGGTTTCCACGCCTTCGGCAATCACCAGTATCCCGTACTGTTTGCACAGGTCGATGACATTGCGTGCCAACGCCGCGTCCCGCGCAGAGTCGGGCAGCCGCGCGATCAAATGCCGGTCGAGCTTGACCGTGTCCAGCTCCAGATCACGCAGGTGCGACAGCGAGCACGGCCCGGAACCAAAATCATCCAGCGCCACCCTGACCCCCAGGTTGCGCAGCAACCGTAGCTGTTTGCGGGTTTCTTCGGCGTCGTGCATCAAGGCCTCCTCCGTGACCTCGACTTCCAGATGACGCGCCAGCAAGCCGTGGCGTTCAAGCACGTGACGCAATTCGGTCACCAGATGCGGCATGGAGAACTGGGTGCGGCTCAGACTGACGCTCAGCACCAGGTCCTCAGCGAACAGGGTTTCCCAAGCCTTGCGCTGCCCGGCGCTACGCTGGTAAATCCAGCTGCCGAGACGACTGATCAGCCGTGCTTCTTCCAGCAGCGGCAAAAACAGCCCCGGCGGCACGTCACCGACGCTCGGATGCTGCCAGCGCAGCAAAGCCTCGAACCCGCGAATCTTCCCGTCACCAATGGCCACCTGCGGTTGATACACCAGGTTGAAATCTCGGTTCTCGATGGCCGTACGCACACTTTCTTCGAGCATCAGCCGCGAACGAGCCCGGCCGTTCATTTCGTGATCGTAAAAACGATATTGCTGACGACCGGCGCGTTTGGCCTCGTACATCGCGATATCGGACGCCCGCAACAAACCGTCAAGATTGGGACCGCAATCCGGGAACGTGGCAATGCCGATGCTGGCGCCCAAGGTAATGTCCAATCCATCGATTTGCTGACAAACCGACACCCGCTCAATGAGTTTTTCGGCAATCCGCGCCGCTTGATCGGGAACGTCGAGGTCCAGCAATGCAGTGAACTCGTCGCCACCAATGCGCGCCAGAATGTCGAAGGGCCGCAGGCAGGCCTTCAATTGCTCGGACACCCAACGCAGCACGCGATCGCCAGCATCGTGACCAAGGGAATCGTTAACCCGCTTGAAACCGTCGAGATCCAGGTACAACAAGACCCAGGAACGCTCGGTGCGATCGCTGCGCAGCAGCAGATTTTCCACGGTTTGATAAAAGCCACGACGGTTGAGCAATCCAGTCAGCGGGTCGGTGACGGCCTGGACTTCGAGTTGTTGGTGCAGGTGACGCACCACCGACATGTCCTGCACGGTGACCACCATGGCACGTTGTTCGGCGGGCAACGGTGCGCAAGACAACGCAACCGGCACTTGCTGGCCGGGCGCAGTGCGCAGCAGCGCATCGTGCAGGCGTAACGTCTCGCCGCGTTTGTAGCCGGACAACAAATCCGAGTCAGCCCAGCGCGGGAAGTGCGGTTTTTGCAGATAGCCCAATAGCTCTCTGCCTTGCAGCTCTTGCACCGTGGCGTTGAGCAACCGCGAAATCGCCGGATTGGCAAAGCGGATCAGACCGTCCTCTCCGACCACCAGAATGCCTTCGGCGGCGTTCTCCAACACCGAGGCATTGAAGGCGCGAGCGACCTCCAGATCGTGGCTCAGGCGCTGCAACGCCCGTCGGTTGCGCTGGTGCTCCAGCAACGCCTGGACCTTGGGCTTGAGAATTTGCGGATCGAACGGTTTGAACAGGTAATCCACCGCACCACTGGCATAGCCCTTGATCACGGCATCCTGGGACTGTTCGTTGGCGGTGAGAAAAATAATCGGCGTCAGGCGGGTTCGCTGGCTGCCACGCATCAGGCGCGCCACTTCGAAGCCGTCCATGCCCGGCATCTGAACATCCAGCAGCACCAGGTCGACATCGTGTTCAAGCAACACGCCGAGGGCCTCGAAACCCGAGGCAGCGGTGATGACCTGCCAGTCCTGGCGCTGTAATAGTGCCCGCATACTGATCAGGTTTTCAGGGTAATCGTCGACGATTAGTAACGTTGAGCTGCCTTCAATTGGCGGGGGGTGCGCGCATTCCATGCTGCTTCTCTTGTTCAAGACGTCAGGCCGGTTTCTTGTGAAAACCGGACAAATACTGAGGCTTACTCTAGACCGGGTTCCGTAAAAGCAGAAGCTGTCAGTGCGCCATCATTTAACCGAAGCGTCCATTTGCCGACTAACGGTCGGAGCTACAGCCCGCTGAAACCGGCAGAGATGGCATTTCGACAGGATGTTGACGCCAACTAACTGCCAGGCGGACGTTAACAAAAAAGCATTCTACGATTATAAAGACCGCCCTCCAAGGCACGTGCCAGAGCATCTGGCACGGGCGTGCAACGAAAATTCGTGGAAGCTTTGATTATGATTGACCTCGCATCCTGGAACCTCAGTGTTCCTGTCGGCAGCCCGCCGTACACCGTTGAAACATCGAAACTGGTGAATGGCTTCAAGGATCAATACTTCCATTCCGACACCGGCGTTTTGTTCTTCTGGTCCCCGGTAACCGGCTCGCGCACTGAAAATGCCATCTATCCACGCACTGAATTACGCGAAACCTACAGCAACGGCACTCTGAAAAACTGGTACTACCCGGACGCCGACAATACCCTGAGGGCAACCCTGGCGGTGAATCAGGTGCCAAGCTCGGGCAAAATCGTCATTGGTCAGATCCATGCCTACAACAGCCAGAAGCCCATGGTGAAGGTCGAGTACCAGTACAAGACCAAAACCTCCACCGGTAACATCGTCGCCAAAGTGCGCATGCATCCCGATGACGATGAAGGCCGGGTCATCACCGTCGCCACCGGGGTAAAACTCGACCAGGAATTCTCCTACCTCATCCACCTCAGCCCCGGCGGCGCCTTGGGCATCAGCGCAGCGGGCTATCAGTGGGACACGGATATCAGCGCAACCTGGCGCGACAAACCGCTGTACTTCAAGGCCGGGGTGTATGTGCAGGACAATACCGGGTACACCAGTGAAGGCGGGAAAGTGACGTTTAGCAAGCTGGATATTGATCACGATAAATAATTTCACCATCGTTATCAGTGGTCAAAACATCACTTGGGAAACCCGCCTCGCGGCGGGATTCCAGGTATCCCGACCTGAAATGAAAGATTACAACGTTACGTAGAAACCGCTCACGATTGAACAGGAATGTGTCACTGAACGCACAATCAAAGAGATGAAAACTCGTATCACTAACGTAGTACCAAATGAATAATCGAATCTCCTACGACATTGTAGCTAGCCAAGGTCCGCCCATCCTCCATCTGCTTTCCTGCAAAGATCAAGCGCTGTTTGTCTGGAGGGACCCCCTCTTTAACTTGAATCTGTGCTTTCAAACGTTCAACTGAATCCAAGGAAGAAACTTCTATACTTATAGTTTTCCCACTACCACTGGGAGGTGTAACGAATATCTGCGAAACTTTTTCAATCTTGAAACCGGTAATATTTCGGATGGAGATAACTCTTGCAACGTTGTAACTGTCCTCATCTACAACGGTAATCATTGAGGTTTCTTTAGAATCCAGCTTTCCTGAAAGCGTACGACTCTCTGCTAAAGAGGTGGTCGCATCATTAAATACAAATTCCACGAAAACCCTATCACCTACTTTTGCCGCATCCAGGATAGCTTGAGTAGCAGTATCCATGGAACCTCCAGCGATAATATTCAATTTTGAGGAGCGAACTCATACTCATCACGAGATCACTTCACGGTAGCTCATTGCGCCCCCTATTTCGTCGGACACTGCCCATTTATCTTATCTTCGTCCGCGCAGTCATTAGCGAATATAATTTTTTGTTGAACCGACAATACTCTTTCAACCTCCGCATTAGTAAAATCCTGAGAAGCAAAACCAACCCCATTGACTGCTAAAAACATTAGGGCAGTACATGCAAACCATTTTGATACTTTCATTGAGAAAACTCCTAAGCAAGGGGGACACCTGACTTGAGAGTGAATCATCCTTCCCGGCGACGTACTGTACAACTGTCAATGTTGACAGTATTCAATATTCATTCTGAAAAATTATCGCGACCGATATAGAGAATCGAAATATCAAAAGCATCGCTCACAAAAAAAAACCGCTTCTCGGCGGGTTTCTCATACAACTCAAACGCTGAAGCACCTTAGTTGACCTTAGCGTTCAACTCTCCTTTCAGATAACGCTGATACATCCCTTCCAACGAGATCGCCCTGATCTTCGAAGCATTACCGGCAGTGCCGAAAGCTTCGTAGCGAGCGATGCACACGTCGCGCATGGCGGTGACGGTGGCGCCGAAGAATTTACGTGGGTCGAATTCGCTCGGGTTGGTGGCCATCAGGCGACGCATGGCGCCCAGCGGACGCCAAGTGCAGGTTGCTTTCAAACAAAAACTTCCTAGATAAAATGTTGCGTATACGATACATTTAAAATCAAATGTTGCGGTAATAGAACATGGATCACGATCTTATAATCAGCCGACTAGGCACCCAGTTACGAACCCAACGGATAAGACGTGGTTTGACGCAAGCGCAGCTTGCCGAGCTCGCGGGGCTGACGCGTTACAAGGTTATTGCGGTCGAAAAGGGCAACCTTTCTGTCGGCATGATCGCCTACGCGCGCATTCTCGGTGCTCTTGATTGTGAACTCGCTGTCGTCCCCGCCGCCATGCCCACCCTTGAAGAGCTTGGGGACCTGTTCGAATGAAAATGACCTCTCTCAAAGTGAGCACGCCTGAGGGAGCTAGTGGCAGGCTTTTCAGCGTTACAGAGGATTTCACGTTCCGTTATCACGGAGATGCATTGCCCGAGATGGCAATCAGCTTGTCCATGCCAGTACGGCATGACGAGTTTCGGCGGCGCGAGCTTCATCCTGTTTTTCAGATGAACCTGCCAGAAGGTTATGTGCTGGAGCAACTTCGCAATCGCTTGGCCAAGACTGCGAATGTCGATCCGATGTTGTTGCTGGCACTGACCGGCAGCACTTCACCCATCGGTAGGGTTCAGGTGCGATCTGAAGCGGTGGACGCACTGCTGGAGGAGCAACAATTTCCGGGAGAAAAGCTCGAAGAAATTCTGACCTGGAATGGGACGGAAGATATCTTCGCTGACATGCTTGATCGCTACATCCTGCGAGCAGGCATTTCTGGTGTTCAACCCAAGGTGTTAGTGCCGGAACGACAAGAAACAGCTCAGCCACGAGTGACATCGAAGACCTCGGATCTGATTATCAAAAGCGGCCGCGACGAATTTCCCGGCCTGGCGATCAACGAGTTCCTTTGCATGTCCATTGCCAAGGAGGCGGGAATTCCCGTTCCACCGTTTTACCTTTCCGATAATGCCAAGCTGTTTGTCATGCGTCGTTTTGACCGCGACGATCAGCTCAACCCGATAGGGTTTGAAGATATGGCGGTGTTGATGGGGTTATCGGCCAGCCAAAAGTACAGCAAGAGTTATGCAGCCATCGCCAAGGCTATTCGCTTGTTTTGCCCAGCCAGACATTTGCGCCACTCTCTTGAGCAACTTTTCGACAGCGTAGCCCTGAGTTGCATTGTCGGGAATGGCGACGCTCATTTGAAAAACTTCGGTTTGCTCTATTCCGATCCCACACAGCGTGATGCGCGTCTCTCTCCGGCTTACGACATCGTCAACACTACTGCCTATATCCCGGAAGACGTTTTGGCGCTGGATCTGGCCGGTAACAAGTCAATGTTTGCCTCACGCCAAGGACTCCTGGAGTTCGCGCACACTTGTGATATCGAGCACCCAAGGGAACGCGTTCAGACAGTGCTCGCTGCGGTTGAAGCAGTCCTCAACCGTTATCCCCAGTATCGAGAACAGGCACCTCATGTTGTCACTGCCATTGAGCATTCGGCAGCACCGTTCTCCCTGACCTTTGGATAGATTGATTACGCAAAATATCGCTGCGCACAAAAAACCCGCCTCTCGGCGGGTTTTTCATGCAACTCAAACACTGAGCGTCTTAGTTGACCTTAGCGTTCAACTCGCCTTTCAGATAACGCTGATACATGCCTTCCAGCGAGATCGCCTTGATCTTCGAAGCATTACCGGCAGTGCCGAAGGCTTCGTAGCGAGCGATGCACACGTCGCGCATGGCGGTGACGGTGGCGCCGAAGAATTTACGTGGGTCGAACTCGCTCGGGTTGGTGGCCATCAGGCGACGCATGGCACCGGTGGACGCCAGGCGCAGGTCGGTGTCGATGTTGACCTTGCGCACGCCGTGCTTGATGCCTTCGACGATTTCTTCAACCGGTACGCCGTAGGTTTCTTTGATGTCGCCGCCGTACTGGTTGATGATCGCCAGCCACTCTTGCGGAACCGAAGACGAACCGTGCATCACCAGGTGAGTGTTCGGAATGCGCTTGTGGATTTCCTTGATGCGGTCGATCGCCAGTACGTCGCCGGTAGGCGGCTTGGTGAACTTGTACGCGCCGTGGCTGGTGCCGATGGCGATGGCCAGGGCGTCGACCTGAGTGCGCTTGACGAAGTCAGCGGCTTCTTCCGGGTCGGTCAGCATCTGGCTGTGATCCAGAACGCCTTCGGCGCCGATGCCGTCTTCTTCACCGGCCATGCCGGTTTCCAGCGAACCCAGGCAACCCAGCTCGCCTTCTACCGAAACGCCGCAGGCGTGAGCCATGGCGACGGTTTGTTGGGTAACGCGGACGTTGTAGTCGTAGTCGGTCGGGGTCTTGCCGTCTTCGCCCAGGGAACCGTCCATCATCACCGAGCTGAAGCCCAGTTGAATGGAACGCTGGCAGACGTCAGGGCTGGTGCCGTGGTCCTGGTGCATGCACACCGGGATGTGCGGGAATTCTTCGATGGCTGCCAGGATCAGGTGACGCAGGAACGGTGCGCCGGCGTATTTGCGAGCACCGGCCGAAGCCTGGACGATCACCGGGGAGTCAGTCTTGTCAGCGGCTTCCATGATGGCGCGCATCTGCTCAAGGTTGTTGACGTTGAAGGCTGGAACGCCGTAGCCGAACTCGGCTGCGTGGTCCAACATCTGGCGCATGCTGATAAGTGCCATTGTGTGTGTCTCTCCCGGTTTGGGTCGTTAATCGTGCCAGCCTGCCGTAGCGGCGGCGGCTATTCAAGTTATTGCAGATCGGGGGTTGGCCCGGGCTGCGAATTCGGTGTTACCAAAATCTCAAAAACTACAAAGAACCCTGTGGCGAGCGAGCTTGCTCGCGCTCGGCTGCGAAGCAGTCGTAACCCGGCTATCTGATCGGGAACGCTTCGCGCTCCAGCGGGAGCAAGCTCCCTCGCCACAAAAGCCCAGCGGGCGGCATTTTTATTGCGCTTTACAGCCACGGCCAATCAAATCATTGGTGGCGACCCAGTAAACCAGGCCTTCCTCGCCTTTTATGTGAAACGCCAGCATGTCGTTGCTGTACAGCGAACCCGACGCACCCGGCTCCTGCTTCAAGCGGTAGACCTGATCGGCCCCGCCCAGACGCACGTCGACTTCCTTGCGGCTGTCGTCGGTATAGCGCCAAACCACTTTGGCCTGGCTATCGCAGGTCCAGGTGGTCCAGTTATCCACAGGGGCGGACGACTGGAACAGGTTCAACTGAGAACAACCGGCCAACAACACCAGCGCCGTAATGGCGATAAAACCTTTCATCCGTGTTCCTCGACCGGCAACATACGCCGCCGGCCTTGAGTAAAGAGTCAGACCCGTCAAGGGCAACCATGTTCCTTGGCAGGGGCCTGGGTCTCGTATTTGTCCAAGCCATCAGGCCCGGAACGCTTGTTGAGCACCGGATTGGTTTCCGCCTGCCAGTCGGCCTGATAGCAGCCATGCTGCGGCGCAGCCGGTGCAGGCTCCGGCGTGGCTTTCGGGTTGCTCCCGCAAGCCGCCAGCAAACCCGCGACGATCAACAGCGCGAACGACTTGACCATCTGAACACTCCCTTGCCTGGTCAAACGGGCGACCCTCAGGCCTTGGCCCGGCTTTCCAGCACTTCAACGGCTGGCAACACCTTGCCTTCGACGAATTCGAGGAACGCGCCGCCACCGGTAGAAATGTAGGAGATTTGCTCGGCAACGCCATATTTGTCGATGGCTGCCAGAGTGTCGCCGCCGCCAGCGATGGAGAACGCCGAGCTTTCTGCGATGGCCTGGGCCAGCACTTTGGTGCCGTTACCGAACTGGTCGAATTCGAACACGCCGACCGGGCCGTTCCACAGAATGGTTTTCGACGATTTCAGCAGCTCGGCGAAGTTGGCAGCAGTTTGCGGGCCTATGTCGAGGATCATGTCGTCGGCAGCAACGTCAGCGATCAATTTCACGGTCGCTGCTGCGCTTTCGGCGAATTCCTTGGCAACTACAACGTCCACCGGCAATGGCACGCTGACTTTGGCGGCGATGGCGCGGGCAGTGTCGAGCAGGTCCGGCTCGTACAGGGATTTGCCGACCGGATGACCGGCTGCAGCCAGGAAGGTGTTGGCAATACCGCCGCCGACGATCAGCTGGTTGCAGATCTGGCTCAGGCTGTTCAGCACGTCGAGTTTGGTCGAGACCTTGGAACCGGCAACGATGGCCGCCATAGGCTGGGCCGGGGCGCCGAGGGCCTTGCCCAATGCGTCCAGCTCGGCAGCCAGCAACGGACCTGCCGCTGCAACCTTGGCGAACTTGGCCACGCCGTGGGTCGAGCCTTCGGCGCGGTGAGCGGTGCCGAACGCGTCCATCACGAATACGTCGCACAGGGCGGCGTATTGCTTGGCCAGGTCGTCGGCGTTCTTTTTCTCGCCTTTGTTGAAGCGCACGTTCTCGAACAGCACGATGTCGCCCGCTTTCACGTCAACGCCGCCCAGGTAATCAGCCACCAGAGGCACTTCGCGACCCAGCGCCTTGCTCAGGTAGGCGGCGACTGGCTTGAGACTGTTCTCAGCCGAGAACTCGCCTTCGGTCGGACGGCCAAGGTGCGAGCAAACCATCACGGCCGCGCCTTTTTCCAGGGCCAGCTTGATGGTCGGCAGCGAAGCCAGGATTCGCGCATCGCTGGTGACAACACCGTCCTTGACTGGGACGTTGAGGTCTTCGCGGATCAATACGCGCTTACCTTGCAGATCGAGGTCGGACATCTTCAACACGGTCATGGGTCGCACTTCCTACGGTTTTTTTGAAGTTGCTGTGTGCAGATAGTGTTCTGCAACATCCAGCATTCGGTTGGCAAAACCCCATTCGTTGTCGAACCAGGCCAGGATGTTCACCAGCCGTGGGCCGGAAACGCGGGTCTGACTGGCATCGACAATCGCCGAATGTGGGTCATGGTTAAAATCGCAACTGGCGTGAGGTAACTCGGTGTAGGCCAGCAGGCCTTTGAGCGGGCCGCTGGTGGCAGCCTTGCGCAGGATCCGGTTGACCTCGGCAGCGTCGGTATCGCTGACGGTCTGCATCGTGATGTCGAGGCAAGACACGTTCACCGTCGGCACGCGTACGGCTTTGGCCTGAATTCGCCCGGCAAGTTCCGGCAGCAAGCGTTCGATGCCGCGTGCCAGACCAGTGGATACCGGAATCACCGACTGGAACGCTGAACGGGTTCGGCGCAGGTCTTCGTGGTGATAGGCATCGATCACCGGCTGATCATTCATCGCCGAGTGGATGGTAGTAATCGACACGTACTCAAGACCAATGGCCTGATCCAGCAGACGCAACAGCGGCACGCCGCAGTTGGTGGTGCAGGACGCGTTGGAAACCAGCAACTCGTCGCCGGTCAGGCAATCCTGGTTCACACCATAGACGATGGTGGCGTCGACATCCGCCTCGCTGGCCATCGGCTGGGAAAAAAGCACCCGAGGTGCGCCGGCGTCGAGGAAACGCTGGCCGTCGTCGCGAGTGTGGTAAGCGCCGGAGCACTCCAGCACCAGATCGACGCCCAGGGACGCCCAATCGATGCCTTCGGGGGTGGCACTGCGCAGGACCTTCACGCAGTCGCCATTAATATGCAGACAATCGCCGTCGACCTTCACTTCACCGGGAAAACGCCCGTGAGTGGAGTCGAAGCGTGTCAGGTATTCGATGCTGGCCATGTCGGCCAGATCGTTGATCGCGACAATTTCAAACCCGGCCCTCTCGCCTCGCTCGAACAACGCACGCAAGACGCAACGACCAATCCGGCCGTAGCCGTTGAGTGCAACTTTGTAGGGACGCGGTTGAGGCATGGGGTTCTCGATTACCGTGGTGAATCCGTTATTGCAGCGTCGCCTGATCGACCGCTATCGCGGGCAAGCCCGCGATGGCGTCGGCTCAGGCAACACCTTTTCTGGATCAGTCTTCCAGCAACTCTTCAGCCTGACCCAGGATGTTTTCCAGGGTGAAGCCGAACTCTTCGAACAAGGCAGGCGCAGGCGCCGACTCGCCGTAGGTGGTCATGCCAATCACGCGACCTTCCAGGCCCACGTACTTGTACCAGTAGTCCGCGTGAGCGGCTTCGATGGCGATACGGGCGCTGACCTGCAACGGCAGAACCGATTGCTTGTAGCCGGCGTCCTGGGCATCAAACACGCTGGTGCACGGCATGGAAACCACACGCACGTTACGGCCCTGCTCGGTCAGCTTGTCGAAAGCCTGAACGGCCAGACCCACTTCCGAACCGGTGGCGATCAGGATCAGCTCAGGCTCGCCTGCACAGTCCTTCAACACATAACCACCACGGCTGATGTCGGCGATCTGACCGGCATCACGGGTTTGGTGCTGCAGGTTCTGACGCGAGAAGATCAGGGCCGAAGGACCGTCCTTGCGCTCCAGAGCGTTTTTCCAGGCCACAGCCGATTCAACGGCATCGGCTGGACGCCAGGTATCGAGGTTCGGCGTGCAGCGCAGGCTGGCCAGTTGCTCGATTGGCTGGTGAGTCGGGCCGTCTTCGCCCAGACCGATGGAGTCGTGGGTGTAGACGTGGATCACACGCTGCTTCATCAGGGCCGACATGCGTACCGCGTTGCGGGCGTATTCCATGAACATCAGGAAGGTTGCGCCGTAAGGCACCAGGCCGCCGTGCAGGGCAACGCCGTTCATGATCGCGGTCATGCCGAACTCGCGCACGCCGTAGTACATGTAGTTGCCGCTGGCATCTTCGGCGGTGACGCCTTTGCAACCTTTCCACAGGGTCAGGTTGGAACCGGCGAGGTCAGCCGAACCGCCGAGGAACTCAGGCAGCAGCGGACCGAATGCGTTCAGGGCGTTCTGGCTGGCTTTACGGCTGGCGATGGTTTCGCCTTTGGCGGCCACTTCAGCGATATAGGCATCGGCCTTCTCGGAGAAGTCAGCCGGCAGTTCGCCGCTCAGACGACGGATCAGTTCGTTGGCTTCGGTCGGGAATGCGGCGGAATAGGCAGCGAAACGCTGGTCCCACTCGGCTTCGACTGCGCGGCCGGCTTCCTTGGCGTCCCACTCGGCGTAGATATCGGCCGGGATTTCGAACGGGCCGTGGTTCCACTTCAGCGCAGCGCGGGTCAGGGCGATTTCCGCGTCACCCAGTGGGGCGCCGTGGCAGTCTTCCTTGCCTTGCTTGTTCGGCGAACCGAAGCCGATGGTGGTCTTGCAGCAGATCAGGGTTGGTTGCTCGCTTTTGCGCGCCGTCTCGATCGCGGTCTTGATCTCTTCCGGGTCGTGACCGTCGACGTTGCGGATCACTTGCCAGTTGTAGGCTTCGAAACGCTTCGGCGTGTCGTCGGTGAACCAGCCTTCGACTTCGCCATCGATGGAGATGCCGTTGTCATCGTAGAAGGCGATCAGTTTGCCCAGGCCCAAGGTGCCGGCCAGGGAGCCGACTTCGTGGGAAATGCCTTCCATCATGCAGCCATCACCCAGGAACACATAGGTGTGGTGGTCGACGATGTTGTGGCCAGGACGGTTGAACTGCGCCGCCAGGACCTTTTCAGCCAGGGCAAAACCCACGGCATTGGCCAGACCCTGGCCCAGTGGACCGGTGGTGGTTTCTACGCCCGGGGTGTAGCCAAGTTCCGGGTGACCCGGAGTGCGGCTGTGCAACTGGCGGAATTGTTTCAGGTCTTCGATCGACAGGTCATAGCCGGTCAGGTGCAGCAGCGAATAGATCAACATCGAGCCGTGACCGTTGGACAGCACGAAGCGGTCACGGTCGGCGAACGATGGATTGCTCGGGTTGTGCTTGAGGTAGTCGCGCCAAAGCACTTCGGCGATATCTGCCATACCCATAGGGGCACCGGGATGGCCGCTGTTGGCTTTTTGCACGGCATCCATGCTGAGGGCACGAATGGCGTTGGCACGCTCACGACGGCTAGGCATCGCTGTTCTCCTGGGGGCTTGAATAAAACGAAACGGAAAAAAGGCGAGCATTTTCCCTCACCGGGCCGCCTCGGGGCAATCACAGATAGTCATCTGAAGGCGTTTTTCCAATGGATTACGGCGTATTCGGCTGGTGAAACCTTTCCGCTGTTCGTTTGTAGAGTTAACCACCTCGTGAGAAGTGCCATCTATCGTCCAATATCAAAACTTTTTGATATTGCCCTTGCGATGCTTTCGACCCATGACTAGACTGCCGGCCTTATGAATTTACGCGTGCCTTCCATTCAACATGACGATTGCGACGAGCTGGCGGCCCTGTGCAAGGCCGGCGGCGATCCTCTGCGATTGAATGTATTGCGCGCCTTGGCCAACGATTCGTTCGGCGTGCTGGAACTGGCGCAGATCTTCGGCATCGGCCAGTCGGGCATGAGTCATCACCTCAAGGTGCTGGCCCAGGCCGACCTGGTGGCGACTCGTCGTGAAGGCAATGCGATTTTCTACCGTCGTGCCCTGCCCCACACCGAGCTGCTCGGCGGCAAGCTGCACGCAGCCTTGCTCGAAGAAGTGGATGAGTTGACCCTGCCTGCCGATGTGCAATCGCGGATCACTCAGGTTCACGGGCAACGAGCGGCGGCCAGTCAGGACTTTTTCTCACGGGTTGCGGAGAAGTTTCGCGCCCAGCAAGACTTGATCGCCGGCCTGCCGCAATACCGCGAAAGCGTCGTGGCATTGCTCGACAAGTTGAGTTTCGGCGACGGCGCCACCGCCATCGAAGTCGGCCCTGGCGATGGTGCATTTTTGCCGGAGCTGGCGCGCCGCTTCTCACAGGTCACCGCGCTGGACAACAGCCCGGCGATGCTCGAACTGGCACGCCACGTCTGCGAGCGTGAAGCGTTGGCTAACGTTAACCTGCAATTGGCCGATGCACTGAACGGCGTCAGCCTGACGGCAGATTGCGTGGTACTGAACATGGTGCTGCACCATTTCGCCGCGCCAGCCGAAGCGCTCAAGCACATGGCCGATTTGCTGCAACCAGGCGGTAGCCTGTTAGTGACAGAGTTATGTAGCCACAACCAGAGTTGGGCCAAGGAGGCCTGCGGTGATCTCTGGTTGGGGTTTGAACAGGACGATCTGGCCCGTTGGGCCACCGCTGCGGGACTCGTTCCCGGGGAAAGCCTCTATGTAGGCTTACGTAATGGTTTCCAGATCCAGGTCCGCCATTTTCAGCGACCGGCTGGCGACACTCACCATCGGTAAATTCAGGAAAAAATCGAGATGAGCGAATACTCCCTTTTCACCTCCGAGTCCGTGTCTGAAGGGCATCCGGACAAAATCGCCGACCAGATTTCTGATGCGGTGCTGGACGCCATCATTGCTGAAGACAAGTTCGCCCGTGTGGCGTGCGAGACTCTGGTGAAAACGGGCGTGGCGATCATCGCCGGCGAAGTCACCACTTCGGCCTGGGTTGACCTGGAGCAGATCGTTCGTGACGTGATCACCAACATCGGCTACACCAGCTCCGACGTCGGCTTCGACGGCGCGACCTGCGGCGTGATGAACATCATCGGCAAGCAGTCCCCTGACATCAACCAGGGTGTCGACCGTGCCAAGCCTGAAGATCAGGGCGCCGGCGACCAGGGCCTGATGTTCGGCTACGCCAGCAACGAAACCGACGTGCTGATGCCTGCACCGATCACCTTTTCGCACCAACTGGTTCAGCGCCAGGCCGAAGCCCGTAAATCCGGCCTGCTGCCTTGGCTGCGCCCGGACGCCAAGTCGCAAGTGACCTGCCGCTACGAAAACGGCAAGGTTGTCGGTATCGACGCGGTTGTTCTGTCGACTCAGCACAACCCTGAAGTGTCGTACAACGACCTGCGCGAAGGCGTGATGGAGCTGATCGTCAAGCACGTGCTGCCTGCCGAACTGCTGTCCAAAGATACCCAGTTCCACATCAACCCGACCGGCCAGTTCATCATCGGCGGCCCGGTGGGTGACTGCGGCCTGACCGGTCGCAAGATCATCGTTGACAGCTACGGCGGCATGGCCCGTCACGGCGGCGGCGCGTTCTCCGGTAAAGATCCATCGAAGGTTGACCGTTCGGCTGCCTACGCCGGTCGTTACGTGGCCAAGAACATCGTCGCTGCCGGCCTGGCCGAGCGCTGCGAGATTCAGGTTTCCTACGCGATCGGTGTTGCTCAACCGACTTCGATCTCGTTGAACACCTTCGGCACCGGCAAGATCAGCGACGACAAGATCGTCAAACTGGTCCGTGAAGTGTTCGACCTGCGTCCATACGCAATCACCACCATGCTCGACCTGCTGCACCCGATGTATCAGGAAACCGCTGCGTACGGCCACTTCGGTCGCACCCCGGCTACCAAGACTGTGGGTGACGACACCTTCACCACGTTCACATGGGAAAAAACCGACCGCGCCGACGCCTTGCGTTCCGCTGCCGGCCTGTAAGACTTCCCTGGCGGTACCAAAAGCCTCGCACGGTTCGCCGTGCGGGGCTTTTTATTGTCTGCGCCTAAGACCGTGTTGCCGCTTTCGCGAGCAGGCTCGCACCCACACCTGTGCACGACGCAGATCCCCTGTGGGAGCGAGCCTGCTCGCGATGGGGCCAGCCCAATCACCTTAGAAACACCAAGCAAAACACCCGTCATTCCGGCCGCACAATCCTGACTAACCTTCGAGCATCCATAATGAGCAAGGAAGCTCACAATGCGCGTGTTCATCGCTTTCCTTCTGACATTCCTCTGTCATGCAACCAACGCCGCCACATGCCCCGACTGGCCGCCCGCGCGCGCCTTGGCCGAAATCACCGCACTGCAAAAACAAATCGACACCTGGGACGACCAATACCATCGCGCAGGCCGTTCATTGATTGCCGACGAACTCTACGACCAATCCCGCGCACAACTCACCGAATGGCGCCGATGTTTCAATCCGGGCCCGGCCAAAGACCCGTTGCACTCCGCGGGCGGAACGGTCCCACACCCCGTCGCCCACACCGGCCAGGAAAAACTGCGCGATGTCCGGGCCGTCGAACACTGGCTGCGCGATCGTAAAGACGTTTGGGTCCAACCCAAGGTCGATGGCGTGGCAGTCACCCTGATTTATCGGCAAGGCCTGCTGACTCAGGCGATCAGTCGTGGCGACGGTGCACAGGGTCAGGACTGGACGACTTCGGCGCGCCAGATCGCTGCCATTCCCCAACAACTTTCACAGCCTCGGGACCTGCTGGTGCAAGGTGAACTCTATTGGCGCCTCACCGACCACGTGCAAGCACAGGCCGGCAGCCGCAACGCCCGAAGCACAGTGGCAGGCTTGATGGCGCGCAAAACATTGAGCACAGAGCAGGCTGGCGGCATCGGCCTGTTTGTCTGGGACTGGCCCCAAGGCCCGGCCAGTTTGCCGGCCCGAATCGCGATGCTGGACGAGCTGGGCTTTGCCAGCACCGCGCCCTTTAGCCAGCCGATCAGCGCATTGGCCGACGCCGAGCGCTGGCGTGATCACTGGTATCGCACGCCCCTGCCCTTTGCCAGCGACGGGATTGTCCTGCGCCAGGAGCAACGTCCACCTGCCGAACGCTGGCAAGCCAAACCGCCGTATTGGAGTGTCGCGTGGAAGTATCCCTTCGCTCAGGCATTGGCCGAAGTGCGCAAGGTTCACTTCAAGATTGGCCGCACCGGACGGATTACCCCACTGCTGGAACTGACGCCGGTGATGCTTGACGACCGGCAAATCAAACGCGTCAGCGTGAGCTCACTACAACGCTGGCAAGCGCTGGACATTCGACCGGGTGACCGGGTCGCCATCAGCCTGGCCGGCCTGACCATTCCAAGGCTGGATGGCGTTGTGTTGCGCAGCACCGAGCGCGCCGAACTGAAAGTGCCGCTGGCAGCGGACTTTCATCCAATGAGTTGCTGGCAGCCGACGCCGGGATGCGAAAGCCAGTTTCTCGCGCGCCTCGCTTGGCTCAGTGGCAAGCACGGTCTGGCGCTGCCCCACGTCGGCCCTGGCACTTGGGAAAAACTTCTTGAAACAGGTCGTCTGAACAGCCTTCTGGATTGGTTGACCCTCGACGCTCAAGAGCTTGCTACCATTGACGGTTTCGGCGAGCGAAGTGCTGCCCGCCTTGAGGCCAGTTTCAACAGCGCCCGCCAGCGCCCTTTTTTGCGCTGGCTGAAAGCCTTGGGCTTGCCACCGACCGGTCAGGCACGTCTCGCCGATTCGTGGCAGACATTGGCACAACGAGAGACCGAACAATGGCAGGCCGAAGACGGCATAGGCCCGGGACGCGCGGCGCAATTGAGCGCATTTTTCCGCGACCCGCAGGTCCTGGCCTTGAGTGAGACATTACGCGGGGCAGGGATTGACGGTTTTCAATAGCCGGCGAGGCCTGGCCACCGGGGAACCCCATAGCACCGATGAGCTCAAACAAGCCATCGCCGCGCTGACCCGATTGCCTTTCCACATGGAGCTTTTATGAAATTTCTTTCACCGCTCGCCCTGTTGACCCTTTGCAGCGTGATGGCCGCCCCGCTGATGGCGGCCGAAGATGCACCGGAGCTGACCGGCTGCGCCGCCAAAAAGCAAGGCATCATCAATCAGATCGAATTGGCCAAGTCCCGCGGCAATGCCGACCAGCAGGCGGGACTGGAAACAGCCCTGAGCGAAGTCACTGCCAACTGCACTGACGCCTCGTTGAAAAAGGAACGGGAAAACAAGGTGCTCGACGCCAAACACGAAGTCAGCCAGCGTCAGGCCGACCTCGACAAGGCCATGAAAAAAGGCGACCCGGAGAAGATCAACAAACGCAAAGACAAACTCGCCGAGTCCCGCAAGGAATTGCAGGAAGCGGTGGATGAACTGGATAAGTAAAACCCGGCTAAACAAGTAAGCTTTTGTGGCGAGGGAGCTTGCTCCCGCTGGGTTGCGAAGCAGCCCTATAACCATTCAATAGCGTTTAGTGAGCTGTATTCGGTCAGCCGGATTTACGACGGCTTCGCCGCCGAGCGGGAGCAAGCTCCCTCGCCACAAATGCGCAAATCAATGATCCCGAAACGCCTTATGACAAGCACTACAGGCATCTTCAACCTTCTGCACCGCCGGCCCCAGATTGCTGGCCTTGTAAGGTTGTACCTGGCTGGCAATCACCAATTCACCAGTGGCGGCTTCAAGGTCGCGGGCCATTGTCTGAAAGCGCGCTTGCTGCTCCCAGACATCGTTTTTGGCGCTGGTGTGGTCTTCCTCACGCACTTGCGGGAAATGTTTCCACGGTTCATGGGACAACGCATCGAGCTTCACCGCGCCATCCGCGAATTTGGGTCCATCGAACGGAATACGGCCACGCAACATGCCACCCAGGTCTTCACCGGTCTTGAGCATCTGCTTGAAAATAGCCTTGCGCTGACCGAGCGGCGAATTGGGGTCGACGCCACCGCAAGCGGACATCGTCAGGCAGGCCAGCAATACAACAGAAAGTCTTTTAAGAGTCATGGTGGCTTCAGGTCACGGGAACGGCGGCCAGTATCCTCGCGTCATCGGCAAAGACCAATAGCCCTATTATCAATACGGGTTGCCTGAGCGCATGGAGCACTCGGGCAACCGGCAAAGGAATTACTCCATGAACAGCCGTTTCAAGGCATGGCGTCACAGCCTGACCTGGACCCTGCCGATGGTGGCCCTGCTCGCAGGCTGCACCGGTGGCGACAACAACAAGCCGAAAACCCACGCCCTGGCCACCTACTCCAGCGCTACTTGGGAAGCTCTGCCGGCAGTATCCGACAACGACCTCGTTGCCGGTTTCGGTTCGTGGCGCAGCGCCTGCACCCGACTCAAGGCCGACCCGGTCTGGGGCGGAACTTGCGCGGCGGCTGCCAACGTGCCGCAAACCGCCAGCGAGATTCGCGGTTTCCTCAAGCAGAACCTTGATGTCTACGGGCTGCGTGCAGCCAACGACAATCCCAACGGCTTGATCACTGGCTATTACGAACCTGTGTACCCCGGCAGCCTGACCCAGACCGCAACGGCGAACGTCCCGGTATATGGCGTGCCCGAAGACATGATCATCGTCTCGCTGGATAGCCTCTACCCGGAACTTAAAGGCAAACGCCTGCGCGGTCGACTTGAAGGCCGCGTACTCAAGCCTTACGACGATGCCGCAACCATCGGAGCAAAAGGCGTCAAGGCTCCGGTCGTGGCCTGGTTGACCGACCCGATGAACCTGCAGTTCTTGCAAATCCAGGGCTCTGGCCGTATCCAGCTCGACAGTGGTCGTCAGCTGCGAATCGCCTATGCCGACCAGAACGGCCACCCTTATCGACCGATCGGGCGCTGGCTGGTTGAGCAAGGTGAATTGAAGAAAGAAGACGTGACCATGGGTGCGATCAGCAGTTGGGCCAAGGCCAATCCTTCGCGCATTCCGGAACTGCTCGCCAGCAACCCAAGTTATGTGTTCTTCACCCAGAACCCCGATAGCAACGAAGGCCCGCGCGGTTCGCTGAACGTGCCGTTGACGGCCGGCTATAGCGCGGCGGTGGATCGCAAGGTAATCCCGCTGGGCAGCCTGTTGTGGTTATCCACCACCAAACCGGACGGCACTGCGCTGGTCCGCCCGGTGGCGGCTCAGGACACCGGCGGCGCGATTGCCGGCGAGGTTCGTGCGGATCTGTTCTGGGGCACCGGCGAAGCGGCCGGGCAACTGGCGGGAGACATGAAGCAGCAGGGGCAGATCTGGATGCTGTGGCCCAAGGGCGCGGCGTTGCCACAAGTGCCGCAGGTCGCCGACAAGCCTTAAAGCAAAAGATCGCAGCCTGCGGCAGCTCCTACAGGGCTCACACAAACCCCATGTAGGAGCTGCCGCAGGCTGCGATCTTTTGATCTTGCCTTTAAACCGATACCACAAAGAACGCGGCAATCAACCCCATCCCCACGAACCACATCAACGACCGCAAAATCGCCCAGTCCGCCAGATAGCAAATGATGTACAGCAGCCGACTGGTGATGAACATCACCGCCAACACATTGATCGTCACCAGCTCGGCATTGCCCACCAGGTGCGCCACGATCACTGCCGCGGCGAACGCCGGGGTCACTTCAAAACTGTTCAGTTGCGCCGCATGCGCGCGCCGGGCCACCCCATTGAGCGACTCGAGAAAGTCCCGAGGGTCATGGTTGTCACTCAGACGAAATCCACCACTGGCCTTGGCGATGCCCGTGCAGACATAGGGCAGGAAAATCGCAATCAAAATGCACCACAGAGCAACAGTCATAAAGCAGTCCCTTTCTCACGTATCAGAGCAATCAAAATTTCATGACCAACATGCCGATCAAAACCAGCCCACAGGCTAAGAGCCTTGGCCCGCCGAAAGGTTCTTTCAGGTAACGCATGCCAAACAGCACCACCAGAATCACGCTGATCTCGCGCAAGGCAGCCGCTTCGGCAATCGAGCCCAGCTGCATGGCCCACAGCACCAGAGCGTAGCTGAACAACACGCAGAACCCGACCGCCAAACCCAACCGCCATTGCTCTCTCCAAAACAATTTGAACGCTGGCCGCTTGCGCACCCAGGCCAGCAGCGGAAACGGCCAGGCACTGATCAACGTCACCCAGACCAGGTAATCCAGTGGATGCGACCAGCGCCGCAGCGCCTGGCCATCGATGAAGGTGTAGCAACCGATGCACAGTCCGATCAGCGCCACCACCGGCAGCATCGACCACGGCAGTCGCGCACCGCCTCCACCCTGCCAAAGCAGGCAAAGCATGCCGAGCGGGATCAACAAAATTCCAAAGATCTGCTGATGGGTCAGCACTTCGCCGGCGAATATCAGCGTCAGCGCCAACACCACCAACGGCGATAAACCCCGCATCAGCGGATAGACCAGTCCCAGATCGCCAACCCGATAGGCCTGGATCAGCAAATAGCGGTAGAGCAATTCGAACGCTGCCGAGGCGAGAATCCACGGCCAGATTTCCAGCGCAGGCAGCTCCACGAACGGCAGCATCAGCGCGACAAACAACATCGCCACGCTGTCCATGCAGGCCACCACCAGCAAACGCTCGGCACTGAATTTGATCAGGGTATTCCACGTCGCATGCAACAGTGCAGCCACCAACACCAACGCCGTCGCAAGCACGGCCTACTCCTTTATTTGTTGACGGCTCCTACAAGGGTTGGTCAGAGAATTGATTCGCCATATGTCAGCAGCTGTTTATACTGCAAGCGACCACGCCGCACTCAGTTGCACACCGACTAATTCCAATAAAAATTCTGCCCTGCCCGCTCTCGTCGAGAACGGTCATCGGCATGCGTATGCCTGATCACAGCGTCAAGACTACCGACAGAGACCTTGCGCATGCCACTCGCTTTGCTTGCCCTCGCTGTTGCCGCGTTCGGCATCGGCACCACCGAATTCGTCATCATGGGCTTGTTGCCCGATGTTGCCCGCGACCTTGCAGTGAGTATTCCGCACGCCGGATTGCTGATCACCGGCTACGCCCTGGGCGTGGTGTTCGGCGCGCCGATCCTCGCGGTCGGCACCGCCAACATGCCGCGCAAAGCCACGCTGCTGGGCATGACCCTGATGTTCATCCTCGGCAACATGCTCTGCGCCCTGGCACCGAATTACGCCACGCTGATGGCTGCACGAGTGGTGACGGCGCTGTGTCATGGCGCGTTCTTCGGCATTGGTTCGGTCGTAGCCGCCGGCCTGGTGGCACCCAACAAGCGGGCCCAGGCGATTGCGATGATGTTCACCGGCCTGACCTTGGCCAACGTCCTTGGCGTGCCGTTGGGCACTGCGCTCGGCCAATACGCCGGCTGGCGCTCGACCTTTTGGGCCGTGTCGGTGATTGGTGTGATCGCAGCCATCGCGCAATGGGTCTGGCTGCCAAAAAACATCGCGATGGACAAAGCCAACCTGGCCAGCGAGTTCAAGGTGTTGGGCAAGGCCAACGTGCTGTTGGCGCTGGGGATGAGCGTGCTGGCCTCAACCAGTCTGTTCAGCGTGTTCACCTACATCGCGCCGATCCTGCAGGACATCACCGGCGTCAGCCCCCATGGCGTAACCGTCATGCTGCTGTTGTTCGGCGTGGGTCTGACGGCAGGCAGCATGCTTGGCGGGCGCCTGGCTGACAGCCGCCTGTTGCCTTCACTGGTCGGCATGGCGTTCGCCGTGGTGCTGGTACTGGCCGCTTTCACCCAAACAAGCCACTCGGTTGTCCCGGCAGCGATCACGCTGGTGCTGTGGGGAATTTTTGCGTTCGCCCTGTGCCCGATCTTGCAACTGCTGATCATCGATCAGGCCCATGAGGCGCCGAACCTTGGATCGACGCTGAACCAGAGCGCGTTCAATCTCGGTAACGCCGCCGGTGCCTGGATCGGCGGCCTGGTGGTCGCCAGCGGCGCAGACCTCGCTGACCTGCCCTGGACCGGCGCAATGGTGAGCGGCCTGACTGTGCTGACTGCCCTGTTTTTTATCTACCTGCAACGTCGCGGTGCCACTGCGCCAGAGATGGCCGGCTAATTAGCGACGCGAAAAACGGAATGGAAGGCTCGGACAATTCGGACGCAAGCCGTATGAAGTTTCCTAAGCCCCTTTCACCGCGCTTTTGATGCCCAGCTGAAAGGCTCACACCAGAGCCTTTTCAGCCTTTCTCCGCCACTTCTTAATGCCGTTTCAGCCGTGTGTCTCAACTCATTGCACCACGTACTCAAGCCCCCTTGAGTCTCCTAAAGTGCGACTTCCGTAACCGTTCTCAAAGGAAGAGACACCCATGACCATTACCACTGCCCTCCCAATACGCCCGCCCAGTTCCTTGCCGATTTCTGGAAATACCTCCCAGAGCGCACCGACAGAACCCAGCGAGATTGATTGGGGTGACTTCAAGTGGGGTGCAATGCGAATCGGCCAAGGCCGAGCTGAAACCCTGGTGCAATCCCTGACTGAGCGTGGACTGACAATCCGTCGGTTTGAAAATGCAGTGGTCGAAATGGACCTGAATCTCCCCGACATCGAACATCTGGTCCTCAGTGGCGGTGGCGCCAAGGGCGTGGCGTTTTCAGGGATGGTCAAAGCATTGGAGGTTGAAGGGGCGCTGGGCAAAATACAAAGCATTTCCGGCTCATCGGCCGGCGCTATTTCCGCAGCTTTTATCGCCAGCGGAATGTCTTACGCAGACTTCGACAAAATGTCGGACGAAACCAATCTCGTTACGCTGCTCGACAGTCACAGCAAGATTCGGGGGCCGATACAACAAGCCTGTTCCGCTATTGGCAAAGTCATTGCGGAGGCCTCGGGAAAGCCTGGAAGCATTGGACGACTGTTTTTCGATCTAATGCCTCGCCTTCATTCCAAAGCCGAGCCGCTGGAGGAACTGCTTCACGAGAAAATGGTGGAGTCGGTTCAGTCGCGTTTCAAACAGGCCCTTGGCGACCCGCAGCGGCAGCTTTCGCAGGAAACCCGGGTCTGCGCAGATCACATAAAAAACAAAGGCTATGTGACATTCGGTGATCTGGCGAAGCTGAGCAAGGACATGCCTGAAATCAAGCAACTGCACATCACCGGCACAGCCATGTTCGACGATCGACCGCAGATGGTGGTATTCAATGCAAGCCTGACCCCGGAGATGGACGTGGCCCGCGCCGCCCATATTTCCGGCTCGCTGCCCGTGGTTTTCCAGAAGCCTTCGGAACAGGGATTGCCGTTCCAGACTGACGGAGAACTGACCGCCTTCCAGGACGGCGGAATCATGCTCAACACCCCGGTCGCGGACCTTTACGAACCGCAATTCCCGATGAGCCCGATTCCCGAACGCGATCAGTTGATTCTCAAGTTCGAGAGCGGCAATGACGGTACAAAAAAAGATCGTGGAACGTTGGGCTCGAACATCGCCGATAAATTCGTCGGTGTGAGCTACGCGGCTCGCGATGCACAAGAAGCGAGCGGCATCAAAGCCTTTGAAAAGCAGACAATCACCGTTCCATTGAAAACTGAAAAAGGCGACTTTACGGGGATGCTCAATGGGACCGTCAACTTCAGCATGCCGCTGGAACACAAAAACCACTTGCAGCAAAAACTCGAAGTTGCGGTGGGTGATCACCTGAGACGCCACGAACGCAGCGAAACCTTCACGTTCAATTCAATCGGCGGCGCCCTGCTCGCCCTCGATGACCGATTGTTCGACGCGGCGGCGACTGAACTGCAGTACGAAACGGGTTGCTCAGAAGTCATCCAGTTCCGCCAGGAAGCTCAACAGACATTGGCCGAATTAAGCCAGGCCCTGATCGAGGCGAAAGCCTCCGGCTCCGACAGGCTCGATCTTAGTGCTCCACTGAAAGATGCCATCACCCGTCTTGATCACCTCGGCGACAGGTCGGACAAAATCGAATGGCTGGCGAATAAACTCAACCAGGGAAACGCTGCAGATTACATGGAGCTGCTACAAGCCTTTAAACGCATGGATGCCCAGCTGGTAGGACCCAAATCCGTGGTGATGACTAAGGCGATCGAGGAAATGGGTCTGCGCGATATCAAAACCAAAGCCGAAAACTTCATCAGTGAAGTGATCTTTCCCTCCCTGTACCGTCACGGCCAGCCTGATTCGAACGTCAAGCTGCTTAACAAGGCAGTATTCGAATTGCGCGAGTCAACGAGCCCCACGGACTTCAACGCGGCACTCAGTCGGATTGCTGATCAATATGTCTCGCGCAGCCTCCTGAATTCGTCGCGCCCATTCAATTCGACCACGATCACTCAAGCACGGGCATGGCTGATTCCTGCCCGATAAACGCAGTTGCCGGACGTCAGGCGAGCACTACCCTGCTCGCCCGACATTACTGTTCAGTGGTTTCTTTGGGAAAGTCCGGGCCAGCCTTGCTGCCATCGTCTTTCGGTGGCCCGCTTTCACTGCGAATCTGTGCATGGCTGATCAACGCAAAGATAAAACTGCCACCCACGATATTCCCCACCAGTGTCGGCCCGGCGAACACCAGCCAGAAATCTTTCCACGGGAGTTCGCCGGCAAACACCAGATAACCGACCTCGAGCGAACCGACCACGATGTGCGTGAAATCACCCAGCGCCATGAGGTAGGTGATGAGGATGATAATCCACATCTTGGCGCTCTCCATGGACGGGATCATCCAGACCATGGTGGCGATCATCCAGCCAGAGATGATGCCCTTGGCGAACATCTGACTGACGTCGTTTTCCATGACCTTGCGACCGATGTCGAGGAAGGCTACGTCGGTCTTGCTGTCGAAAATCGGCAGCTCCAGCATGACGTAAGCCACCAGCAAGGTGCCGCAGAGGTTGCCGATCAGCACCACTGCCCACAGCCGCAGCAATCGGCCAAAATTGCCCAGC
Organism: Pseudomonas sp. GL-RE-29; assembly: GCF_019947275.1. Lineage (NCBI taxonomy): Bacteria > Pseudomonadati > Pseudomonadota > Gammaproteobacteria > Pseudomonadales > Pseudomonadaceae > Pseudomonas > Pseudomonas sp. GL-RE-29. The sequence continues at coordinate 220,788 of NZ_JAGYGD010000004.1, forward strand.
GTAGGCTTGCTCATGATCGGCAGCACGGCGGTCAGAGTGTTTTCGGTGAAGAGTTGCTGACGGGCAAGAATCACCGCGAGAAAGCCGGCGCAATAGCCGAAACTGGCGATCACCTTGAAACCTTCGCCGTCCGGCAGACGGGAATTGAGCAGGCCCATGCCCATCAACGACAGGCCCATGGTCAGTCCGGCGGCTAACGCTGACCACCATAGCGCGGCCACGCTGCGCTCCAGCTCCTGGTCGCCCTGGGTACGGATAATTTCGTGCAGAACCGCCGCGCGTGGCGGCTGGTTTTTTTCGACCTCGTGCTGCTCTTTCGCCGAGAGGTCGGGGGTCTTGCCATCTTTTTTAGTGTCCATGGGATTCCTGAACCGCTGGCGTGTCGTTTAGGTACGACATTTGCGGACCGGCATCCGTTCTGTAGGAGCTGCCGAAGGCTGCGATCTTTTGATCTTGTTTTTGAGCTGTCAGTAACGACGACAGAATCAAGATAAAAATCTCACAGCCTGCGGCAGCTCCTACAGGTCTCGCATTATTCGACGCTGGCGTCGTCCTTGAACTGGTCTTTGACGTACTTGATCTCGGTCCGGCCGTGTGGCGCAGGGAGTCCGTCTTCACCCAGGTTGACGAACACGATCTTCTCCACGGTCAGGATGCTTTTGCGGGTGATCTTGTTCCTCACTTCGCACTTGAGGGTGATGGAGGTGCGACCGAACTCGGTGGCGGTGATACCCAGCTCGATGATGTCGCCCTGGCGCGAGGCGCTGACGAAGTTGATTTCGGAAATGTACTTGGTCACCACGCGCTGATTGCCCAGTTGGACGATAGCGTAGATCGCCGCTTCTTCGTCGAGCCAGCGCAGCAGGCTGCCGCCGAACAGCGTGCCGTTGGGATTGAGGTCTTCGGGTTTAACCCATTTGCGGGTGTGGAAATTCATGGTCACTCCTGAGCGTCTTGCCGAATGATGGGCGGTATCTTGGCAGACCCCGGTCCAGAGCTCTATTAACCATCGACTATGGTCTCGATTACCGTTCGGTCATTGACCAGCAGAAAGGCTTTGGAAGATCAGCATAGCCCGCTATAATCGCCCCCGTTTCAAAACGGTAATCTTCATTTGCTACCGTTTTCCCGCCACCTGTCCGAGGGGCGCTGCAGCAGGTTCAACCTGTCAGGCTCGGATGGGGCGTTGCTTGGTTGTCATCAGCCAGACACTAAACGCACAACGGCGCCCATTCGCATACATTACGAATGGAGGCTCTTCATGAGCGCTGTTATCACGCCTGCAGATTTTAACGATTACAAAGTTGCCGACATGTCCCTGGCTGCCTGGGGCCGTCGCGAAACCATCATCGCCGAATCCGAAATGCCGGCCCTGATGGGTCTGCGCCGCAAGTACTCCGAAGAGCAACCGCTCAAGGGCGCGAAGATCCTCGGCTGCATCCACATGACCATTCAGACTGCCGTGCTGATCGAAACCCTGGTTGCCCTGGGTGCCGAAGTTCGCTGGTCGTCCTGCAACATTTTCTCGACTCAAGACCAGGCCGCTGCGTCCATCGCCGCTGCCGGCATCCCGGTTTTCGCCTGGAAAGGTGAGACCGAACAAGAGTACGAGTGGTGCCTGGAGCAAACCATCCTGAAGGATGGCGCGCCTTGGGATGCCAACATGATCCTCGACGACGGCGGCGACCTGACCGAGCTGCTGCACAAGAAGTACCCACAGGTTCTGGATCGCGTCCACGGCGTGACCGAAGAAACCACCACTGGCGTTCACCGCCTGCTGGACATGCTGGCCAAGGGCGAGCTGAAAATCCCTGCGATCAACGTCAACGACTCGGTAACCAAGAGCAAGAACGACAACAAGTACGGCTGCCGTCACAGCCTGAACGACGCGATCAAGCGCGGCACCGACCACCTGCTGTCCGGCAAGCAAGCGCTGGTCATCGGTTACGGTGACGTGGGCAAGGGCTCCGCTCAGTCCCTGCGTCAGGAAGGCATGATCGTCAAAGTGTCCGAAGTCGACCCGATCTGCGCCATGCAAGCCTGCATGGACGGTTTCGAACTGGTTTCGCCGTTCATCGACGGCATCAACACCGGCACCGAAGAAAGCATCGACAAAGCGCTGCTGGGCAAGATCGACCTGATCGTGACCACCACCGGCAACGTCAATGTTTGCGACGCGAACATGCTCAAAGCCCTGAAGAAGCGCGCTGTTGTCTGCAACATCGGCCACTTCGACAACGAAATCGACACCGCTTTCATGCGCAAGAACTGGGCATGGGAAGAAGTGAAGCCACAGGTTCACAAGATCCACCGCACCGGCGCTGGCGCGTTCGATGCCCAGAACGACGACTACCTGATCCTGCTGGCCGAAGGCCGTCTGGTTAACCTGGGCAACGCCACTGGCCACCCAAGCCGCATCATGGACGGTTCGTTCGCCAACCAGGTTCTGGCGCAGATCTTCCTGTTCGGCCAGAAGTACGCCGACTTGTCGCCAGCCCAGAAAGCCGAGCGCCTGACCGTTGAAGTACTGCCGAAGAAACTCGACGAAGAAGTGGCCCTGGAAATGGTCCGTGGCTTCGGCGGCGTCGTGACTCAACTGACCAAGACCCAGGCCGACTACATCGGCGTGACTGTCGAAGGTCCGTTCAAGCCGCACGCTTACCGTTACTGATTCGCTGACTGGCAACGCGGTGTTCTGATACACCGTGTTGCCTGTTTCGCCAGCAAGCCGGCTCCTACAAGTGAGCGGTCGTACATCGTGTACGACGTAAACCCTGTAGGAGCCGGCTTGCTGGCGAAAGCGGACAAAATGGCCCCACAGGCTTACGCGTTTCCAAGGATATGACCATGTCCCAAGATCGTCGCTACAGCTTCGAGTTCTTCCCTACGAAGACCGACGCTGGGCATGAAAAGCTGCTTGCCACTGCCCGTCAGTTGGCCTCGTACAACCCCGATTTCTTTTCCTGCACCTACGGCGCTGGCGGTTCGACCCGTGATCGCACGCTCAACACCGTGTTGCAGCTCGAAAGCGAAGTCAAAGTTCCTGCCGCACCGCACCTGTCTTGCGTGGGCGACAGCAAGGACGACTTGCGCGGCCTGCTGAGCCAATACAAGGCCGCCGGCATCAAGCGTATCGTTGCCCTGCGCGGTGACCTGCCTTCCGGCATGGGCATGGCCAGCGGCGAAATGCGCCACGCCAATGACCTGGTTGAATTCATTCGTGAAGAGACCGGCGATCATTTCCACATCGAAGTCGCTGCTTACCCGGAAATGCATCCGCAAGCACGCAACTTCGAAGACGATATCGCCAATTTCGTGCGCAAGGCCAACGCCGGCGCCGACAGTGCGATCACCCAGTACTTCTTCAACGCGGACAGTTACTTCTACTTCGTCGAGCGGGTACGGGCTGCAGGTGTGAACATCCCGATCGTGCCGGGGATCATGCCGATCACCAACTACAGCAAACTCGCGCGCTTCTCTGACGCTTGCGGTGCGGAAATCCCGCGCTGGATCCGCAAGCAACTGGAAGCCTACGGCGACGACACCCAGAGCATTCAACGCTTTGGTGAACAAGTCATCACCGAGATGTGCGAAAGACTGCTGCAAGGTGGAGCACCAGGGTTGCACTTCTACACACTGAATCAGGCCGAAGCCAGCCTGGCAGTGTGGAACAACCTGAAGTTGCCGCGTTAAGCAAAAGCGGTAAAGGCAAGATCAAAAGATCGCAGCTTTCGGCAGCTCCTACAGGGGTTACACGTCCCCATGTAGGAGCTGCCGAAAGCTGCGATCTTTTGCATTTATTGTGACGCAACACTCGGAGATAGAGCTTCTGGTTCCCGGTTCTGGCTCTTTCCTGTTTCTCGTCGTAATCTCAAGCCCATGCCTTTGATCACGCAGTTAATCGCCGTGCTTGTCTTCACTTGCCTGAGCTTTGCCGCTCGGGGCGAGAAATTGCGCATTGTCACGGAACCGTGGGCTCCTTACGTGTATGAGGAGAACGGCAAATCCCTCGGGCTCGACTACGAAACCACCGCGATAGTCTTCAAGCGCCTGGGGATCGAAGTCGAGTGGCAATTCCTGCCATGGAAACGTTGCCTGTCGATGCTCGAAACCGGCCAGGCCGATGGCGCCCTGGACATTTTCCACAGCGATGAGCGCGATGCGACCCTGCTCTACCCCAGCGAACCGCTCTCGGAAGTGCAATTCGTGATGTTCTACGCCAACGCACGGCCGCACCCGTTCCGCACGCTCGACGAACTGCGCGGGCTGACCATCGGCACCTCACCGGGCTACCTGTACAGCCAGAATTTCAGGGACTCGACGCTGTTCACCCGGGAATCAGCACCCAGTCATGAAGCCAACTTCGGCAAACTGGTGCGTGGGCGGATCGACCTGCTGATCACTGATCGCCGGGTCGGCCAGCATTTGCTCGACGAGCTGAACATTCGCGACAAGATCACCGAGAACCCGATCGTCATCAGCCAACAAAGCCAGTTTCTGGCAGTTCGTCGCAATGCCGGCATGGATTTGCTGGTACAGCGCTTCGGTGCCGAACTCAAACGCTTCAAACGCGAACCGGCCTACGCAGAGCTAAGCGCCCGTTATGGCGCCGACCCGGCCTCTGTCGTGAACCCGGCACGCGCCACCGCCACGACGGCGAAAACCGTTGAGCAGCAGGAAAGCGGCGCGCAGTGATTGCTCTGTTATACTCCGGCCTTCCCGCCAGGCTCACGCCCGGACGCTCGGACTTGTTCAAGGCATCTCGACCCCGCTACGGCGCAGCTTTCCAGCCCGCGCGAGCACTCCAGACGAGCTTTCAAGGCCCAGCAGGACCGGACGGGATTGCGTTCCTCTTAAACGCCATTCGCGCCAGGCAAGACTCCCATTGGGCCAAGCCCTAACTAAAACAGGATTACTCATGTCCTTTGCTTCCCTCGGTCTCTCCGAGGCTTTAGTCCGCGCCATCGAGGCAGCGGGCTATACCGAGCCTACTCCGGTGCAACAGCGGGCCATTCCCGCCGTGTTGCAAGGTCGCGACCTGATGGTCGCGGCACAGACAGGTACTGGTAAAACCGGCGGTTTCGCCCTTCCGATTCTGGAGCGGTTGTTCCCCAACGGTCACCCGGACAAATCCCAGCGTCACGGCCCGCGCCAACCGCGCGTACTGGTCCTGACCCCTACTCGCGAACTCGCGGCCCAGGTACACGAAAGCTTCAAGGTTTATGCCCGTGACCTGAAGTTCGTCAGCGCCTGCATCTTCGGCGGCGTCGGCATGAACCCGCAGGTTCAAGCCATGTCCCGTGGCGTAGACGTGCTGGTGGCCTGCCCTGGCCGCCTGCTCGATCTGGCCGGCCAAGGCAGCGTCGACTTGTCCCACGTGGAAATCCTCGTGCTGGACGAAGCCGACCGCATGCTCGACATGGGCTTCGTCCATGACGTGAAGAAGGTCCTGGCGCGTCTGCCGGCCAAACGGCAGAACCTGCTGTTCTCGGCGACCTTCTCCAAGGACATCACCGACCTCGCCGGCAAACTGCTGCACAACCCGGAACGCATCGAAGTCACGCCGCCGAACACCACGGTCGAGCGCATCGAACAGCGCGTGTTTCGCCTGCCGGCCAGCCACAAACGTTCGTTGCTGGCGCACCTGATCACCGCTGGCGCCTGGGAACAGGTTCTGGTCTTCACCCGCACCAAGCACGGCGCCAACCGCCTGGCCGAGTACCTGGACAAACACGGCCTGAGCGCCGTCGCGATCCACGGCAACAAGAGCCAGAACGCGCGCACCAAAGCCCTGGCTGACTTCAAGGCCGGTGACGTGCGCATCCTGGTGGCCACCGACATCGCCGCGCGCGGCCTGGACATCGATCAGTTGCCACACGTGGTCAACTTCGAACTGCCGAACGTCGATGAAGACTACGTACACCGTATCGGCCGTACCGGCCGTGCCGGTCGTTCAGGCGAGGCGATTTCGCTGGTCGCTCCGGACGAAGAGAAGCTGCTGAAAAGCATCGAACGCATGACCAAGCAGAAAATCGCCGACGGCGACCTGATGGGCTTCGATTCGAGCGCCGTGGAAGCCGAGAAACCGGAAGTCCGCGAGCGTCCGGATGTGCGTAACCCGCGCAATCCACGTGGCCCGCGCGGCGATGGTCCGAACGGCGGCGGTGGGGGTGGCGGTCGTAAAGACAAGGGCAAGGACAAGGGCAAGGAAAAACCGGCGTCGGGCGAACGTGGCGAGCGTCCAGCCCGTCAACAAAAGCCCCGCGAAGGCACCCCGGCCCGCGAACAGCGCCAGCCAAGCCAGCCTCCACGCGCCGCGGCTGATCGCGCCCCGGACGAGTTCCTGGACGACGATGTCGATAACTTCGGTAACCGCGTCGACTACGTTCCGCAGCAGAAACCTGCCCAGGGCCGTGGTCGTCGTCCGGGTGCTCCGGCACAAGGCACGGCAGCGGGTTCGGGCGCACCACGTGGCGGCAAGCCACAGGGTCGCCAGAGCGGTCCGCGCAGCAGCGATGGCGCCAGCACCGGCACGCCGCCAGCCAAGCGCAGCGGCCCACGTAATGGCGCACCACGTGACGGCCAGGCCCGTCGCGAAGATTCGCGCAACCGCCGCCCGGCCCGTGACGAGCAGCCTCGTTCGGAACCAGCGGTACAGAACCCGCGTGGCCCGGCGCCGAAGATCATGCACAAGGAGTCGAAGGCGGATCGCTTCCCGACACCTGAGCAGCTCGATCAACTGCCAAGCCGTCCTCGCGGTGAAAAACCGGCATTGCTGACCCGCAATCGCTGAGTTATCGCTGCAATAAAAATGCCCCGTACCGAAAGGTCCGGGGCATTTTTATTGACCCGCTTTTGTAGGAGCTGCCGAAGGCTGCGATCTTTTGATTTTGCTTTTTTAAATACAAGATCAAAAGATCGCAGCCTTCGGCAGCTCCTACAGGGGTTTTGTGTACGGCAATAAAAAACGCCCGCGCTCTGGAGAGCAACGGGCGTTTTTTTGTCAGGCGCGAAAGTTATTTCGCTTTGACACCTTCAAACGTTACGTACAGATCAACTGCGTCGGACGATGGGCCCAGGTCTTTCTGCTTGCCAAAATCGGAACGCTTGAGGCTGAAGGTACCCTCGAAGCCTGCACGGTAGCCGCCCCATGGATCCTTGCCTTCACCCAGGAAAGTGGCCTTGACCACGATCGGCTTGGTGACACCGAGGATCGTCAGGTCGCCAGCCACATCGGCCGTGTCTTTGCCGGCGGCGTTTTTACCGGTCGACTTGACGCTGGTGGAAACGAAGGTGGCCTTGCTGCCGTTCAGGAAGTCTTTGCTGGAGATGTGCTTGTCACGCTCAGCATTGTTGGTGAAAACGCTGGCGGTGTTCACATTGAACTCGATCTTGCTGTCTTCAGGCTTGGCGGCGTCGAAGCTGAACTTGCCGTCGATGTCCTTGAAGGTACCGGTGATGTAGCTGTAGCCCAGGTGGCTGATCTTGAAGTCAACGAAGGCGTGCTGGCCTTCTTTGTCGACGACGTAGTCAGCGGCCATTACGTTACCGGCGGACAACAGGGCGGAGCCGATTGCCAGAGCGGCCAGAGTCTTTTTCAACATACTTTGTTTTCCTTTGGAGTCGAGGTTGAACGTCAGGCTTTGCGACCCAGCATTCGCTTGAGGGTCACATCACGGTCGATAAAGTGGTGCTTCAATGCTGCCAACGCATGGAGGCCGGAAAAAATTACCAGCACCCACGCCAGGTAGAGGTGAATCACGCCAGCGGTATCTGCCTGGTCCGGTAGCCCGGAAACCAGCGCAGGTACTTCAAACAGTCCAAACACCGGGATCCCGACACCTTCTGCGGTGGAAATCAGGTAACCGGCAATCATCACAGCGAACAGACTGAGATACAGAAAGCCATGGCCGAACTTGGCGCCCAGGCGCGTCATGCGGCTATAGCTGGACAGGGTTGGCGGCGGTGGGCTGATGAAACGCCACAACACTCGCAGCAGCATCACGCCGAGCAACACCAGACCAATGCTCTTGTGCAGGTCCGGCGCGTCTTTACGCCAGGTGCTGTAGTAGTCGAGACCGACCATCCACAGCCCGAGGGCAAACAAACCGAACACGGCCAATGCCACGCCCCAATGCATGAAGATGCTGACCAAACCATAGCGGGAAGTTGAGTTACGTAGTTGCATTGCCCAAATCCTGTGAGAACTGCGACCAAGACTAAAGAGTTATCTATCGAATTAAAGCGGAAAATTTTGCTTTGAAATATCGAGAAATACGATCAAGAGTTTGAAATCGGTGAGTTAAGGAAAGATTAAAGGCGAAAGTTGGGCGGGACGCGAAACCAAATTCACAAGAACTCAATGTGGCGAGGTAGCTTGCTCCCGCTCGACTGCGCAGCAGTCGCAAACCATGTAGATAATTTCAGCTGAAAACTGCGGTTGTCGATTGTTAGGGGCCGCTTCGCAACCCAGCGGGAGAAAGCTCCCTCGCCACGGGGGATTGTTGCAGGCAAAAAAAAGCGCGGCCCTTGAGCCGCGCTTCTGTTTAACCCAAAGCCTTACTGCACTTTGGTTTCGGTAGTCGTTGCAGGCTTCTTGGCCACTTCAGCTTTTTTCGCTGGTGCCTTGGCAGGTGCCTTTTTCGCTTCAGTCTTGGCCGCTGGTTTTTTCGCCGGGGCTTTGGCCGGTGCCTTTTTGGCTGGCTCGGCTTTCACCGGTGCCGCCGGCTTCGGCGCTTCGACCGGAGCAGGTGCTGGCGTCGGTGCCGGGGCGGGTGCAGGGGCCGGAGCTGCCGGGGCAGGTTCAGGCGCCTTCACTGGCTCCGGTTTCTTCGCGTCATCCGAACCGCCAAACAGGTTGCTGAAGAAATTGCCCTTCTTCGCCGCCACCGCACCAGCGCCTGCCGCTGCAGCCGCAGTCGCTGCCGGACCGACCTTCGCCGGTTCAAACGACTTGCCCGCCGCCAGGTCTTCAACCTGACTGGCCGCGCGCTGACCGGTGCGCAGTGCACCTTCCAGAGTGCCCGGGTACATGGTATCGGTGTGCTCACCCGCAAAGGCTACACGCTGAATCGGACGTTCCCACAGGCGCCAGAACTTGCTGATCTGACCCGGACCGAACGCCAGGTAGGCGCCGCCCATCGAAGGGTCGGTGCTGTAACGACGGATTTCATAACCGGTAAACGAGCCGCGCGCCTGTGGATAGAACGCGTGCAGGCGAATCAGTACCTGATCGACCATCTGCTTGTCGCCGAACGCCTGCATCACCCGTGCGTTGTCGCCGGACAGGTTGATCACCACGTTGGCGCCACCCTTCAAGGCAGGCTCGATCCACAACATACCGAGGCCGGTGTTGCTGTAGATCTCGCCGGACATGCGTGCTTTCGGTTCCCACACCGGGGTCTTGAACTTCAGCATGATCTGGTCGCGCCAGCCGTAGTTGGTGCCCTTGATCGCCGCCAGGTGCTGGGCGTCCAGCGACGGGGTCATCTGGATCTTGTTCAGTGCGCGCAACGGCACGGCCAGCACGACATAGTCAGCCTGATAGCCAACGCTGCCGACCTTGACGGTGACGCCGTCTTTGTCCTGGGTGATCGACGAAACCGGGGAGCTGGTCTTGATGGTTTTCAGTTGCTTGACGAAAGCCTGGGCCAGCACGGGGCTGCCACCAACCAGACGCGAAGCACGCAGGTCACGGTCGGAGACGCCACGGTAGACACTGCTTTGCTGTGCGAAGTACAGCAGCGACAGGCGCGAAGGTTCGTCATAGCGGGTACGAATCTGCTGGTTAACCAACTGACGGGCAGTGGGTGGCAGTGTCAGCCGATCCAGCCAGTTCGACACGTTGATCTGGTCCAGCGAGTGCAGCGTGTTGTTCGCCGCCGGGTTCTGCGGGTCTTCGACCGAGCGTGCCAGGTCGTCCACGGTCTTTTCGTAGCGCTTGAGCGCTTCGGCAGTGGTGGGATCCTTGGTCGCCAGGTCGGCGGCGGTGTAATACACGCCGTCGATCAGGTAGCTCGGGGTCCGAACGAATTCAGGTGCTGGCGTGGTGCTCAGCTTGAACTCCGAGACGTACTTGTTCAAAACCGGCTGGGCCTTGTCGTTGCCGATCCACTCGCTGGTGGCCATGCCGGAACGACCGCCCGGGCTCGTCTTGGCTTCCAGCAGCGTGACCTGCCAGCCCTTTTTCTGCAGTTCATAAGCAGCCGTGAGGCCCGAGACCCCGCCGCCGATCACGATCGCGGTTTTATCCTTGGCCAGCGCAGACACGCTGAACAGCCCCAACATCACCAGCGCACAGGCGCGCAGCCAACCGACAGACATTCAGCGAACTCCGGAAATACACGAGAAAAATAGCGGTTTTGCGAGCCAGACGACTCAAGAACCGCGAAGGATACGTCAGCCTTCAAACGCCCGCCAGCAACGTCTATCGGCCTATACAAAGTAGCTCATTCGACACAATGGGTTGTCCCCGTGCGACGCATTGCATAGGCTTGCGCGATTGCATGTCCGCGCGCGTCACGGACCGCCTCGAGGAGAGTAAAAATGGGCCTGAATAAACAGTGGATGGAACGCGATCTCGCGGTGTTGTGGCATCCCTGCACCCAGATGAAAGATCACGAACAACTGCCGCTGATCCCGATCAAGCGCGGTGAAGGGGTCTGGCTGGAAGATTTCGAAGGCAAACGCTACCTCGACGCGGTCAGTTCCTGGTGGGTCAATGTATTCGGCCACGCCAACCCGCGCATCAACCAGCGCATCAAGGATCAGGTCGATCAACTGGAACACGTGATCCTCGCCGGTTTCAGCCATCAGCCGGTGATCGAGTTGTCCGAGCGCCTGGTGAAGATGACGCCGGAAGGCCTGACGCGGTGCTTCTACGCCGATAACGGCTCGTCCTGCATCGAAGTCGCGCTGAAAATGAGCTTTCACTACTGGCTCAACCGCGGCCAGCCGAACAAGAAGCGCTTTGTCACCCTGACCAACAGCTACCACGGCGAAACCATGGCGGCGATGTCGGTGGGCGACGTGCCGCTGTTCACCGAAACCTACAAAGCCCTGCTGCTCGACACCATCAAGGTGCCAAGTCCCGATTGCTACTTGCGCCCGGAAGGCATGAGCTGGGAAGAACACTCGCGCAATATGTTCGCGGCGATGGAACAAACCCTGGCCGAGAACCATGACACCGTTGCAGCAGTGATCGTCGAGCCGCTGATCCAGGGCGCTGGCGGCATGCGCATGTACCACCCGGTGTATCTCAAGTTGCTGCGTGAAGCCTGTGATCGCTACGGCGTGCACCTGATCCACGACGAAATCGCCGTCGGCTTCGGCCGCACCGGCACCATGTTCGCCTGCGAACAGGCCGGCATTCGCCCGGACTTCCTTTGCCTGTCCAAGGCGCTGACCGGCGGCTACCTGCCGTTGGCCGCGTGCCTGACCACCGAAGACGTCTACAGCGCTTTCTACGACGACTACCCGACCCTGCGCGCCTTCCTGCATTCCCACAGCTACACCGGCAATCCGCTGGCCTGCGCGGCGGCATTGGCGACGCTGGATATCTTCGAAGAAGACAACGTCATCGAGAACAACAAGGTGTTGGCGCAGCGCATGGCCTCCTCCACTGCGCATCTGGTCGATCATCCGAACGTCAGCGAAGTGCGCCAGACCGGCATGGTCCTGGCCATCGAGATGGTCAAGGACAAGGCCAGCAAAGAAGCTTATCCATGGCAGGAACGTCGCGGTCTGAAGGTGTTCCAGCATGCGCTGGAGCGTGGTGCCTTGCTGCGGCCGTTGGGCAGCGTGGTGTATTTCCTGCCGCCGTATGTGGTGACACCGGAGCAGATCGACTTTCTGGCTGAAGTGGCCAGCGAAGGGATCGACATTGCGACGCGCGACAGCGTCAGCGTTTCAGTCCCGAAGGACTTCCATCCGGGGTTCCGTGATCCGGGTTGACAGTCATTGCACAACCCCTGTGGCGAGGGAGCTTGCTCCCGCTGGGCTGCGAAGCGGCCCCAAAAAGAGGGACTGCTGCGCAGTCCACCGGGAGCAAGCTCCCTCGCCACAAAAGCGACTCCGATTGAATTGAGTAGAGAACCAAAATGAGACTGTCCCGCTTCTTCATCGACGCCCCCCTGAGCACCGGCGAGCACGAACTGCCCGAGGCCCAGGCCCACTACATCAGCCGCGTGCTGCGCATGGCCGAGGGCGATGCGCTGCAATTGTTCGACGGCTCGGGCCAGGAGTTTCGCGCCACGCTGGTCGAAGTCGGCAAGAAGCGCGTGGTGGTGCAAATCGATGAGCAGTTCGCCGGCCAGGTTGAGTCACCGTTGCAGATCCACCTCGGCCAGGGCCTGTCCCGTGGCGAGCGCATGGACTGGGCGATTCAGAAAGCCACCGAACTGGGCGTCACCGAAATCACACCGATTTTCAGCGACCGCTGTGAAGTCCGGCTCAAGGACGAGCGTGCCGACAAACGCCTGCTGCACTGGCGCCAGGTGGCGATCAGCGCGTGCGAGCAATGCGGGCGTTCACGGGTGCCAGTGATTCATCCGCCGGTGCTGTTGGCGGATTGGTTGAAACAGACTGAAGCTGAGTTGAAGTTGGTGCTGCATCCGGTGGCCGAGCCATTGGTCAGCCACGCCAAGCCTGCGACATTGGCATTCCTGATCGGCCCGGAAGGCGGGTTGTCAGATGCGGAAGTCGAGCAGGCCAAGGACAACGGTTTTCATGCCGCCCGCCTCGGCCCGCGGGTGTTGCGAACCGAAACGGCGCCGGTAGTTGCCCTTGCGGTTGCCCAGCAGCTTTGGGGCGATTTTTAGGCTGCCGTTGCCAGACAGCCCAGAGGACTATTGCACCGGATCACTCACTGGCTTGGCAATGATCGCCTTGAGTTCACTGGTCATCGGGAACTCAAGGTTCAAGCCCTTTGGCGGGATCGGCTGTTCAAACCAGCGTTTGTAGATACCGTTGATTTCCCCTGAACTGTAAAGATCACCCAGCGCGCTGTTAACCAGCGCAAGGAATTGCGGATCGTCCTTGCGCACCATGCAGCTGTAGATTTCCCGCGACTGCTCTTCCCCGACCACCACCCACTTATGCGGGTCGTGGGCCTTGGCGCGTTCGCCGTAGAGCAGCGCATCGTCCATATAAAACGCCGCCGCCCGTCCCGTTTGCAACATCTGGAACGCTTCGCCGTGATCCTTGGCGCTAATCACGAACATGTCGATCTTGTGGTCGACGTTATAGCTCTTCAGGTAGCGCTCATTGGTGGTGCCGGCAGTGGTTACCACGTTCTTGCCACGCAGGTCGGCGAAACTCTTGATGCCGCTGTCTCTGGCCGTGAGCAACTGGCCTTTGACGTAAATGAAACCGTAGGAGAACGCCACCTGCTTCTGCCGCTCGGCGGTCACGCCTGTGGAACCACACTCCAGATCTACGGTGCCGTTCTGCACCAGCGGAATGCGGGTTTGAGAAGTCACCAGGTTGTACTGAACGTTGAGATCGGGCAACGCCAGTTGCTGCTGGATGCGTTCGACGATCTTGCCCGCCAGATCCACCGAATAACCCATCGGCTTGCCCGTGTGGTCACCCACGTAGGAGAACGGTACTGACGCATCTCGATAGCCCAGGGTGATGCTCTTGGTACTGGCGATTTTGCCCAACGTTCCGCTCAAAGGTGGTTCAGTGGCCTGGACCTGACTGCCCATCAGCAAGCCCAGGGTGCAGCCAAGCAACGTGATTTTTTTTTGCATTGTTATTCTCCGTTGTGGGTAGAGCGATTAACGGCGGGCGGCGATCACAGTGATTTCCACCAGGATTTCAGGGCGGGCCAGTTGCGCCTGCACGGTAGTGCGGGTCGGTGCCTGGCCCGGTGACAACCACTGCGACCAGACCTCGTTCATCGCGGCGAAATCCGCGTTGATGTCCTTGAGGTAAATGGTCGCATTGAGCAGATGACTCTTGTCGCTGCCGGCCTCGGTCAACAAAGCGTCGATTTTCGCCAACACTTCACGGGTCTGGTTGCTGACGTCAGTGGCCTCGCCCGGTACCTGTCCGGAGAGAAACACCAGATCGCCGAAAGTCACGACGCCGGACAGTCGCGAGTTGCTGTGGAGACGTTGAATGGTCATTGCAGAGTCCTCTGGAGAAACAGGAATTCACGCAGCCCGATGGCTGAAACCGTGCAGTTCGATGGAAGGTTGCCCCTTGCCGATCAGCTCGCAGAGCAAGCGCGCGCTGCCACATGCCAAGGTAAAGCCCAGCGCACCATGGCCGAGATTGAGCCACAGGTTGCGATAGGCCGTGGCACCCAGCAATGGCACGCCACTGGGGGTTGCCGGACGCATTCCGGCCCATTCGACGGCCTCATCATAGGCGCCAGCATTGGCGAAGGTGTCACGAGCCTGACGCTTGATCAGGGCCAAGCGCTGCGGGTCAATCGCCGGGTCGAAACCGACGATGTCGACCATCGCCGCGATACGCAATTGCTCGCCGATGCGCGCATACACAATCTTTCGGTCGTAGTCGGTGATGCTCACATCCGGTGCCCGGTGTTCCGGGCCAATCGGTACTGTCAGGCTGTAGCCCTTGAGCGGGTACAGCGGCAATTGCAGGCCGGGTAACGCCAGCGCCGGGCTGCGATGCCCGGCGGCAATCACCAGTTGCTCCACCTCCAGGATTTCACTGCCCAATTCGATGGCGTTGACCGCGCCATTGGCGTGACGAATGCCGGTCACCGCCTGGCCCAATCGGAACTCGCAACGGCCGGAGGCTTTCAGTCGCGTTGCCAATTGCTGACAAAAGCCATGGCAATCGCCGACTTCTTCGTCCGGGGTATAAATCGCTCCGACGAAGGGTGCATCGGTTAGCGCCGGTTCCAATTGCGTACATTCGGCAGGCGACAACACCTGCTGTTGCTGCGGATCGGCCAGCCCCTTGCGGGCATGATCAAAGCTACCGGGGTTACGGAAGGTCACCAGCTTGCCGTTGCGCCGCCACTCGAAACCCGCCAGCCCATCGTCTTCTCGCCACGTCTTCAAGATGCTCTGGCTGAACAGCGCCAGCCGCAACAGATGGGCGGCATTCTCACGGTTGACCGATCGGCGGCAAGCGTTGAGGAACGACGCCATCCAGCGCCACTGTGCCGGATCCAGACGCGGACGCAGCTTCAGCGGCGAGTCACCGCGCAGCATCCAGCCGATGGCTTGCAACGGCACACCGGCATCAGCCAGGGGCGCCACATAGCGATAGGACAACTGGCCACCGTTGGCGAAACTGGTTTCGCTGCCCAGGCTATCCCGGGCTTCAATCACGGTCACTTCGAATCCGTCACGCACCAGCGCATAGGCCGTTGCCAGGCCAATCACGCCACCGCCGATAATGCACACACGCTGAGCCATGTCCGTCCTTAAAACCGTTGTGAAGACGAAGTGCAGGTTAGAGCCAGGTGACAGATGCTGAACAATGCATAAAGATGCCAAACCCATAGACAAAGGTTATGGACTAGCCATGCGCCTCCGTCACATCGAGATTTTCCAGGCCATTCGCCAGACCGGCTCGATCAGCGCCGCCGCGCAGTTGCTGCACGTCTCCCAGCCGGCGGTGAGCAAGGTGCTGCAACACGCCGAGCAGCAACTGGGATTCCCGTTGTTCTTGCGGGTACGCGGTAAATTGCAAGCCACACCCGAAGCGCTGGAGTTAGAGCGCGAGGTCGACAAGGTCAGCGAAAGCCTGCAAGGCGTGCGGCGCCTGGCCCAGAGCCTGCGTCGCGAGCCGGGTCATAGCCTGCGGATTGGCGCTACCCCGGCGCTGGCCCTGTCATTGCTGCCGCCGGCCATTCACGAGTGGACCGAGCGCTATCCGGACATCGCCTGCGAACTGTCCAGCGCCCATAGCCGCGAACTGGTGCAGAACCTGCTGATGCGTGAAATTGATCTCGCCCTGACCCTGCAACGACCGGATCATCCGGGGCTCAAGGCTCAGGCGCTGGCGTCCGGTGTGCTGGTGGCTCTGGCACCATCGGGGTACTGGTCGGCGGTAGAGGCAGGCACGCCGTTGCCCCTGATGGCCCTGGCCGGCGCACCCTTGATAGGCCTGTCCAGCGCCGACCCGTTGGCGGCCCGCCTCGACAGTTACCTCGAAGCGGTCGAGCCGCCGCCCCGGGTACGCATCGCGGTGCAGACCTATTCATTGGCCCGGGCGATGGTGGAATCCGGCGCCGGTTTGGCAGTGATCGATCCGTTCACCGCACTTGGCGCCTCCTGTGCCGCGACGACGATTCGCCCGTTGACTCCGCCGCTGCCCATCACCTTGTACGCAGTCACCCGCGCTGCCGAGCCTCCTCCCCACACCTTGAATGACCTGTTGCAGGTGTTCAGCCGTCGGGCCCAGGAGCAACTGGATCGCTTGATCCCGTCGCAGCGTTAATGTGGGAACTAGCCTGTTAGCGATTGGCGGCGACGCGGTCTAAAGGACATAAAAGAAAATCGCCACAAAGTGCAGCAAACTCCCGGCGATCACGAACAAATGCCAGATCCCGTGGGCATGCCGCAGGCGATGGTCGAGGGCAAAAAAGACAATCCCCACGGTGTACAAAACCCCGCCAGTCGCCAACCACGCAAACCCGGCACTGCCCAGCGCCGCCAGCAACGGCTTGACCGCCACCAGCACGATCCAGCCCATCACCGCGTAAATCACGATCGACAGAACCCGTGCTTCGGAACGCGGCTTGATTTCCTGCAGGATGCCAATCAGCGCCAGCCCCCAGACAATCCCGAACAACGTCCAGCCCCACGGCCCGCGCAGGGTCACCAGGCAGAACGGCGTGTAACTGCCGGCGATCAGCAGGTAGATCGAAAAGTGATCGACCTTCTGCATGATCGCTTTCTTGCGCCCGCGCACGCTGTGGTACACGGTCGATGCGCTGTAAAGGGCCATCAAGGTAAAACCGTAGATCGCCACGCTGACGATCTTCCACGGGCTGCCGTCCATGCTGGCGAGCACCAGCATCCACACCACCCCGACCGTCGCCGCCACCGCCCCGACCAAATGCGTCCAGGCGTTCAATCTTTCCCCGTGATACATCGTTTACCCACCTCGACATTCATTCCCGCAGTGCGCAAGGCTCAGGCCTCAAGCGTAAAAGCGCAATGTTTCAGAAAACAAACCCTCCTGCAGGAGCCGGCTTGCTGGCGATAGGACCTCAAGTTTTACCTTGATCCTCAAGACGCCATCGCTGGCAAGCCAGCTCCCACAAAGGTCTGCGCACATCAATGTAAATAGGCACAATCGAGCCATTCGAATAAGAGTCCGCGCCATGTTGATCGACGAAGAGTTGACCCTGAAAAAACTCGAGGTGTTCCTTGCCTTCATGCGCACCGGCAACCTGGCCCGGGCCGCGGCCGAATTACAGACCAGCAATGTCAGCGTGCACCGGGCGATCCATTCCCTGGAAAGCGCCCTGCGCTGCCCGCTGTTCAAACATGAAGGCCGCAACCTGACGCCGCTGGAAAGCGCCTATGTGCTGGAAGAACGTGCGCAGAAGCTGATTCAGGACGTCGTGGAAAGCGTGCGCCTGACCCGCGAGGCCGCCGGATTTTCCGCTGAACGCTTCAAACTCGGCTCGCTGTATTCGCTGACGGTGAAGACTGTGCCGCAGCTGATCATGGGCCTGAAAATCCGCCGCAGCGAACTCAACATCGACCTGATCCTCGGCTCGAATTTCGACCTGTTGTACAAGCTCAAGAACATGGAAGTCGATGCGATCCTGGTGTCCCTGGACGACAGCATCATCGACCCGGACCTGGAGCACATTCCGCTGTTCTCCGACGATATCTTCCTCGCCACGCCCGCCGATTCGAAATTTGCCCACAGGACCGAAGTCGACCTTGCAGAAGTGCGCGACGAAACCTTCATCACCCTCACCCAGGGCTTCGCCACGCACCAGGACGGCAAACGGGTATTCGAGCAGGCGGGGTTCGAGCCGAAAGTGGCGATGCAGGTCAACGACATCTTCACCCTGCTGAGCATGGTCAGCTCGGGCGTCGGTTATGCGTTGCTGCCGGGGAGGATTGCGGCGGTGTATGAGAACCGGGTGAAGCTGATTCCATTGCAGGAGAAGTACCGGTTGCAGCAGCACATTGGTGTGGTGTTTCTCAAAGCCAAGGAGCGCGATCCAAATCTGCTGGCGTTACTGGCGGAGTGTCGGATGTATGCCAATCGCCAGGCATAAAACCTTGTGGCGAGGGAGCTTGCTCCCGCTGGGCTGCGCAGCAGACCCTTTTTTGCGGGCGCTTCGCACCCGAGCGGGAGCAAGCTCCCTCGCCACAAAAGCATTCTGGTAATTAGCCAACAATCCCGCGAACAATGAAGTACAACAACGAAGGCCCCAACAAGCACCCAAGACCGGTGTGGAACGTCGCCGTCAACGCGCCATAAGGCACCAGCCGCCGATCCGTCGCCGCCAGCCCCGCCGTCACACCGCTGACAGTCCCGGCCAAGCCGCCAAACACCATCGCCGAACGCGGGTTATCCAGGCCCATCCAGCGCGCTGCCATCGGCGTGCCGACCATCACCAGAATCGCCTTGATCAGCCCGGTGGCGATCGACAACGCCATCACATCCGAGGTCGCGCCAATCGCCGCCCCGGTCACCGGGCCGACAATGTAAGTCACCGCACCGGCACCGATGGTGGTCATGCTCACCGCATCGCGATAACCAAACACCCAGGCGATGCTCGCGCCGACAATGAACGGCAGCACCGTGCCCAACAGCAGCGCGATCACACCAATCATCCCGGCCTTTTTCGCTTCGGTGGCCTGCACTTCGAACGCCGTGGCGACGATGGCAAAGTCCCGCAGCATGGCGCCGCCCATCAAACCAATGCCGGAGAACAGCGTCAGGTCGGCCAGGCCTTTTTGCCCGCCGGTCAGGGTGCCGCCGACCCAGGCCAGGACCAGGCCAATGACAATGGCAATCGCCGAGCCGTGAATGCGCCCGAAGGTCAGGCGTTTCGAGAGGATGACCGACACCCACATGATCACGCCGACGAAGGCGAATGCAGTGACCAGGCCGTTATGTTCCAGCCCTTTCTCGATGAGATCCCACATATCAGCGACCTCCTACGGGTGTGCCAACGGGGCTCAACTCTTCGGGCTCATCGGGCAAGGGTTCGCCCTTGTGGGTCCGACTGATCAAGGCAATGGTGCAACCGCAGATCACCACCGAACCAATCGCCGCCAGCACCGCTACCGGGCCGCCGTGCAGCGCCGTGACGACGTTCTGTTGCGCGGCCATCGCCACCACCACCGGAATGTACATGGCGCCCCAGAAGCCGACGCCCATCTCGCAATCCTTGGTCATGCCGCCGCGCTTTTGCATCCACAACCGCGCGCAGATCAACAGGATCATCGCGATCCCGACCCCGCCGACATTGGACTTCACGCCCAGCAACACGCCGAGCATGTCACCCATGATCACCCCTGCCAGCGTACAAATCGCCAACAGCGCCACACCGTAAATAATCATTGTTGTTGTCCTCGAAGTGCATCGTCGAATGTTGTTTTTGTTGTTCGAAGCCTTGGGTCGAAGCTCTAGGGTTGGCGGCTTCCCTCCTCACGCAACAGCGCCTGCAAGGTATCGAGACGGGCACCGTCGAAAGCCATCACGGTGCCTTGCTCGAACACCCGGCGCGCCAGCCCGGTCAGCACCGCACCGGGCGGCAGTTCGATCTGTAGACGTACGCCGCGCTCGTAAGCGCTTTGCACCGTGCCGCGCCAATCCACCACGCGGCACATGTTGAAAGCCAGGTCGTCGCGCAAGGCTTCGGTGTTGATCACCGGCCGGGCGCGACTGCCGCTGAGGTAACCGAGGGTCGGCGTATTCAGCGGCACCTTGGCGAACGCTTCAGCCAGAAGCTTTGCGGGCGCATCCAGTAACGGGCAGTGCGACGGCACGCTGACTGCCAAGCGCTTGGCCAGCCCTGCACCGCAATCTTTCGCCAACCCGGCGACGGCTTTCATCGCGGCGTCGCTGCCTGCAATGACGACCTGGTTGTCGGCATTGATGTTGGCCAGGTAAACCGGCGTGTCGATGCTGTGCACCTGCGCCAGCAAACCTTCCACCGTCGCAAGGTCCAGACCAATGATCGCGGTCATGCCGTAGCCCCGTGGATAAGCCTGCTGCATCAACTCACCGCGCAGGCTGACCAGATGCAGCGCATCGCTGAAGCTCAACGCGCCCGCCACCACCGCAGCCGGATAGGCACCGATGGACAACCCGGCGACGTAATCGGCTGGCAACGACAACTGCCGCGCCGCCGCCACGCCGGCGATCAACAGGCACAACTGAACGGCCCGCGTCGATTGCAACGCTTCGGCAGAATCCAGCAGCAGTACATCTTCACCGAGCACGTCACTTGCTTCGTTCAACGTTTCCCGAGGCAAACGCTGAAGCATGCCCGGCTGCTGCGCGCCCTGACCGGGGAACACCAACAAGCTGCTCACGCTGCTTGCTCCTGCGGGTTCCACGGATCGAGCACCAGACAGGCCTGGCTGGCGTTTTTGAGCAACACGCGATGCGACGAACCGGCCCATTCGCGCAAGGCGACGGCGCCGAATGGCGTTTGCAGTTGCATGTCCACCACACAGGTGACGGTGTCGAGCGTCGCGACCAACGCCCGGGATTCGGCACGGCTCAGCGGCTGCGGTGTACGCAGGATCAAGTCGAGGTCGCTACCTTCGTGCAACGCCGTAAAACCACTCGCCAGTTCAAACCCGGCACTGCCGCTGACACCCCAGACCCAGCCGCACTTATCCAGCATTGGCCGCAGTTGCGTCAGGGCTCGCACGGCCGGCAATTCCCGGTCGATGTCGACGTGGCAGAGCTCTTCCGGCGATACGCGACGGCTAATCGACGCGATCGCCATCGACGTCGCATAACGCTGCTCACGCAAACGTCCACGCACGCCGACTGCAACCTGCCCTGCCACCGACAATGCGCGCCGAACCACGACTGGCTGACCGGCACGGAGGGACTCAACCACCCACGCAGGCGCATCCGCAGGCAGTTGTTCCGGGGTCATGCCCCAGAGCAGATCGTGGGCCAGAAGCATGTTCACCACTGTTCCCTCAACAACTGGCGAACCTTGCTCGACGCCGCACGATTGGCTGCGCCGAGACGACCACTCAGGTCGTGTCCCTTCGCCGCCACATCGCCGATCGCCAGATTCAGGCATTCAGTCACCCGCGCCAGATCGCTCGCCGACGGCTGTTCGATCTGCTCCACCGACAAGGTTTCCCAGAGCAAACCAAGGCTGGCATAGCTGTCGATGTCATACGCCATTGGCGGCACGCTGGCGGCCAGGGTTTCCAGTTCTTCGATACTGCGCAGCGTCACGCGCGCCGCCGATGCCTTGCCCATGGCATGCACCATCACGCCCGGATCACGCAGGGCAATCAGCCGATTAGCCTGATAACCGTGGGCGAGAAACGCCCCGGACATGGCCTTGCCCACCAGCAAACCGATCACGGCGTGCCCGGCCAGACGGGCGCGAGCATAACTGTCAGCGGCACCGGCCAGGGCTTGATGAATGCCGAGTGCTTCCTCACGGCGGCCATAAGCCTGACTCGGCACATCGACGATGGCGATCACGGCGCGTTTTTGCGGCTTGTCCTGATCAGCGGCGATGACTTCATCCACAACCTTGGCCAGACCCCAGCCTTCGAGCAAACCAACCTCGCCGTTACGGGCGCGTACAAACCGATTGTCGGGATCAGCCACCACAGCGATAAACCGCACCGGTTGCTCACCCAGAAATCCATCAGCCACTTTCAGCGACGCTGTCAAACCGTCGACCGCTTTGGCGCCAGCGCTCAAGGCGTTGAACCAGTTCAAGCCTCTCAGGGAATACGAACTCATGAGCGCTCTCCTTGATACAGATCGCGAACCACTGAAGGCTCGATTTGCGGTTCGGCGTCCAGACGCGCCAGCCGTTGCAGGAACAGTTCGGCCTGACTGCTGCGCTGCTGCGCAGGCAAACCTTTCTGGAGCAATTCGCTGACCTGTTGGCGGATCTGCGCCACGTCGTCAGAGGCGTAGCGATCCACCAGCCCTGTAGCAAAACGCTGCTCGCCACCGGTCAGGCTCCAGATAAACGGACGATCCCGCGAGTCGTATTCCTCAAGCCCGGCTTCTTGTTCAATCACTTGCGGGCCGTTCAACCCGAGGCGCGCTTCCTGGGTCACCAGCAAGTAGCTGCACAACCCGGCGGCAATCGACATGCCGCCGAAGCAACCCACGCTACCCGCAACCACACCGACCACTGGTTGGTACTGGCGCAGGTCGACAATCGCCGCGTGAATATCGGCAATCGCCGCCAAGCCAAGATTGGCTTCCTGCAAACGCACACCGCCGGTCTCCAGCAGCAACACGGCTCGGGTCGCAATGCCCTTGCGGTTATCTTCGGCGGCCAGTTCCAGCGCGCCGGCAATTTTCGCCCCGCCGACTTCACCGAGGCTGCCCCCCTGGAACGCGCCTTCGATGGCGGCGATCACCACCGGCAACCCGTCAATGCTGCCCTTGGCGATGATCACGCCGTCATCGGCCTGTGGCACCACACCTTGGCGCGACAGCCAGGGCGACATGACGCGTTGGAACGGGTCGAGCAATTCACGGAACGTGCCCGCATCGAGCAAGGCTTTCGCCCGTTGCCGCGCACCGAGTTCGACGAAGCTGTGTTTGGTCAGCAACGCTGCGCTGTCAGTCATGGCCGATCTCCTCGAAGCCTTGTTCCAGACGCAGGCGCACCACACCGGGGGTCGCGCCGAAATCGTGGATATCGATGTCCATTGCCGGTGGGGTCTGCCCGTCGAACATCCGCGCGAACAGGTGCTGCCAGCGTTGTTCGCTGCCATTGACCGAGGTCTGCACGGTGATGGTCAACTTGCCGGCCTGACCCGGTTCGATCAGCACTTCCAGATCGCCCGAACCGACACACCCCACCAGCGTGCGCCCACGAGGCGGCTGCCCGGCTGGGAATTCAAAGGATAAGGTTTCCATCAAAATGCTCCCTGGATGATGCCGTCGCCGGACTCGATGCGGTCGATGAACAGGCAGGCTGCGAGCAGGTCGGCAGCGCCGCCGGGCGAGGCATTCAACGCGATTAATTGTTGGTCCAGCTCATGCAACCGACGACGTCCGGCGAGGCTGGCACTGCCGCCCGCGTCGAGCACCGCTTGGGCACCGAGTTGCATGGTGTGCAGGCCTTCTTCCCCGGCGCGATACAGCACGCAGGTGTCGGCCAGGTTTGTCATGATCGCCAGCAGCGCATCGAGCCGGGCGTTCTGTTCGCCATGGCCGGTAGCGCGGCTGCGTTTGAGTTGCGGCAGTGCGCGTTGAGTCACGGCCGGGAACCCGAGTTGCGCCTCTTCACGGGCACCGCGCGCACCATAGCGAAGAGTGACCTGCGCGCCGTGACTCAGCGGACGCGGCGCGTAACGATCATCAAGCAAGGCAAGGCGTGCGGCGCGTAGAGAAATGGAGCTCGCGGCGGTGGATTGCGGCTCAAGCGCAACCGCGACGACCAGCAAGCCCAAGGCCCAGATCGCGCCACGGTGGGTGTTCACGCCGCTGGTGGTCGCGAGCATCGCTTGCTCGCCTTCACGTCCGATCAGGCCAATCGCTTCGCGCAGCGGTAAATTAATCTCGCCAATATCTATGGCGGCTTCAGCCATTTCCTTGAACGCCGGCCACAAGGCCAGGGCCGAGGCGTGCATCAGCCCGAGGTGCAAATCAGTGTGGGCACCGTTGCCGCGACGGTCGACCAGTGCCGGTTTCGGCGACAGGTCGGCTTCGTCGATCAGCGCGTCCACCGCCAGGTCCGCCAGCCGTTCGGCCAGGGTCAGGGTTTTCGGTTGCAGGTTGAATGCGTGCATTACCAGCTCCTGAACTTGGCGGGCGGGTTGTAGAGGCCACCCGACCACTCGACCAGATCGGCCACGCTTTTCGCCGCGAGCAGTTCGCGGGTGGCGTCGGTGCGGCGAATGCCGAGGTCTTCGGGCAAGGCGATCAAGCCTTCGCGGCGCATGCGCGCGGTGTCTTTCGGGTTGTGGCGCAAGCCGATGGCGGTGACGCCAGCGACGGCGGCGATCATCGCCTGGCGCTCTTCCAGCGAGCGCGCCTTGTACAGATAGGCGATGCCTTCTTCGGTCAGCAGATGGGTGACGTCGTCGCCGTAGATCATGATCGGCGCCAGCGGCATGCCGCTTTTCTTCGCCACTTCAACGGCGTCGAGGGTTTCGACGAAGGTCGGTTTGCCGCCCTCCTGGAAGGTCTCGACCATTTGCACCACAAGTTTCTTGCCACGTTCGAGCATCGGTTCGGCCGCGTCGCCGTGGCGCATGTCGAGCCAGGCCGGCGTGCCGTGACGGCGACCGCGTGGGTCGTGGCCCATGTTCGGTGCCCCACCAAATCCGGCCAGGCGTCCGCGGGTCACCGTGGAAGAGTGACCATCGCCATCGACTTGCAGCGTGGCGCCGATGAACAGGTCCACCGCGTACTGTCCGGCAAGCTGACTGAACATCCGGTTGGAACGCATGGAGCCGTCACGTCCGGTGAAGAACACGTCAGGCCGGGCGGCGATGTAGTTTTCCATGCCCAATTCGGTGCCGAAACAATGCACGCTTTCGACCCAGCCGCTTTCAATCGCCGGGATCAACGTCGGGTGCGGATTGAGCGTCCAGTTGCGGCAGATTTTGCCTTTGAGGCCGAGGGATTCGCCGTAGGTCGGCAGGATCAATTCGATGGCGGCGGTATTGAAACCGATGCCGTGGTTGAGCGACTGCACATTGTGTTTTTCGTAGATCCCGCGAATCGCCATCATCGCCATCAACACATGCACAGGCTTGATGTGGCGCGGGTCGCGGGTGAACAGCGGTTCGATGTAGAACGGCTTGTCAGCCACCACCACGAAATCGACCCAGGAGGCGGGAATGTCGACGCGAGGCAGTTCGCTGACGTCGTCCACCAATTGGTTGACCTGGACGATGACGATGCCGTCGCTGAACGCGGCCGGTTCGATTAAGGCGGGGGTGTCTTCGGTACTCGCGCCGGTGTAGATGTTGCCGGCGCGATCGGCCATGAAACCGGCCGAGAGCACGACGTTGGGAATCAGGTCCACCACCAGCCGTGCGTAAAGCTCGATGTAGGTGTGGATCGCGCCGATTTCCAGCAGGCCGTCTTCAAGCAATTGGCTGATGCGCAGGCTTTGGGTGCCGGCGAAGGCGAAATCGAGTTTGCGGGCGATACCGCGTTCGAACAGGTCCAGGTGCTCGGCGCGACCGACGCTGGGCATGATCATGTGCAAATCATGCAGCTTGGCCGGGTCAGCCTTCACCAGTGAACGGGAAAGAAAATCCGCCTGCTTCTGGTTGTTGCCCTCCAGCACCACACGGTCGCCGGGCAGGATCAACGCCTCGAGCGCCGCCACGATCTTGTCGGTGGGCAACACCACACCATCGGCGAGACCTCGCACCAGTTCGAGACGCCGCTGCTTCTCGCTGCGCCGCCGCGTCCATCGCGAGTCGGGGGATATTGTTGTTGTCATGACCACTCCACGGGTTCGCTGTCGTGGGGTCACCTTAGGAGCGTTGGGTGCGGGGCATCAATCAAGCAGAGCGGTGGATTGTTACGGTCAAAGTAATGGTTGCTCAATTTGACGCTATCGCGAGCAGGCTCGCCCCACGCAGGATCTACGTCATGCATTAAACCTGTGGGAGCGAGCCTGCTCGCGATGGGGACATCAAATCGTTTCGAAGCTTCCATTAAAGAATCACAGTCCAGCCATTTGCTGCTCCACGCGGATCAACAATTGCGCCGTGCATTCCAGCAACTGCCCCAGCAACGCCTCATCTTCATCCATATAGCCTTCGTACTCCGCCAGGTTGCGTCGTTCATGGCAAAGGGCGAATAGCCGAACCTGCACTTTGCCGAAGCCCGCAGTGTGAATCAGGCACTGGAAAACCAGGTAACGCTTGTCCGAACGGTAACCACACAGCCTAAGCGCCGTCAGCGCCATCCCATGGGCAGCGTTGTAGGCCAGATCAAATCGACTTGCGAACGAAAGCGACGGGGTTAGTGCATCCTTCAAGCGATCCGTTGCCGAACGCATCAAACCCTCACATTCCTTGCGATCCGGCGCCTCGGCCTTCAATCCACCACTACGTAAAAGATTCTCCAGATTCTCGTTGCTGCCCATCCTTGGACTCCAAAGGGCTTTCACCCATCAGGTTGATCTTTTCCTGCTGCGCAACCCGCATGACGAAGCTGTTTTCGGCCGACAGTTTTGCGACCCAGTCTTCTGGGGTATAGAGCGTCGGATTAAGGGTGCGGCCCAGATGTTCTTCCAGAGGCAAGAGCCGCTCCATCACATCACTGTAGTGCAGACCTTCACCGATGAGCATGAGATCAATGTCACTGGATGCGTTTGCCTGATCCTTGGCGATGGAACCGTAAACAAACGCCCATGTGAGTTGTTCGGCGAAGGGTTGTAGCGCGTCACGTAACGGCTCGGCGATACCGAACGTTTTCCGGGTGATACCCAGTAGTTCGGTATAAATCGGGCAATCGGGATTGGCTTGATAGTGGGTCTGGTTACCCAGTCGTGACATCGTCAGCACGCCCGCTCGTTGCAAGCGTTCCAGTTCGCGCATGAGGCTGCCTTTACCGACCTGAGCCCAGCGGGCTATTTCATTGGCGTAAAAACTTCGGTCAGGTTTGCCAAACAACAGGCCCAACACTTTTTGCTGGGTAGTGGTGAATAAAGCTTCACTCAGCGACAGGTTTTCCATGGCAACAACCGAAAGTCCCAAAAAGGGAACTTTAGGTCCCCTTATGGGAATCTTCAACCTTCAGATCAACCCCGCCCCCACCAGCAATTCCTCCAACGCCAACAAATCCGGCACCTTGGCCACTTGATCGCCCACCTGCACCGCCGCTTTTTCCAGCGAGCACAACGGCACGTCGACATAGCTCAACTGGCTGTCGAGCTTGTAGGAGCGTGGGATCCCCTGAATCAGCATCGCCATGAATTTCACTTCAGGCCGACCGCCCAATGCATTGAGAATGACGATCCGCGCGCGCTCGCCAATGGCGATTTTGTGGCCGCACGCCGACTCGAAACTGAGTAATGGGATCTGCCGGTTACGCCACGTCACCCGGCCGAGATACCAGGGTGGCGTATCGAGGTCGAATGCCGCCGGTTGGTAATCGATCAGCTCGGCGACCGCGACGTTGGGCAGGATCAGGTTACGGTCGGCCAGGGGCAGCAGCAGGCCGGTGAGGTTACTGGTGCGCTGGCTCATTAGCCGTTCAAGCATGGGTTTTGCTCCACAGGGCAATGCTTTCGAGCAGTACCGATTCCTGGTACGGCTTGCCGAGGTAGTCGTTGACACCGATGGCCATGGCGCGGTCGCGGTGTTTTTGCCCGGTGCGCGAGGTGATCATGATGATCGGCAGGTGCTGCAAGCGCTCATCGTTGCGCACTTGGGTCGCCACTTCGAAGCCGTCCATGCGCGGCATTTCGATGTCCAGCAGCATCACGTCCGGCAGGTGCTCTTCGAGCAGCAGCATGGCATCGACACCGTCCTTGGCCGTCAGCACGTTCATGCCGTGACGTTCGAGCAAACGGCTGGTGACCTTGCGCACGGTGACCGAGTCGTCGACCACCATGACCAGCAACGGCCGCTGCGGTTCGACCTCCAGTTCATGGGTTTTCGACCGCTGCGGCACGTGCGCTTGCAAGGCGCGGATGGGCGCCAGCAAATCCAGAATCAGCACCACCCGGCCATCGCCCAGAATCGTCGCCCCGGACACGCCCTGCACCGCCGCAAACTGTGGGCCGAGGCTCTTGACCACGATCTCGCGGGTGCCGGCCATGGCGTCGACCTGCACGGCGATGTGGCGCTCGTTGCATTGCACCAGCAACACTGGCAGCGGCAAGCTCTGGCCCAGCAATTTTGGCCGTGGACTGGTTTTGAGCAGCTCGCCCAGATAGCACAGCTCATAGCGTTGCCCGGCGTATTCATACGTCGGTGGATCAAGGCGGAAATGCCCTTCGAGTTCATTGGGCAAGACGCGGACGATGCCTTCGATGGTGTTCAGCGGGATCGCGTATTGATCTTCCCCGCAGTGCACCATCAGCGCACGGTTGACCGACACCGTGAACGGCAGGCGAATACGGAAATGCACACCCTGCCCCGGCACCGAGTCGATGCTCATGCTGCCGCCCAGTTGCCGCACCTCTTCATGCACCACGTCCATGCCGACGCCACGCCCGGAAATCTGGGTAATTTTTTCGGCAGTGGAGAACCCCGGTTGCAGGATAAATTGCAGCACCTCGCGGTCGCCGATTTCACTGTTCGGATCGAGCAAGCCGCGCTTGATGGCTTTGCGTTGCACTGCTTCCAGCGGCACACCGGCGCCGTCGTCGCGGATATCGAAAATGATGTCGCCGCCCTCGCGCAACAGGTCGAGGGTGATCCGTCCCTGTGCCGGTTTGCCCGCTGCGACCCGCACTTCGGCGGATTCCAGGCCATGGTCCACGGCGTTGCGCAGCATGTGCTCCAGCGGCGCGGCCATGCGTTCGAGGACGTTGCGGTCCATTTCACCCTCGGCGTTGCCGACGATGAACTCGACGTCCTTGCCCAACTCCTCGGACACCTGACGGACGATGCGCTTCAAGCGCGGCAGCATCCGTTCGAACGGCACCATGCGCGTGCGCATCAGCCCTTCCTGCAACTCGGTGTTGATGCGGCCCTGCTGCTGGAGCAGGTTTTCCGCGTCGTGGTTGCGACGGTCCAGGGTTTCCTTGAGATCGAGCAAGTCGGAGGCGGATTCGAACAAGGCGCGCGACAGTTGCTGCAATTGTGAGTGGCGGTCCATTTCCAGCGGATCGAATTCTTCGTAGCCCTGGCGTTCGGCGTCGACTTGCTGACGGCTGAGGATCCGGCCCTGGGTTTCGGTATCGAGGCGGCGTAACTGGTCGCGCATCCGCTCGATGGTGGTTTCCATCTCGTTTAGCGTCACTTGAGCATCACTGACCTGCTGCTCGATTCGCCCTCGGAAAATCGACGTCTCGCCGGCCAGGTTGACCAGATCGTCGAGCAGCTCCGCCGAGACCTTGACCATGTCTGCACCGGCGTCGGGTTGCAGTACCGGGGTTTCGGTTTTTATGGCGGCGGGCAGCACGATGGGCGCAGTGGCAGCGCCAGGCACCACCGGATGGCTGAAATTCTTGATCGCATCGATCAGTCGGTCGGCTGGCGGCAATGGCTCACCGGCACGGGTGGCGTCGAGCATTTGCGCCAGTCGGTCATGGCTGCGTTGCAGCAACTCGAACAACGCCGAAGAGGGTTTCAGAACACCCGCGGACAAGCCTTCGTAGAGGAATTCCAGTTCATGGGCCAAATCGCCGATCGGCGCGATTTCCACCATGCGCGCACCGCCCTTGAGGGTGTGCAAGTCGCGCAACAGGGTTTCCACTTCCTGACGGCTCGAAGGCTCGGCCTGCCAACGCACCAGCGCCGCACCCGAGCTTTCGATGATGTCGAAACCTTCCTCGAGGAAGATGTCCAGCAACTCACTGTCGTGATGAGTCGAGTCGTCGCTCGCGGCGGGTTCGGCAACATCGGCACTGCCCACGTGGCCTTGCCTGAACGCTCGGATCGCTTCAATCAGTTCGTTTGGGTCGCCCAAGGGTTGATGCTGTTGCAACTGTTCAAGCATCAGTGCCAGACGGTCATGGCTCTGTTGGAGCAACTGCGCCAGCTCTTCGCTTTGGCTGTAACGGCGGTCCACCAGCCCTTGGTAAAGGCTCTCCAGTTCATGGGCCAGATCGCCGACCGGTCCGACCTCGGCCATCCGCGCGCCACCCTTGAGGGTGTGCAGGTCGCGTTGCAAGGACGACAACGGTGCGGCGTTGTGCGGCTCGCTCAACCAGCGCTGCAAGGCCTGGTTGGCGCTTTCGAGGATATCCACCGCTTCTTCGAGGAAGATCGAAACGATCTCGTCGTCCAGTTCTATTGTGGGAGCTGGCTTGCCAGCGATGGGCGTTAACGATGACGCGTTTTCATTGGATAAACGTGGCGCCTGTGAATCCATCGCTGGCAAGCCAGCTCCCACAGTGGTCTGTGCCGGTTTTTCCACAGCGGTTTGTGCCAATTCGGCGGTGGCATCGGACAGGTCGCGAATGCTCAGCGAACGGCTGCCGTCGCTGCGAATCAGCCCCATCGCCGACGGGTCGAGGCTCTGGTCGAGCAAACCGTGCAAGGCGCGAATCCGCTCCGGCTGCGGGCTGACTTCCTGGCCGGCAGCCAGCTCGTCGAGCATGTTGATCAGCGCTTCGTGGGCACTTTGCGCCTCATGGAAAAACGCTTCGCTAACCGCCAGGCTGCTTTCCTCCACGGCGCCGTACAGGTCAAGCAAGGCTTCGCAGAGTTCATCCACCGGATGCAAATCGGCCAGGTGCGCGCCTTCGCCAAGAGTGGTCAATTCGTCCAGCAACGCGCTGAGTTCCTGGCGCTCTCCGGGGTGCTGTTGCCAGCGCTGCAGCAGGCTTTCGGCGTCGAGCAGGATGTCCATGCCCTGGGCCAGAAAGTTGTTGATCAACTGCGGATCGCGCTTGATCCGTAGCCCGCTGCTCGGTGTGTTCGACAGGCTGGCCAGGCGTTCGACAAGCAAGGCCTGGGTGCGCTCAATCAACGATGCAGCGTCTGGAATCTCGGCCAACGGATCGCTCTTGAGCTGGCGCAAGCCGAGCCGGAACAAGCCTTCGGCTTCCAGCAGCACTTCGACTTCATCAAGGTCGAGGGCGATTTGGTGGGCCTTGTATTCCCGGGCCAGTTGATCGAGCGGCGCGGCCAGCTCGGCAATCGGCAAAACTCCGGCCATCGATGCGCTGCCCTTGAGGGTGTGCAAGGCGCGCTGTAATTCGTCGCTGGCCTGCAACGGCACGTGCTCGGCGGCCTGATCGAGAAAGCGATTGAGACTGGCCAAGTGGGTTTCGGCTTCTTTGCGGAAGATCTCCAGCAACAGCGGATCGAGGGCCGAGACGTCCTGGGTGTCTTCATCGGCAGCCGACTCCTCGCCCTTGGCCAGGGCATGGGCGTGGGCGGCCAATTGGTCGACGTCGTTGCGCTGGCGCTGGGCGTCGGCGGCATATTCAGCCACCAGCTCCGGCAGCAGCTCCACGACCTCGCCCAGGAGTTGCTGCACCGCAGCGCCCGGCGCGACGCTGTGTTCCAGCACCCGATTAAGCAGGTTTTCCATGGCCCAGGCCAGTTCGCCCAACACCAGCGCACGGACCATCCGGCCACTGCCCTTGAGGGTGTGGAAGGCACGGCGCACCTCACTCAGGGCTGAGGTGTTTTCAGGATTGGCCGACCAACGCGGCAAGTATTCGCGAAGAATCTCAAGGACCTCGTCAGTCTCTTCGAGGAACACTTCGCGCAATTCTTCATCCACCGGCTCTTCACCGGCAGGCGGCGGCAACAGGCTGCCCGGTGTGGTCAGGGCCGGAGGGTTCAGGGCGGAAACCGGACTGGCGAGCACATCGGCCAGGGTCTGCACGATGGCCGGACCATCCAGCTCCTGCATTTGTTGCATGACCTGTGCTTCGCTGGGGCTCAACACGTCCTCAAGCACCGGCACATGCTGTTCAGAGGGGAAGAAACCGAGGGACGCCAGGCTTTGTTCGGCGATATCGAGCAACTGCTCACCGGGGGCTTCCGGGTCATCGTTGAGGCGCTCAAGGTAGTATTCGAGGCTGGCGATCACGTCGGCCAGGCTGTCCAGTTCCTGCCAACCGGGCTGCCCCGGATCAAGCAGCAGATGCTCGCGGATGAAGTGGTTGCAGGTTTCGATCAGGCCCGCCGCGCGGCTCAGCGGAATCATCGCCAGCGCACCGCGCACTTGGGTCAACAAGGCCGGCAACGCCTGCAAATGCTGGCGGTCCCAATCGGCGTCGATGTAGTCGACGATCATGTCCTTGGCCTGTTGCAGGCAGATGCGTGCTTCCTTGATCACGATCTGATGGATCTGCGTCAGGTCGGTGGTCGGCAGGCGGCTTTCTTCCTGGCTTTCGGGTTCTACGGTGCCGACCATTCCGGCCAGTGTCGCCTCGACGTAAAGCAAGGCCCCGGCGACGTCCATGAGAATCGCATCATCGGGCGCACGCTGGCCCTGGGCGAGGCTCAGCACCACCGCCAGTTGATCGATGATGACTTTGCGCGGCTGGCCGAAACCCAGCACCGCCAGGGTGTCGGCGATTTGCCGCAGCGGTGCCAACAGGCTCTCGAGATCGGAGGTGTGTTGCCGGTCACTGCGTACGAACAGGTCAAGGCGCTCCTTGACCCGCACCAGCTCTTCGCAGAGCGCCGCCAATACCGAGCGCATGGCGTCGCGGTCAGGACCGGCCAGCCGTGCGCGTTCTTCATCGACCATCGCGCTGTCCGGCAGCGCATCGTCCAGTCCGTAACGATCTTTCATGGTCAGCATCTGCCCGGTGGGGTGTTCGGCTTTGGCTATGTAGAACAGCAAGCTTTTAAGCAACTCCGGCGGTGCCGGCTGATTGGCTGCGCGCATGCCCTGTTCGAGCAGGCGCTTCAGTTCTTTGTCGGCGTCCTTGAACAGGCTGCGCAAGGCCGGACTGTTGGCGATAGCACCGCCGCGCATGCCTTCGACCAGCGCCGAAGCGACCTGCCACAGCGGGCTCAGGGGCGCGCTGTCGCACAGGCTTTCGAGTCGGCTGAACACGGTCGCCAGATAACCGAGATGCGTGTCGTCATCCTGCTCGCGCAGCAAACCGACCAGAGCCATCTGCAACATCTGCCGCAACTTGCGCAGCACACTCGGCAGGTCTGCCGGTTCCAGCCGCTTCAGCGCTTCTTCATCCAGCGCTGGCAGGTCGGGCAGTTGCGGGCTGAACAGGCTGGTTTCCGACAACAGACTTTCACCACGAGCACTGCGCAAATCGTTGATCAGCGGCAGCACCACCAGCGGCAAATCGCGGCGGGCGCTCTGCACCCTGTCGAGGTAGATCGGCAGCTGGCCGAGAGCTTGCAGCATCAGGTGCAGCGCCTCGTCACGATGGCTGACGCGGTTCTGTTGCAGGGCGGTGGTCAACCGTTCCATCTCTTCGGCGAGCAGGGCCGCGCCGTAGAATTCGACCATCTGCAAACTGCCGTGAACCTGATGGATGCACGCCAGGCATTCGCTCAGGGCGTGCGTCGCCTGCGGGTCATCAAGCTGGGTTTCGATCGCGTGATGAGCCTGCTTCAGCGTTTCGGCAATCTCGCCTTTGACCCACTCAAGGGCCACATAGTCGTGCCGATCACCCATAACCACTCCAGTTCCCGCTTCAGTCAAAATGCCAATCAAGACGCCAAGGCCCGAGGGCGGTTCAAGCTTCGTCCGCCACTTGCGCCTTGGCGGCCGGCAAGGTGAAACCGGACACCGAGCGCCGCAGCTGGCTGGCCATTTTCGCCAGGTTGCCGATGCTCTCGGCGGTGGCAGTGGAGCCGGACGAAGTCTGCGAGGTGATCTGCTGGATCACGTTCATCGTCAGGGAAATCTGCCCGGCAGACGACGTCTGTTGCTGGGCGGCGTTGGAAATACTCTGGATCAGCGCCGCGAGGGTTTTGGAAACCCCTTCGATTTCTTCCAGGGCCACACCGGCATCCTGCGCCAGACGCGCGCCGCGCACCACTTCGGTGGTGGTCTGTTCCATGGAAATAACCGCTTCGTTGGTGTCGGTCTGAATCGCCCGCACCAGGGTTTCGATTTGCCGGGTGGCGGCGGACGAACGCTCGGCCAGCCGTTGCACTTCGTCTGCGACCACCGCAAAACCACGCCCGGCATCACCGGCCATGGAGGCCTGGATGGCCGCGTTGAGGGCCAGGATGTTGGTTTGATCGGCGATGTCATCGATCAGGCTGACAATGTCACCGATTTCCTGGGAAGACTCACCGAGGCGCTTGATGCGCTTGGCGGTGTCCTGAATCTGCTCGCGGATGTTGTCCATGCCGTGGATGGTGTTGTGCACCACCTCGTTGCCCTTGTTGGCGATCTCCACCGAACGCTCGGCCACCGCTGAGGATTCGGCGGCGTTGGCCGACACCTGATCGATGGACTGGGCCATGTCGTTGATCGCGGTGGAGGCTTCGGAAATCTGCTGCGCCTGATGCTCCGACGCCTGCGCCAGGTGCATGGCGGTGGCCTGGGTTTCCTGCACGGCGGCGGCGACCTGGCCAGCGGTAAGGTTGATGGTCGCCACGAGATCGCGCAATTGGTCCACGGAATAGTTGATCGAATCGGCGATAGTCCCGGTGAAGTCTTCGGTCACCGAAGCGGTTACCGTCAGGTCGCCATCGGCGAGGTCTTCGATCTCGTCGAGCAGGCGCATGATCGCGTTCTGGTTGCGCTCGTTTTTCTCGGCGGTTTCCCGCAGTTGGCGATTGGTTTCGCGCACCATCACCAGACCGATGAGGATGATCGACATC
Organism: Pseudomonas sp. GL-RE-29; assembly: GCF_019947275.1. NCBI lineage: Bacteria > Pseudomonadati > Pseudomonadota > Gammaproteobacteria > Pseudomonadales > Pseudomonadaceae > Pseudomonas > Pseudomonas sp. GL-RE-29. The sequence goes on from NZ_JAGYGD010000004.1 coordinate 255,338, forward strand.
AATGCAGCCAGGCCCAGCACGTAACCACCGATGGTGTCGGTTTTGCGCCCGCCGGCAAGGTTTTCGAAACCGCTGGCCAGGTGCGAGGCTTCGTCGAGCAAGGTTTGCGACAGGCTGAAAATGTTGCTGGCAGACTCCCGGACCTTGAACAGTTCCGGCGAGGTTTCGAGGATTTCATCGACGGAGCCGGAGACGAATTCGAACAGTTCGGAAATTTCCATCAAGCGCGCACGCGCATCGCGGTCTTCGACCTGGCTGACCCGCAGCGCTGTGTTGCCCTGCAGCATGCCGTTGAGAACCTGGCCGAAACGCGCCGCATCGCGACCGAAGGCGTCAGCGGCCTGCTGTGAACTTTCGTCGCCGGACAGCACGGTATTCACCGCGCCGAGAATCCGTTCGGCCAGCAGCGATTGACGCTGGGCCATCGCCACCTGGGCCGCCGGAGCGCCGCGCTGCAAGAGGATTTCCACCACTTTTTCGTACTCGACCTGCAACTGCGGCACGGTTTCGCCCAGAGTCGAGGCGACTTGGTGCAGCGACAAAACGGTCTGTTCGCTGGAGAGGATGGCGTCGGTGTTTTTCAGCAGGCGTTCCCAGTCCATCTGCACGGCGCGCATTTCCGGACGCACCTCGGACGGTGCCGGTGGCAAGCCGGTGGCCGGGTCGCCTTTCTTCAGATAGCTCCAGCGCTGGGCAAAATCGTTGCGCGCGTCGCTGAGCAATTTGAATGCCGCGGCCTTGCCGGCGGCGGCTTCGGTGGCGTTCTTGGCGATGCGCTGGGACAGCACGCGCAGCTCACCGGCGTGGCCGATGTATTGTTTGTCGCAAGTGGCCTGGGTGTTGAGGTACGCGAAGTTGGCGAACAACAGCATGATGAAGATGATCAGTGCGATAAACAGCACGATGATCTGCGAACGACTGCGCGACCCTTCCATTGGCTTGCCTGTTTTTGCTTTTATCATCGGTCTTCGCCTGTTAATCCACGCTTTCCAAGACTTGCCCAACCCCCCTGTGGGAGCGGGCTTGCCCGCGATAGCGGTATGTCAGTCGACACATGTGTTGGCTTTGAGTCCCTCATCGCGAGCAAGCTCGGCTCCCACAGGTCCTCTGTTGTACCGGCTATAGCGCCACGTTCATGAATCCCTGCGCCCGCGCCAGCGCAAACGGGCTGAACACCTGCCAGCTCTGCTCTCGCTGAAACCGGCCCTCGATAAACGCTGAAATCGGCCCACTCGAATGATCTGCCGGCTTCAGGCTGTCCTGGGCAAAGTGCTGCAAGCCGAAGACCTCATCGACCAACAACCCGGCAAACACCTCGTTATGCTCCACCACCAACACCCGCCGTTGCTTGCGCGCCGTCGAGACTTCGTGACCAAAGAAACCGCACAAATCCATGATCGGCAACAAACGCCCACGCAAATTGGCCACGCCCTTGACCCAGGGCTTGACCCCCGGCACTTGAGTGAAGCGCGGCTCGTGCAGCACTTCACTGACTTCGCCCATGGGGGCGACGTACCAGTGCTCGCCCAGGCGAAAGCCGATGCCGCTCCAGCTATCCTGCCGGGTTGGTTGAGACGGCAGATCCGCTGCCAGCAGACGACAGCGCTGGTCGATCTGCAGCAGCAGTTCAAAAGCCGTCAGCGACTCGTTCATGGCCGGCTGATCAACCGGCCAGCACGTTGTTCAGGGTCTTGATCAGGGTTTCTTCGTCGACTGGTTTGGTCAGGTAGTCCTTGGCGCCCTGGCGCGTGCCCCAGACCTTGTCGGTTTCCTGATCCTTGGTGGTGATGATGATCACCGGGATGTGCCCGGTTTCCGGGTCTTTGGTCAACTGACGGGTCGCCTGGAAACCGTTGAGGCCGGGCATCACAATGTCCATCAGCACTGCGTCGGGTTTTTCCTGGCGGGCCAGGGCCACGCCGTCCGCGCCGTTTTCGGCTTTCAAGACTTCATGACCGTGCTTTTCCAGCATGCCGGTCAGTTTGTACATTTCGGTCGGCGAATCATCGACGATCAGAATACGTGCCATGGTCTTCCCCATTTTTCTTGTCGACATCCGGCCCGCTGGCCGAGCGTCACTGTGCGTGTCTTACTGCGGCAAAACAGCGGCGAAGCCCGGAACATGGGCCTGGATCGCGTTGAGCAGTTCTTCCTTGCTGAAAGGCTTGGTCAGAAACTGATCGGAGCCGACGATGCGCCCCTTGGCCTTGTCGAACAGCCCGTCCTTGGACGACAGCATAATCACTGGCGTGGACTTGAATGCACTGTTGTTCTTGATTAAAGCGCAGGTCTGATAGCCATCCAGACGCGGCATCATGATGTCGACGAAGATGATGCCGGGGTGATTGTCGGCAATCTTGGCCAGCGCATCGAAACCGTCGATGGCCGTGATGACCTCACAACCCACGTTCTTGAGCAGCGTTTCGGCGGTGCGGCGAATCGTCTTCGAATCGTCGATCACCATGACCTTCAAGGCGCTGGGTTGCTGGTCCATAAATGATCTGCCGTCGCCTTTGTGAAACAATTTGTCCGTTTGGCCGCTCGAAACCCTTGAAGCTCAAGGCCCGGCGCCACTTGGCAGCCTTTTTAGCACAGTCTCCAAACGCAATCTATCGGCCGGCCCTGGCAGTGGTTTTTCCTTGACCGGGAACACACTCAGCGCCACTCTGACGCCACTTTTATATGGTCCTTACCTTCTGTAGGAGCAAGCTTGCTCGCGATGAACGTTGACATGGTCTATCTGAACAACCGCGTCGACCCGATCGCGAGCAAGCTTGCTCCTACAGACTGATTTCGCCCCCTAATTTCGAGGAAACACCCATGAGCGTTCGCGTCGGGATTGTCATGGATCCTATTGCCGGCATCTCCTATAAAAAGGATAGCTCGCTGGCCATGCTGCTGGCCGCGCAGAAGCGTGGCTGGGAACTGTTCTATATGGAACAGCGCGACCTGTACCAGGGCGAAGGTGAAGCCAGAGCGCGGATGCGTCCGCTGAAAGTGTTCGCCAACCCGGAAAAATGGTTCGAACTGGAAGCCGAGCAGGATGCGCTGCTTAGCGACCTGGACGTGATCCTGATGCGCAAGGATCCGCCGTTCGACATGGAGTTCGTTTACTCCACGTACTTGCTGGAGCAAGCCGAGAGCGCTGGCGTGCTGGTGGTCAACAAACCGCAGAGCCTGCGTGACTGCAACGAGAAACTGTTCGCCACGCTGTTCCCGCAGTGCACGCCGCCGACCGTGGTCAGCCGCCGCGCCGATGTGCTGCGTGAATTTGCCGCCAAACACGGCGACGTGATTCTCAAGCCGCTGGACGGCATGGGCGGCACATCGATCTTCCGTCACCGCGCGGGCGACCCGAACCTGTCAGTGATTCTCGAAACCCTGACCGCACTCGGCACCCAGCAGATCATGGGCCAGGCCTACCTGCCGGCGATCAAGGATGGCGACAAACGCATCCTGATGATCGACGGCGAGCCGGTGGATTACTGCCTGGCGCGTATTCCCGCTGCTGGCGAAACCCGTGGCAACCTCGCCGCTGGTGGCCGTGGCGAAGCGCGTCCGCTGAGCGAGAAGGATCGCTGGATCGCCGCCCAGGTCGGCCCGACCCTGCGCGAGAAAGGCCTGCTGTTCGTCGGCCTCGACGTGATCGGCGAGCACCTGACGGAAATCAACGTCACCAGCCCGACCTGCATTCGCGAAATCGACAATGCCTTTGGCACCGACATTGGCAGCTTGTTGATGGATGCCATAGAGAAGCAGCTGAAAGCTGCAAGCCTCAAGCGGCAAGGTTGAAGCGTGCCGAATGCAGCTTGTCGCTTGAAGCCTGGAGCTTGAAGCTAAAAACCAACATTGCGTTATCATGCCGGGCTCGTAAAAACGCGATGTTGGTTTTTTTGCCATGACCCTCCCGTCCGATCTGCCTCCCGAACTCGCCCATTACGGCGTGCGCCCGGCCGATCGCCTCGGTTTTACCCTGTTTCTGGCAGCGTTGATTCACCTCGCTTTGCTGTTGGGTGTCGGCTTTACCATGGTCGAACCCAAGCAGATCAGCAAAACCCTGGAAATCACCCTCGCCACCTTCAAAAGCGAAAAGAAGCCTGAAAAAGCTGATTTTCTTGCCCAGGAAAACCAGCAAGGCAGTGGCACCCTGGATAAAAAGGCGATCCCCAAGACCACTGAGGTCGCGCCTTTCCAGGACAACAAGGTGCAGAAAGTCACGCCACCGCCAGCCGCCAAGCCTGAAGTCCAGGAGGCTGCGCCCAAGGCCGCCGTGACCACCGTCGCGCCGAAGCCGAAAAAAGCCCCGGCGAAAACCGAAGAACCCAAACCCCTCACCAAACCCGCCGTGGCCGCGCCGACCTTCGACAGTGAACAGCTGTCCAGCGACATCGCCAGCCTGGAAGCGGAATTGGCCCAGGAACAACAGCTGTACGCCAAACGCCCGCGCATCCACCGTCTGAGCGCCGCTTCGACCATGAAAGACAAGGGCGCCTGGTACAAGGACGAATGGCGCAAGAAGGTCGAGCGCATCGGCAACCTCAATTACCCCGACGAAGCCCGGCGCAAACAGATTTACGGCAACTTGCGCCTGATGGTGTCGATCAACCGCGACGGCTCGCTGTATGAAGTGCTGGTGCTGGAGTCGTCCGGGCAACCGCTGCTGGATCAGGCGGCCCAGCGCATCGTGCGGCTGGCGGCGCCATTTGCGCCGTTTACCGGGGACTTGTCGGATATCGACCGGCTGGAAATCATCCGCACGTGGAAATTTGCGCGTGGGGATCGCCTCTCAAGCAACTGACTGAAGATCAAAAGATCGCAGCCTGCGGCAGCTCCTACATTTGGAACGCGTTTCCCTGTAGGAGCTGCCGCAGGCTGCGATCTTTTGGCTCACTCAAGCTTGTCAGTTCGCCCCTCCAACGCCACACTAGCGCTCATGAAAAACGTCAGCCCCAGCTACCTCAAGCATCACTTCCTGATCGCCATGCCGCACATGGTCGACCCGAACTTTGCGCACACCTTGACCTACATCGTCGAGCACACGGCCAATGGTGCCATGGGGCTGGTGGTCAACCGTCCGCAAGACCTGAACCTGGCCGATATCCTCGAGCAACTGCGCCCGGATATCGAACCTCCAGCGCTCTGCCAGCACGTGCCGATCTTCATCGGCGGGCCGGTGCAGACCGATCGCGGATTCGTTCTGCACCCTTCGGGGCAGAGCTTTCAGGCGACCGTTGATCTGGAAGGCGAGCTGTCCCTGTCGACCTCCCAGGACGTGCTGTTCGCCATCGCCGATGGCGTCGGTCCGGCGAAAAGCGTGATTACCCTGGGTTATGCCGGTTGGGAAGCCGGGCAACTGGAAGCCGAACTGGCGCAAAACGCCTGGCTGACCTGCCCGTTCGACGCCGACATCCTGTTCAACACCAGCAGTGAACTGCGCCTCGAAGCGGCGGCCAGACACCTGGGCGTCAACCTCAGCCTGCTCACCAGCCAGGCGGGGCACGCCTGATGGCCCTGCGGTTGATCCTGGGTTTCGACTACGGCACCAAACAAATCGGCGTGGCGGTCGGCCAGGTCATTACCGGCCAGGCCCGCGAGCTGTGCACCTTGAAAGCGCAGAACGGCATTCCCGACTGGGACCAGGTCGAAGCCCTGATTAAAGAGTGGAAGCCCGACGCCGTGGTGGTCGGCCTGCCGCTGAACATGGACGGCACCCCCAGCGACATGTGCGCGCGCGCGGAAAAATTCGCCCGGCGCCTCAACGGCCGCTTCAACCTGCCCTTCTATACTCACGACGAACGCCTGACCACCTTCGAGGCCAAGGGCGAACGCCTGGCCCGTGGCGGGCAGAAAGGCAGTTACCGCGACAACCCGGTCGACGCCATCGCCGCCGCCCTGCTACTGCAAGGTTGGCTCGACGAAAATGGCGCACTGTTCGAATCCTGATGCACCCAATCCTGAAGAGTCGCAATGCGGCTCTTTTAGTAACAACCCGAGCCACCTCAAGCACAAGCCGCCTCGGGCCCAAGAAGGAGCAACCATGAGCCTGCCCAATCCCGCCGAACTGATCCGCCAGATGGCGACCGATCTCAAGGCCCACCTGGAACACCGTGGCATCAGCGAACCGCGTTACATCGGAATCCGCAGCGGCGGCGTCTGGGTCGCCCAGGCTTTGCTGAAAGAGCTGGGCAGCGCTGAACCGCTTGGCACGCTCGACGTTTCCTTCTACCGCGACGATTTCAGCCAGAACGGCCTGCACCCGCAAGTGCGCCCGTCCGCCCTGCCGTTCGAGATCGAAGGCCAGCACCTGGTGCTGATCGACGACGTACTGATGAGCGGCCGCACCATCCGCGCCGCCATGAACGAACTCTTCGACTACGGCCGCCCGGCCAGCGTGACGCTGGTGTGCCTGCTGGACCTGGACGCCGGTGAACTGCCGATCCGCCCGAACGTGGTCGGCGCGACCTTGTCCCTGGCAGCCCACGAACGGGTGAAGCTGTCCGGTCCGGAGCTTGCGCTCGAAGTGCAAGACCTCGCCCTTTAATTCGCCCTATTGAGAGTCCCCCTCGCGATGACGCCTCTAGAAACCAAGCGCCCGCTGCAGCTCAATGATCAGGGCCAGCTGCGCCACTTCCTCTCGCTCGACGGCTTGCGCCGCGAGCTGCTGACGGAAATCCTCGACACCGCCGACTCGTTCCTCGAAGTCGGCGCCCGGGCGGTGAAGAAAGTCCCGTTGCTGCGCGGCAAGACCGTGTGCAACGTGTTCTTCGAGAACTCCACCCGCACCCGCACCACCTTCGAACTGGCGGCCCAGCGCCTGTCGGCGGACGTGATCACCCTGAACGTGTCGACATCGTCGGCGAGCAAGGGGGAAACACTGCTCGACACGCTACGTAACCTGGAAGCCATGGCTGCCGACATGTTCGTCGTGCGCCACGGTGATTCGGGTGCCGCGCACTTCATCGCCGAACACGTGTGCCCGCAAGTAGCGATCATCAACGGCGGCGACGGCCGTCATGCGCACCCGACCCAGGGCATGCTCGACATGCTGACGATCCGCCGGCACAAGGGCGGTTTCGAGAATCTTTCGGTGGCCATCGTCGGCGACATCCTGCACTCGCGGGTCGCACGCTCGAACATGCTGGCGCTGAAAACCCTCGGCTGCCCGGACATCCGCGTGATCGCGCCGAAAACCCTGCTGCCGATCGGCATCGAGCAATACGGCGTGAAGGTCTACACCGACATGACCGAAGGCCTGAAGGACGTCGATGTGGTGATCATGTTGCGCCTGCAACGTGAACGCATGACCGGTGGCCTGTTGCCGAGCGAGGGCGAGTTCTATCGCCTGTTCGGACTGACCACCGCGCGCCTGGCCGGGGCCAAACCCGATGCCATCGTCATGCACCCGGGGCCGATCAACCGTGGCGTGGAGATTGAGTCGGCGGTGGCCGACGGCCCGCACTCGGTGATCCTCAACCAGGTCACCTACGGCATCGCGATTCGTATGGCGGTGCTGTCCATGGCCATGAGCGGGCAAACAGCCCAGCGCCAATTCGAGCAGGAGAACGCCCAGTGAAGCTCAGCATTCTCGGCGCACGCGTCATCGACCCGGCCAGTGGCCTGGATCAAGTCACCGATATTCACATTGAAGCCTGCAAGATCGTCGGCCTTGGCGCCGCGCCGGCCGGTTTTGTCGCCGTCGACACCATCGACGCCCAAGGCCTGGTAGCCGCTCCCGGCCTGGTTGACCTCAACGTCGCCCTGCGCGAACCGGGTTACAGCCGTAAAGGCTCGATCGCCAGCGAAACCCGCGCCGCCGCCGCTGGTGGCGTGACCAGCCTGTGCTGCCCGCCGAAAACCAAACCGGTGCTGGACACCTCGGCGGTGGCCGAACTGATCCTCGACCGCGCCCGCGAGGCCGGCAACGCCAAAGTCTTCCCGATCGGCGCCCTGAGCAAAGGCCTGGATGGCGAACAGCTGGCCGAACTGGTCGCGTTGCGCGATGCCGGCTGCGTGGCCTTCGGCAACGGATTGGAGAGCTTCCGCAATACCCGCACCCTGTGCCGGGCGCTGGACTATGCGGCGACCTTCGACCTGACGGTGATTTTCAATTCGCAGGATCATGACCTGGCCGAAGGTGGGCTGGCCCATGAAGGCCCGACCGCCAGTTTCCTCGGTTTGCCGGGCATTCCGGAAACGGCCGAAACCGTGGCCCTGGCGCGGGATCTGCTGTTGGTCGAGCAAACCGGCGTGCGCGCGCACTTCAGCCAACTCACCAGCGCTCGCGGTGTGGCCCTGATCGCCCAGGCCCAGGCACGTGGTCTGAAGGTTACGGCGGATGTGGCGTTGTACCAACTGATCCTGACCGATGAAGCGCTGATTGATTTCAGCAGCCTCTATCACGTCCAGCCACCACTGCGCACCCGCGCCGACCGTGAGGGTCTGCGTGCGGCCGTGAAGTCGGGCGTGGTTTCGGCGATTTCCAGCCATCACCAACCCCACGAGCGCGACGCCAAACTGGCGCCGTTCGGTGCCACCGAACCGGGCATCAGCAGCGTTGAGTTGTTGTTGCCACTGGCGATGACACTGGTGGAAGACGGTCTGCTGGACTTGCCGACGCTGCTGGCGCGCCTCGGTGCCGGGCCTGCCGAGGCCTTGCGCCTGCTGGCGGGCAAACTGGCGGTGGGTGGCGCGGCGGATATCGTGCTGTTCGACCCGGCGGCTTCGACCGTGGCCGGTGAGACCTGGCGGTCCAAGGGCGAGAACTGCCCGTTCATTGGGCACAGCTTGCCGGGCGTAGTGCGCTACACACTGGTGGATGGGCGGATCAGCCACCAGGCATAAGACCGCGTCGCCCCAATCGCCAGCAAGCCGACTCCTGCGGAATTTGTAGGAGCCGGCTTGCTGGCGATGCTTTTACTGGAAGGCGCCGCGATTCTGCGCGTTGCGCACGGACACCTGATCATTCAACGTCCAGAAGTCATACAGCACCCCCACGAAGAACAACCCGCCCGTCACCAGGTACAGCAGCCCGCTGATCCATTTCCCTTGATACATCCGGTGCACGCCGAACACGCCAAGAAACGTCAACAGAATCCACGCGACGTTGTATTCGATCGGCCCGGCCGTGAACCGAAAGTCTGCTTCACGGTCCATGGACGGGATCAGGAACAAGTCGATCAGCCAGCCGATGCCCAGCAAACCGAAAGTGAAGAACCAGATCGTTCCAGTCACCGGTTTGCCGTAATAGAAGCGGTGAGCGCCGGTAAAGCCGAAAATCCACAGCAGATATCCGATCACTTTACTGTGCGTGTCTTGATGCGGAACGGGGGACTGATAGGTGTTCATGGATGACCTCGATTCACACGATAGATAAATATTCTTTAAATCTTTGTGACTTTTTTACGATCACCCGACGTATGGCAAATGCTACTTTGTCCACCGTCGAAGCCCCGTGGCGTCTGCGTTCTGTCCGACAATTGCGTCAATTTGCCGCTTATTTGGTTCCGTTGACCACAAGTTGAATCGACCAACGGCCTCGGAAGGGACAAAAAAGCTGTTATAAAGTTGCGCGTTCACACATTCGAGCCCTGCCTAATGCGTTCATTTTTCAAGACATGGCTAACCATTTGCCTTTTGATGCCACTGGCCGCCCACGCCACCAATCGTGAGCAACGTCTTCCAAACGTTAATGGTTACACCCCAAAATCCCACGCTTCTGCCCCTTCCAGCAAAAGCAAAAAAACGGTCAAGCTCGCGCCTCAGCTGACCAGCAACAGCAGCCTGGTCCCGCCGATGGCGACCAAGGAAAGCAGCAACGTGCTGAGCCGCGCTGTTAACGTCCTCGGTACGCCCTACCGTTGGGGCGGCAGCAGCCCGAGCAAAGGCTTCGACTGCAGCGGCCTGGTGAAATACGCGTTCAACGACGCCACGTTTGACCTGCCACGCACCTCCAATGCCATGGCCAGCGGTCACGGCGAGAAAGTCGATCGCGAAGACTTGAAGCCGGGCGACCTGATTTTCTTCAACATCAAGAGTCGCCGAGTCAATCACGTTGCCATCTACTTGGGCAACGACCGCTTCATCCACGCACCGCGCCGTGGCAAGTCGGTCTCCATCGACACCTTGAAGAAACCGTATTGGGAAAAACACTACGTAGTGGCCAAGCGGGTTCTTCCAAAAGAACAGAACGCGATGCGGGTTGTTCAGCGCTGATTTGAAAGCGCCCGTCCTCTGAGGCGGGCACTTGTGGCGAGGGAGCTTGCTCCCGCTGGATTGCGAAGCGACCCCAAAAAACGCGAGCGCTGCGCACTCGAGCGGGAGCAAGCTCCCTCGCCACAGTGCTGTATTCCATCCCTCAAAAATTGTCCGGTGACCGCGCCTTCTCCCGCGCGTGCTCACGACTGACCAGCCCTTTGGTCACCAAATCCTTCAAACCCATATCCAGCGTCTGCATCCCCAGCGATCCTCCTGCCTGAATCGACGAGTACATCTGCGCCACCTTGTCTTCGCGGATCAGGTTACGAATCGCCGACGTCCCCAGCATGATCTCGTGGGCAGCAATGCGCCCACCGCCGATCTTCTTCACCAGCGTCTGCGACACCACCGCCAGCAACGACTCGGAAAGCATCGAGCGCACCATGGGTTTTTCGTCCCCCGGAAACACGTCCACGATCCGGTCGATGGTTTTCGCCGCCGATGTGGTGTGCAGCGTGCCGAACACCAGGTGACCGGTTTCGGCGGCAGTCAGGGCCAGGCGAATGGTTTCCAGATCGCGCATCTCCCCCACCAGAATCACGTCCGGATCTTCTCGCAGCGCCGAGCGCAGGGCCGTGGCGAAGCTGCGGGTATCGCGGTGCACCTCACGCTGATTGATCAGGCATTTGCGAGATTCGTGGACGAACTCGATGGGGTCTTCGATGGTGAGGATGTGGTGATGGCGATGGTTGTTCAGGTGATCGATCATCGCCGCCAGCGTGGTGGACTTGCCGGAGCCGGTGGGGCCCGTCACCAGCACCAGGCCACGGGGTGCGTCGGTCATCTTGCGGAATACGTCGCCCATCCCCAGCTCCTCCATGCTCAGGACCCTGGAGGGAATCGTACGGAACACCGCGCCGGCACCGCGGCTCTGGTTGAAGGCATTAACCCGAAAGCGCGCCACGCCGGGCACATCAAAGGAAAAGTCGGTTTCCAGGTGCTTTTCGAAGTCGACCCGCTGGGTGTCGTTCATGATGTCGTAGATCAGCGCCTGTACTTCCTTGTGATCCAGTGCCGGTAAATTGATCCGCCGCACATCGCCGTCGACACGAATCATCGGCGGCAGGCCGGCGGACAGATGCAGATCGGAAGCTCCTTGTTTGGCGCTGAACGCCAGCAGTTCAGTGATATCCATAGCGCTCCTCAATTCCAGTAGAATGCCGCGAACCTTCAGCCGCTGGCGCCAAATCCTGCCTGAAAAGTCGCCGAGCGATGATCAGGCAAGGCAAAAGTCAGCGAAGAAGCGGAGTTGACGTCAGTCAATGAGCATTCTGAGGTGACTTTTAACGCCGCATGATCGAGTGCAGGCACTTTTTCAGGCAGGATTTGATGTCCACCATAGCAGACAACATTTCACTGGTTAGTTCGCGCATACACGCTGCAACACTCGCCGCCAACCGCGCCGAAAACAGCGTCCAGCTGCTGGCCGTAAGCAAGACCAAACCCGCACAAGCCCTGCGTGAAGCCTATGCCGCCGGCCTGCGCGACTTTGGCGAGAACTACTTGCAGGAAGCACTGGGCAAACAGCTCGAATTGGCCGACCTGCCCTTGATCTGGCACTTCATCGGCCCCATTCAATCGAACAAGACTCGCGCCATTGCCGAGCATTTCGACTGGGTGCATTCCGTGGATCGTTTGAAAATCGCACAACGCCTTTCCGAACAACGTCCTGCCGATCTGCCACCGTTGAACATCTGCATCCAGGTCAACGTCAGTGGTGAAGCCAGCAAATCGGGCTGTGCCCCGGCCGATCTGCCGGCCCTGGCCAATGCCATCAGCGAGCTGCCGCGCCTGAAGTTGCGCGGGTTGATGGCCATTCCCGAGCCGACTGAAGATCGCGCCGCCCAGGATGCCGCTTTCGCTGCCGTGCAAAGCCTGCAAGCCAGCCTCAATTTGCCGCTCGACACACTTTCCATGGGCATGAGCCACGACCTCGAGTCGGCCATTGCCATGGGCGCCACCTGGGTGCGGATCGGTACCGCGCTATTTGGCGCCCGCGATTACGATCGGCCATAACCATGGCTGACCCTCTTCTTTATAAGGACCTGACATGAGCAAGACGCGTATTGCCTTTATCGGTGCCGGCAACATGGCGGCCAGTTTGATCGGCGGCCTGCGGGCCAAAGGTCTGGACGCCGCGCAGATCCGCGCCAGCGATCCGGGTGAAGAAACACGTGTGCGCGTGAAGGCCGAGCACGGCATAGAGGTGTTCGCCGACAACGCCGAAGCCATCCAGGATGCCGACGTGGTCGTACTGGCGGTCAAACCCCAGGCGATGAAATCCGTTTGTGAGGCGATCCGTCCGAGCCTCAAACCGAATCAACTGGTGGTGTCGATTGCCGCCGGCATCACCTGCGCCAGCATGAACAACTGGCTCGGCGCCCAGCCGATCGTGCGCTGCATGCCCAACACCCCGGCGCTGCTGCGCCAAGGCGTGAGCGGCTTGTTCGCCACCGCCGAAGTGAATGCCGATCAGCGCCAGCAAGCACAAGAGCTGCTGTCGGCTGTGGGCATCGCCCTGTGGTTGACCGAAGAACAGCAACTGGATGCCGTCACTGCCGTGTCCGGCTCCGGCCCGGCGTACTTCTTCCTGCTTATCGAAGCCATGACCGCTGCCGGGGTGAAACTCGGGCTGCCTGCGGACATTGCCGCGCAACTGACCTTGCAGACCGCATTGGGCGCTGCGCACATGGCCGTGGCCAGCGATGTTGACGCCGCAGAACTACGTCGCCGCGTCACCTCGCCTGCGGGCACCACTGAAGCGGCGATCAAGTCGTTCCAGGCCGACGGGTTCGAAGCATTGGTAGAAAAAGCACTCGGCGCCGCTGCGCACCGCTCCGCCGAAATGGCTGAGCAACTCGGCCGCTAATCAGCTCTTACAAAGGAATCAATAATGCTCGGACTCAATGACGCTGCCATTTTTGTGATTCAAACCCTGGGCAGCCTGTATTTGCTGATCGTACTGCTGCGGTTCATCCTGCAACTGGTGCGGGCGAACTTCTACAACCCGCTCTGCCAATTCGCCGTGAAGGCCACTCAACCATTGCTCAAGCCACTGCGCCGGGTGATTCCGAGCATGTTCGGGCTGGACATGTCGTCGCTGGTCTTGGCGCTGATCGTGCAAATGGTACTGTTCGCGGTGATCCTGCTGCTTAGCGGCTACTCGGTCGACGTACTGTTCCTGGCGCCGTGGGCCTTGATCGGCATCTTCGCGCTGTTTTTGAAGATTCTGTTCTGGGCAATGATCATCAGCGTGATCCTGTCCTGGGTCGCTCCGGGCAGCCACAACCCGGGTGCGGAACTGGTCCAGCAAATCACCGAACCGGTACTCGCGCCGTTCCGCCGGATCATCCCGAACCTGGGCGGCCTCGACATCTCGCCGATCTTTGCCTTCATCGCGTTGCAATTGCTGCAGAGCTGGCTGATTCCGCGCCTTGCTTACTACGCGTTGATGCCGAAGGAATTGTTCGGGCTGATCTAAGACCGCGTTATCGTTCATCGCCAGCAAGCCGGCTCCTACAAGGGTACGCGTTCCCCCTGTAGGAGCCGGCTTGCTGGCGATGGTAGCGCCTCGGTCTAACAGGGAAACAATAAGCCCCGGCCTTTGCTTGCCGCTAACCCCACTGGTCTTTAGACTTACGCCTCATTTCAACGAGAGCAGGGTCGATGCCAGCTGCCTTTCCCCCCGATTCTGTTGGTCTGGTGACGCCGCAAGTGGCGCACTTCAGCGAACCCCTGGCATTGGCCTGCGGTCGTTCGCTTCCGGCCTATGACCTGATTTACGAGACCTACGGCACGCTGAACGCCACGGCGAGCAACGCCGTGCTGATCTGCCACGCCTTGTCCGGCCACCACCACGCGGCCGGCTATCACAGCGCCGACGACCGCAAACCCGGTTGGTGGGACAGCTGCATCGGCCCCGGCAAGCCCATCGACACCAGCAAGTTCTTCGTGGTCAGCCTGAACAATCTCGGTGGCTGCAACGGCTCCACCGGCCCGAGCAGCGTCAACCCGGAAACCGGCAAGCCGTTCGGCGCCGATTTCCCGGTGCTGACAGTCGAAGATTGGGTGCACAGCCAGGCGCGTCTCGCCGACCTGCTCGGCATCGGCCAATGGGCCGCCGTCATCGGCGGCAGCCTGGGGGGTATGCAGGCCTTGCAGTGGACCATCACCTACCCGGATCGCGTGCGGCACTGCCTGGCCATCGCCTCGGCGCCCAAGTTGTCGGCGCAGAACATCGCCTTCAACGAAGTGGCGCGCCAGGCGATCCTCACGGACCCCGAGTTCCACGGCGGTTCGTTCCAGGAACAAGGCGTGATCCCCAAGCGCGGGCTGATGCTGGCGCGGATGGTCGGGCACATCACCTACCTGTCCGACGATTCCATGGGCGAGAAATTCGGTCGCGGCCTGAAAAGCGAGAAGCTCAACTACGACTTCCACAGCGTCGAATTCCAGGTTGAAAGCTACCTGCGCTATCAGGGCGAAGAGTTCTCCGGACGTTTCGACGCCAATACCTATCTGTTGATGACCAAGGCGCTGGACTACTTCGATCCGGCTGCGAATTTCGACGATAACCTGGCAAAAACCTTCGAAAACGCCAAAGCCAAGTTCTGCGTGATGTCGTTCACCACCGACTGGCGCTTCTCCCCTGCCCGTTCCCGGGAACTGGTGGATGCGCTGATGGCCGCGCGCAAGGACGTCTGCTACCTGGAAATCGATGCACCCCAGGGCCACGACGCCTTCCTGATTCCGATCCCACGCTATTTGCAGGCGTTCGGCAATTACATGAACCGCATTACGTTGTGAGAAAGCCATGAGAGCTGATCTGGAAATCATCCAGGAATGGATCCCCGCTGGCAGCCGCGTGCTCGACCTCGGCTGCGGCGACGGCGAACTGCTGACCTGGCTGCGCGACAACAAACAAGTCACCGGCTATGGCCTGGAAAACGACCCGGACAACATTGCCGAGTGCGTGGCCAAAGGCATCAACGTCATCGAGCAGGACCTGGACAAGGGCCTGGGTAACTTTGCCAGCAACAGCTTCGACATCGTGGTCATGACCCAGGCACTGCAAGCGGTGCATTACCCGGACAAGATCCTCGATGAAATGCTGCGGGTCGGCCGCCAATGCATCATCACCTTCCCCAACTTCGGCCACTGGCGCTGCCGTTGGTACCTGGCGAGCAAGGGGCGGATGCCGGTTTCCGAGTTCCTGCCGTACACCTGGTACAACACGCCGAACATCCACTTTTGCACCTTCGCGGACTTTGAAGCCTTGTGCCGCGAACGTGAAGCCAAGGTCATTGATCGGCTTGCCGTGGATCAACAGCATCGGCACGGGTGGGCCAGTAAGCTATGGCCTAATCTGTTAGGTGAGATCGGTATCTACCGCGTCAGCAGCCCGGGGCTTGCAGACCACAAGGTCGCGGTCTGAATCACCACTTTTCGAGGAGAATGATCATGGGTCGTCTAGCGCTGCTTTTGCTTACCGCCTGCCTGAGCGTCACCGCCATGGCCGCTGATGCCATCAAAGGTGAACGCCAGGAAAAATTTGGCGATGTGACGGTGCACTACAACACGTTCAACTCCACCTTCCTGACACCCGACATCGCCAAAGCCGCGGAACTCACACGCAGCAAGAACCAGGGCGTGATCAACATTTCGGTGCTCAAGGACGGCAAGCCGCAGATGGCCCAGGTCAGCGGTACGATCAAAGACCTGACCAGCCAGAGCGTGAACCTGAACTTCCGCCAGATCACCGAGCAAGGCGCGATTTACTACATCGCCCAGTTCCCGGTGGAACAACAGGAAACCCGCACCTTCGACATCAAGGTGCAGACCGGTGACAAAATCAACACCATCAATTTCAACCAAGAGCTCTTCCCCGGCGAATGATCAATTTCACGCAACTCGTATTGGCCAGCCATAACGCCGGCAAACTCAAGGAACTCCAGGCCATGCTCGGCGACTCGGTGCAACTGCGCTCGATCGGCGAGTTCAGCCAGGTCGAGCCTGAAGAAACCGGCCTGTCGTTCGTCGAGAACGCCATCCTCAAGGCCCGCAATGCCGCGCGCATCTCCGGCTTGCCGGCGCTAGCCGACGATTCCGGGCTGGCGGTGGATTTCCTTGGCGGGGCACCGGGCATCTACTCGGCACGTTATGCCGACGGCAAGGGCGACGCGGCGAACAACGCCAAATTGCTCGACGTGTTGAAGGACGTACCCGAAGCCGAACGCGGCGCGCAGTTTGTCTGCGTGCTGGCGCTGGTGCGGCATGCCGATGATCCGCTGCCGATCCTCTGCGAAGGCCTGTGGCACGGGCGCATCCTGACCGAGGCCAGCGGCGAACACGGATTTGGCTATGACCCGCTGTTCTGGGTGCCGGAGCGCGATTGCTCCAGCGCCGAGTTGAGCCCGGGCGACAAGAACCAGATCAGCCACCGCGCCCGTGCAATGGATCTGCTGCGCCAGCGTCTGGGCTTGAAATGACCGGTGAATCATCCGCGTCGCCGCTGATCTTCGGCGGCGACGCACAATCGCCTCGGGCGGCCCTGCCTGTGCTGCCGCCCTTGGCGCTGTACATCCACATTCCGTGGTGTGTACGCAAATGCCCTTATTGCGACTTCAACTCCCACACCGCCAGCCCCGTGTTGCCGGAAGAAGAGTACGTCGACGCGTTGCTGGCAGATCTCGATCAGGATCTGCACGCCGTTTACGGCCGCGAACTGAGCTCGATTTTCTTCGGTGGCGGCACGCCAAGCCTGTTCAGCGCCGAAGCCTTGGGGCGTTTGCTCAAGGGCGTCGAACAGCGCATCGCGTTTGCCAGTGACATCGAAATCACGCTGGAAGCCAATCCGGGGACGTTCGAGCAAGACAAGTTCGTGGCGTACAGGAAACTGGGGATCAATCGCCTGTCGATCGGCATCCAGAGTTTCCAGCAGGAAAAACTCCAGGCCTTGGGCCGCATCCACAACGGCGACGAGGCGGTACGCGCCGCAGGGATGGCGCGTCAGGCCGGGTTCGATAACTTCAACCTGGATTTGATGCATGGCTTGCCAAATCAGTCCCTGGACGATGCCCTCTCCGACCTGCGCACCGCTATCGCCCTGAAGCCGACACATTTATCCTGGTATCAACTGACCCTGGAGCCGAACACAGTGTTCTGGAACCAGCCGCCGACGCTGCCGGAAGACGACACGCTGTGGGACATTCAGGAGGCGGGGCAAGCGCTGCTGGCCGAACACGGTTACGCGCAATACGAAGTCTCGGCTTATGCCCAGCCCGGTCGTCCGGCGCGGCATAACCTAAATTACTGGAGTTTCGGCGACTTCATCGGCATCGGTGCAGGCGCCCACGGCAAGCTGAGCCATCCGGACGGGCGCATTGTGCGCACCTGGAAAACGCGCCTGCCGAAGGATTACCTCAACCCGGCGAAAAGCTTTCAGGCGGGCGAGAAAGCCCTGACCAACGACGAGATGCCGTTCGAATTCCTGATGAACGCCTTGCGCCTGACCGCTGGTGTCGAATCGTGCCTGTATCCGGAGCGCACCGGCCTATCACTGGAAAGCCTTGCCGAAGCTCGCTGCGAAGCCGAACAAAGCGGTCTGTTGCAGGTCGAACCGTCACGTCTGGCGGCCACCGAGCGCGGACAGCTATTCCTCAACGACTTGCTGCAGAAATTTCTGAGCTGATTTCAGCCTTAAGGGAAAACGAATGGATTTGGTACTCGACCTGCTCGCCACCGTGTCTCGCTGGAGCCGCAGCAACCTCTCGGAAATCGCCCTGGCCCTGGTGGGTTGCCTGCTGGTGCTGTTTGGTGCGGATTTCAAAGGCTGGGTCGAGCAGCGCCTGGGCAGCATCGCCGGCGCCTTGCGCGTACCGCTGATGTCCCTGCTGTGCATGGTCGGCAGCGGCGCTGCGCTGATCTACGCCACGCCGTGGATCGTCAAAGGCTTGAGCCAGTTCAACAACTACAGCCTGGCGCCGGTGTTGTTGGTGGTGTTGGTGTTGATTGGCGTCGTCGCAGACCGCCGCTGATTTCCAGACACAAAAAAACCTGTAGGAGCCGGCTTGCTGGCGATGGAGTGTCAGTAGACGTTGATGTGTCTGACACCCATCGCCAGCAAGTCGGCTCCTACAGGGTTGTTAGCGTTTGGCTTTGGACTGCTTCTCGAACTTCAGATCCCACACACGATGGATAGTGCGCGGTTTGAGCCAGTTCAACAATTACACCCTGGCGCCGGTGTGTTGGTGCTGATTGGCGTAGTTGCCGACCGCCGCTGATTTCCACAGGCGCAAAAAAACCTGTAGGAGCCGGCTTGCTGGCGATGGTGTGTCAGTGGACATTGATGTGTCTGACAC